>DXLY01000074.1:2337-9244 GCA_019414465.1 Collinsella sp.
TGCCGCCATTACGCTGCGCACGAAGGCGTTCAGGCAAAGATTCTGCGCGCGCCTTTCCTGTATACTGCCTCTTCCGCGCTGGATGATCCGTTTTTGGTGCCGCTGTTCGACGCGTGCTTAACCGGATCGGTCGCTTTGCAGGGCGCGGAGGACGCGCCGTTTCCGCTGCTGTGTGCCGAGGAACTCGCGGTGCTGGTGCGCCGCATCTTTGACAGCTGGGACGCCTCCTTTGAGACGCTCGACGTTGCCGATACCTTCCATCACACCTCAGGTGAGGTGGGCGAGGCCCTCAAGGCGCTGTTTCCAGGGCTCTCAGTTGCCTATGGCGATTCTGCCGGCTATGCCCTGCCCGTCAGCGACATCGTTCGCGTTCGCTATGGCTGGTTTCAGCGCTACGATCTGCTTCGTGATCTTTCGACCATTCAGGCTCGCTGGGATGCTGGCCGCGCAGGGAAGGTCAACCCCTTGCGCGCCGCCATCGACCGCATCCAGATGCGCACGCTGCCTATTAAATGCCTGGAGACGGGCGTTTCCTGGGTCCTGTTCGAGGTGCTGGATCATCTGTTCTCCCAGTCGGCCCAGCTCAACGTGCTCGATTATCGCCTGCTCTACGTCGTGCTCATCGGCACACTGTATGGCCTGGACTTTGGCCTAGTTGCGGCGCTGTTGGCATCGGTGGGCTTGGCTGTGAGCTACTTTACCCAGTATGGCTATACCTTCCAGGGCCTATTCTACGAGTCGTCTAACTGGCTGCCGTTTATCGCGTACTTTGTGGTGGGCGCCGTGTGCGGCTATGTGCAGCTGCGCAACAGCGAGGCCATTAAGGTGGAGCGCGACCAAAACGAGCTCGTGCGCAATCGCAATACGTTCCTCACGCAGCTCTATCACGATGCCATCGAGGACAAGCGCACGTACAAGCGCCAGATTGTGGGACGTCACGATAGCTTCGGCAAGATTTTTGCCGTGACGCAAGAGCTCGACGTGCTCAACCCGCGCGACATCTACCGCAAGTGCTGCGAGCTCATGGGTGAGATTCTCGAAAACGATTCGGTTGCGATCTACCACGTTTCGGGCGGGGCGTTTGCACGTCTGGTGGCGACGAGTCCCGTGATTGCCGAAGACGCCACGCGCTCGCTCACGCTTGAGCAGCTTGCGCCCCTTTTGGGCGGCGGGGGTCGTTCGAACCTGTGGGTGAATCGCGAGCTGACGCCGGGGCTTCCCATGTTTGGATACACGATCGAGCGCGACGGGGCACCCGCCGTGTTGATCTTTGTGCGTCGTGCGACCGAGAACCAAATGACGCTCTATTACCAAAACCTGTTCCGCATCTTGTGCGGCTTGGTCGAAAGTGCGCTGGGCCGTGCCTTCGATTACGAGGCGGTGGCGCAGGATAAGCGCTGCGTCGATGGCACGTGCGTGCTCAAGCAGGCGGCCTTTGGCCAGGAACTCGCGGCCGAGCAGGCGCTGGCAGACGGTAAGATGGGGAGCTTTTTGCTCCTGCGCGTGGTGCCGGGCATGGAACCTGTCGGCGAGCTGGTGGGCGCGATTGGGTCGGCAATCCGCGAGAGCGATGCGGCGGGTCTGGTCGATGGTGACGTGCTCTACCTGCTTATGCGTCAGGCAAAGGCGTGCGACTTGCCCATTATCCGCGAGCGCCTAAGCGCGAAGCAGATTGCGGTGGAGCCCGTCGACGGCGAGGACATAGTGGCGCTGCTGCAGCACATTGCCGACACTGGTAACGGCGAGGGGGATGTCGATTGATCTCGCTTGTCGTTGCTGCCGTCTTGCTGTTGATTCATGCGCTGGTTTGCCTGGTGCTGTGGACGCTTATGAAGTTGGGCCTGCTGCCGGTGCGCGGGCATATGCTGGCCGTGATGGTGCTCGTGCCGTTGTGGGGGCCGCTGCTGGTGGTGCTGCTTATCGCGCGCAGCGCCGTGTTTGGTGCGGACCCCAAGGACGCCACGTTAGAATCGCTACGCATTAACGACGAGCTGCATCGCAGCATCTTGGTGCACGACCGTGAAGCCGATGCAGGCGTGATCCCGCTCGAGGAGGCGCTCATCGTTAACGACCCGGCAGACCGGCGCCGCTTAATGCTCTCCATGCTCACCGAGGAGCCCGATGCGTATCTGGCGCAGCTGCAGGCGGCTAAGCTGAACGACGACGTTGAGGTGGCGCACTATGCCGCGACGGCGGTGGCGCAGATCTCTAAGGAGTCCGACCTTAAACTACAGCAGCTGGAGCACGCCTTTAAGACCGACCCGAGCGCGCATAATCTCAATGAATACTGCGATTTTCTTGGTGAATACTTGGACTCGGGCTTGGCCGAGGGACGCGTGGCTCAGATTCAGCGCCAACAGTACGCGCGCCTGCTTGCGCGCCGCTGCGAGCGCGAGAACTCCGTTGAGCTGCGTATTCGGTATGCCGCGGCGCTAGCTGATGTCGACCAGATCGATGAGGCGCAGGCCGTGACCGACCAGCTGGTGCTCGACGCGCCCGAGGAGCAGGAGGTTTGGATGCTTTGCCTGCGCCTGGCGGTGATGCGCCGCGATGGTGACGAGGTTCAGCGTGTGATCGATGCGATTGATAAACAGCATGTGTACTTGAGCGCCGCCAACCGCGAGGAGCTGGCTTTTTGGCGCAACGGAGAGGAGGCCCGATGAGCGTGGTGCAGCATATCCGCGACCGTGCGGGCCATTTTCGCTGGATGGGACTGCTCGTGGTGTGGGCGGTCTTTATTGCCATGGCCGCCGTGCTTTTGGTGGAGCGCGCCGGCGTGCAGTACAGTGCGGGCCAACATAAGCTGGGGATGCTTGCCGCCAACGATGCGGTGCCGGCCTCCTCGGCGATATTTGGCCAAAAGCCCAGATGCCTGGTCATTACCGATTCCGATCAAGCCGGCGTCGAGGACGTAAAGGAGCAGTTTGACCAGATCCTGCTCGACATGAAGATCGCGCACCGCGACGTGGACCTTGCCCTGGATGGCGCGGATGCCATTCCCTCGCTGGCCTCCTACGATCGCGTTATTTTGCTCATGCCGTCGCTCGATAGGCTCGGTACGCACCTGACCGACATTATGAGTTGGGTGAGTGCCGGCGGTTCGCTTATGCTCGCCATGCCGCCGGACAACTCGAGCTATCTGCAAGTGATTGCCCCCAAGCTTGGCATTGAATCGGCCGGATATGACTATGTAAAAGCCGAAAGCATTGTGCCGAGCGAGGACTTTATGCTCGGCGGGGGAGAGCGCTACGAGCTCTCGGACCCCTTTGATTCGTCGCTTTCGGTTTCGCTGCGCGAGACGGCGCGTGAGTGGGCTAAGACCGGCGATGCGGGCGCCCCGCTCATTTGGTCGAATGATTGCGGTAGCGGACGCACCGTGGTGTGCAATATCGGTGTCTACGACAAGGTCATGCGCGGGTTTTATGCCGCGGCGATCAGCCTACTCGGCGATGCCACGGCCTATCCGGTCATCAACAGCGCCGTGTTCTATTTGGACGACTTTCCCAGCCCCGTGCCCTCGGGCGACGGCACCTACATCAAGCGCGACTACGGGCTTTCCATCGCCGACTTTTATGCCAAGGTCTGGTGGCCCGATCTGCAAAAGCTCGCGCAAAAATACGACATTCGCTATACCGGCGTGATGATTGAAAACTACGAGGACGCGGTCAACCAGACCGAGCCCGCGCGCCAGGCCGATACTACGCAGTTCCGCTACTTTGGCGGCATGCTGCTGCAGATGGGCGGAGAGCTGGGCTTTCATGGCTACAACCATCAGCCGCTGGCGCTCTGGGATACCGACTATGGCACGCTGTACGACTACAAGACGTGGAAGAACAAGGAGACGCTCGTCGCATCGCTCAACGAGCTTATCGCCTTTCAGGACGAGGTGCTGCCCAACACGCACGGCTCGGTCTACGTGCCGCCGTCAAACATCCTTTCGGCCCGCGCGCGCAAGATTATTGGCGAGGACGTGCCGCGCATTAAGACCATTGCTAGTACGTATTTTGAGGATGGCACCGACCTGCCGTACGTGCAGGAGTTTGGCGTGGCGAGCGATGGCATCGTGGAGCAACCGCGTATTGTCTCGGGCGGCATGGTCGACGATTCCTATATGCGCCTGGCTGCCGTGTCCGAGCTCAACATGCACTATGTGAGCACGCACTTTATGCATCCGGACGACCTGTTGGACCCCGATCGCGGCGCTACGGAGGGCTGGGAGGTCTACAAGGGCGGCCTGACCGACTACCTGGACTGGCTTACCAAGTCTGCGCCCGACCTGCGTCGCCAGACCGGCTCGGAATGCTCGGGCGCCATCCAGCGCTTTTCGTCCGTAACGGTGAGCGCGGATACCAGCGCGGATGTCTGGACGCTTAACCTGGGCAATTTCCACGACGAGGCGTGGCTCATGTTCCGCGCCAACAACGGCGAGCCGGGAGCAGTCACGGGTGGCGAGATTACGCATCTGACGGGCGACCTGTACCTGGTCAAAGCAACGGACAAGACGGTGACCATTGCGCGCAAGGAGGGTGGCGACAAATGAGAATCTGCTTGGTACTCGAGGGTTGCTACCCCTATGTGCACGGCGGCGTGTCCACCTGGATGCACGGCTATATCCAGGCCATGCCCGAGCACGAGTTTGTGCTGTGGGTGATTGGCGCGCATGCTGCCGACCGCGGCAAGTTTGTCTACGAGCTGCCCAGCAACGTGGTCGAGGTACACGAGGTGTTTCTGGACGATGCCCTGCGTCTTTCGGGCGAGCAGGAAGAGGCAGACTATAACGATCGCGAGCACGAGGCGCTGCGTCGCCTGGTGTCGCTCTCCAATCCGGATTGGGGCGTGCTGTTCGATATCTTCCAGCGCCGTCGCGTGCACCCGCTCTCGTTTTTGCAGAGCCGCACCTTTATGGATATCTTTCGCGACGTGTGCCTGGCCGAGTACCCCTACACGCCTTTTGCCGACGCATTCCACACCATGCGCTCCATGCTACTGCCCGTGCTCTACCTGCTGGGCAGCGAGGTGCCGGTGGCCGATGTGTACCACGCCATCTCGACCGGTTACGGCGGCTTGCTCGCCTGCCTGGGCTCAAGTGTTCACCATGCGCCGGTGCTGCTCACCGAGCACGGCATCTATACCCGCGAACGCGAGGAAGAGATCATTCGCGCCGACTGGGTGGTGCCGTCGTTTAAGGACCGCTGGATTCGCTTTTTCTACCTGCTTTCGGAGGCGATCTACCGTCGCGCCTTCCGCGTGACGAGCCTGTTTCACAACGCCCGCAAGACGCAGATCGATATGGGCTGCGATGCGGACAAATGCCTGGTCATTCCCAATGGCATCCAGTTTAATCGCTTTAAGGACATACCTTTAAAGCCCGATGACGGTTGGGTGGACATTGGCGCGGTGGTGCGCCTGGCGCCCATCAAGGACGTTAAGACCATGATCTACGCCTTCTTTGAGCTGCACGAGCGCCTGCCCAAGGTGCGCCTGCACATTATGGGCGGCGTGGACGACGAGGAGTACGGCGCCGAGTGCCACGCGCTGGTCGATACCCTGGGCGTGCGCGACCTGATCTTTACCGGTCGCGTCAACGTGGTCGAGTACATGGAAAAGCTCGACTTTACCATTTTGACGAGCATCTCCGAAGGCCAGCCGCTCAGCGTGCTGGAGTCGCTTGCAGCGCGTCGTCCTTGCGTTACGACCGAGGTGGGCTGCTGTCGCGAGCTGCTCGAAGGCGCCCCGGGCGACGACTTTGGCGTGGCAGGTTTTGTGACGCCGCCTATGTATCGCAAGGGCCTGGCCGATGCCATGGAGCGCATGTGCACAAGCCGCGCCCGTCGCATTGAGATGGGGGAGCGCGGCCAGCGTCGCGTTGCCACGTACTTTTTGCACGAGCAGATGCTCGCCAACTATCGCGCGCTGTACGACGAGACGGCGCGTGCGTTTGACCTGCCCAGAGAGGGGGAGTAGCCGGTGGCCGGAATCGGTTTTGAGCTCAAGCGCCTGTTTAGGCGCAAGGGTCTGTTTGCCACGATGCGCGCCTATGGCTACGCCGGCATTGTGTGCACGGGTCCCATGCTGCTGGGCGTGCTGCTCCAGGTGGGTATCTTGGTGCTGTGCGGTCTGTGGGGCGTGGGGCGCGCCAACCAGGATTTGCTGGTGTGCATGGTGACCTATACGCTGCTGGCGTCGCTTACGCTCACGAGCTTTTTTTCCATGCCGGTCACGCGCTTTTTGGCGGACATGCTTTTTGCCGAGCGCGAAGAAGAGATTCTGCCTTCGTTTTGGGGCTCCAACGCCATCATGCTGGTTGCGGGCACGGTGCTCTACGGCGTCTTTTTGCTGTTCTCGGGCGCCACGCTGCTGCAGGGGCTGCTGTGTCTGTGGCTGTTCAACATTATGATCGTCAACTGGAACGGCATGAGCTATCTCACGGCCATCAAGGATTACCGTGGCATTCTGTGTAGCTTTGCGGCCGCCATTGGCGTGGCGTGCCTGTTCGCCCTGGCCGCGCTTGCACTGGGGCTGCCGCCGGTCGAGGGCCTGTTGGCATCAATTGCCCTGGGCTACGGCGTCATGCTCGCCTGGGACGTGGTGCTGCTGTACCGGTATTTTCCGCAGAGCGACCGCAGTCCCTGGCTCTTTTTGCAGTGGCTCGATCAGTTTATGCCGCTGGCGCTCACGGGCCTGTTTACCAACCTGGGGCTCTTTGCGCACCTGGTGATTATTTGGGCCGGTCCCATTGGCGTGCAGGCCAAGGGCTTGTTTTATGGCGCGCCCTACCACGATGTGCCGGCGCTCATTGCGTTTTTGACCATTCTGGTCACGACCGTCAACTTTGTGGTCTCGGTCGAGGTCAACTTCTATCCGCGCTACCGCGACTACTACAGCCTGTTCAACGACGGCGGCGTAG
>DXLY01000075.1:0-5669 GCA_019414465.1 Collinsella sp.
CGCCCTGCAGGATGCTTTCGAGCATAACGACGTTCCCTGCCGTGTGATGAGCGCTATCCAGATGAACGAGATCTGCGAGCCCTATATTCGCCGTCGCGCCATCAACCACCTTTCCAAGGGCAACGTCGTTATTTTTGCCGCCGGTTCGGGCAATCCGTACTTTACGACCGACACCGCCGCGGCTCTTCGTGCGTGCGAGATCGGCGCCGAGATTCTGATTAAAGCCACCAAGGTTGACGGCATCTACGACAAGGATCCCGTCAAGTGCGCCGATGCCGTCCGTTTTGACAAGATTACCTATCACGAGGTTCTCGTCCGTGGTCTGCAGGTTATGGATTCCACGGCTACGGCACTGTGCCAGGATAACCGTATGCCGATTTTGGTCCTCAACATCGATGGCGAGGACACCGTCAAGCGCGCGCTCGCGGGTGAGCCCGTCGGCACGCTCGTCTATCAGGAGGATTAAGCATGGCAGAGAACATCACCGCCCATATGGACAAGTCGCTCGAGTCCCTCAAGCATAACTTCTCCAAGGTCCGTACCGGTCGCGCCAACGCCAACATTCTGTCCGACATCACCGTTGATTATTACGGTGTTCCCACGCCGGTCACGCAGGTTGCCGCCGTCAAGACCCCCGAGGCTCACATGCTGCTCATCGAGCCGTGGGACAAGGCGCTCATCAACGCTATCGTCAAGGCCATCGGCGCTTCCGATCTGGGCATTACCCCCAACTCCGATGGCACCGTCGTTCGTCTGCCGTTCCCGGCCCCCACTGAGGAGCGCCGTCGCGAACTCGTCAAGGAGTGCCGCGAGTACGCCGAGCAGGCCAAGGTGTCTATCCGTAACATCCGTCGCGACTTCAACAACAAGCTCGAGCGCGATGAGGAGCTCACCGAGGACGATGTCCGTCGCGAGCAGGCCAAGGTCCAGAAGCACACCGATGAGTATGTCGCCAAGGTCGAGGAGCTTCTGAAGGAAAAAGAAGCCGAGGTCATGGAGATCTAAGGTGCAATACGACGAGCATAAACTGGTCGAGTACTTTGCCGACGCCCCTGCGGACGTCGGTTTTTCCGACCTTGACCTCAATAACATTCCGCACCATATCTCGTGCATCATGGACGGCAACGGTCGTTGGGCCACGTCGCGCGGTCTTGCACGCACTGAGGGCCACAAGGCGGGTATCGTCTCGCTGCGCGAGATCATTACCGCCTGCGTGCGCCTGGGCGTCGACGTGCTTTCGGCCTATGCATTTTCGACCGAAAACTGGAATCGACCGCAGCACGAAGTCAACGTTCTGATGCACCTGTTTGCCAAGACGTTTATCGACGAGCTGCCGCTTCTGAAGCGCGAAAATGTGCGCGTAGTCTTTTTGGGTGACATTTCCGCGCTGCCCAAGAAGACTCGCGACGTTTTTGAGCGCGGTCTTGCCGAATGCGCCGATCACACCGGTATGACGCTGGCGCTTGCCGTCAACTACGGCGCGCGTGCCGAGATTACCCGCGCTGTCCGTCAGATCGCATCCGACGCTGCCGCCGGTAAGATCGATCCTGCCGCAATTGATGACGACATGGTGGCTTCCCGCCTCTATACCGCCGGTCTTCCCGATCCCGAACTTGTGATTCGCACCTCTGGTGAGCTGCGCCTTTCGAACTATCTGCTGTGGCAGGTGGCTTATTCCGAATTCTACGTCACCGATACCTATTGGCCCGACTTTGATCGTTGGGGCCTTGTCGACGCCATTTTGGCCTATCAGGGCCGTGACCGTAGGTTTGGTGGACTGAGCAAGACCGAGGAGGCTTAATCGTGTCCGATCGTCCCAAGGCATCTGCTCCCAAGACGCCAGTTTCCGCGGCGCCTGCGCGCAAGGCTGCCACTGCGGGAGCACCTGCAGCAAAGAGCGGCACCGGTTCGTGGCTGGCGGGCCTTATCACCCGTGCCGCCGCCGGTATCGTCTACGCCGTTGTCTTTATCCTGTGCCTGGTTTTGGGTATCGTGCCCACGGCCATCTTTGTTTCTGTCATGAGCGGTCTGTGCTGCTATGAGTTTTTCCGTATGACGAGGCTCGATGGCAAGATGGCTAACGAGCGCATGGGTATCGCTGCCGCCGTACTCTTTCCGCTGTCGGCGTTGGGCGATTCGATGTTGCTGAATGCCCTGCTTTTTGCCCTGATGCTCGCTGTGGGCATTTGGTATGTTTGGTCGCCGCGTACCCGCATCTCTGATGTGGCCGTGACGCTCATGGGTCCCATCTACACTGGCTTTATGCTGTCGGCTATCGTGCTGCTGCGCGATGCCGTGCCCGGTTTTGCCGGCGCCCTGCTTTCAGTGGGCGTTTGCGCGTCCCTTTGGGTCTCCGATTCGTTTGCCTACATCGTGGGCAGCCGTATCGGCAAACACAAGATGGTTCCCAAGATCTCTCCCAAAAAGAGCTGGGAGGGGTTTGTTGGCGGCATCCTGGGCTCGGTTTTGATTTGGCTCATCCTGTGGGCGACGCACTTCTACAAGCTCAGCCTGCCCTATGCGCTGCTGTGCGGCGTGGTCGTGTCCATTCTGGGCGTTATCGGCGACCTTATCGAGTCGCGCATCAAGCGCGGTGTGGGCGTCAAGGATTCCGGCAACCTTATCCCGGGCCACGGCGGAATGCTCGATCGTAGCGATTCGCTTATCTTCGGCTGCATCACCGCACGGCTGTTGCTGATGATCGGAGGCGTGCTGTAATGTCCTTCCAGACGACGTATGGCCCCGATGGACGCCTTCGCGTTGCCATCCTGGGTTGTACGGGCTCTATCGGCACCCAGGCGCTCGATGTGTGCCGCCAGCATGCCGATTGCCTGCAGGTGACGGCGCTGTCCGTTAACTCCAGTACCCTCGAGCTCGTTGCCGCTGCCCGCGAGTTCTCGGTTTCGGCGGTTGCCGTGGCCGATGTCGCTCATGGCGATGATGCCGTGCTGCAGGAGTTGCCCGAGGGAACGAAGCTCGGCGTTGGCGCGCAGGCGGTTTGCGAGCTCGCGCGTCGCGACGATGTCGACTGCGTGCTTGTCGCTATTGTGGGCGCCGCCGGTCTCGAGGCGAGCCATGCGGCCTTGACCTCGAATAAGCGCCTTGCCCTTGCCAACAAGGAGTCCCTCGTCGTCGGTGGCGACTTGCTTATGCCGTTGGCGCAACCGGGCCAGCTTATTCCAGTTGACTCTGAGCATTCCGCCATCTACCAGTGCTATCTGGGTGAGAACCCGCGCGAGGCCCACTGCATTTGGCTCACCTGCTCGGGCGGTCCGTTCTTTGGCCGCACGCGCGACGAGCTCAATCGCGTGACGCGTGCCGATGCCCTCGCACATCCCACGTGGGCCATGGGTGCCAAGATCACCATCGACTCCGCCACCCTCATGAACAAGGGCCTGGAGCGCATCGAGGCCATGCACCTGTTTAACTGCGACCTCGATTTCATTAACGTGGTCGTGCAGCGTCAGTCCAAGATTCACTCTATGGTCGAGTTTGCCGACGGCTCCGTGATGGCGCATCTCGGTGCTTCCGACATGCGTATTCCCATCCAGTTCGCGTTCTCGTATCCCGAGCGTTGGGATACCCCGGCGCCTCGTATCGATTTTCGCGAGCTGGGGCAGCTCACGTTTGATGCTGCCGACATGGATACCTTCCGCTGTCTGGCACTGGCCGAGCGTGCCGGCAAGACGGGCGGCACCATGCCGTGCGTGCTCAATGCCGCCAACGAGGTTGCCGTCGATGCCTTCCTGCACGATAGCTGCAGCTTTACCGATATCGATCGCATTGTGGAATCCTGCATGGATGCCCACGATATGCAGGCGGTCGATTCGTTTGAGCAGCTTCGCGACATCGATGCGTGGGCGCGTGAAAAGGCTGCGCAGGTGCTCGCCGCAACCCGTTCCTAACCCATAAGGATTGCTTTTTCGTTTTATGGATACTGTTCTGAGCGTTCTCTCATCGGTCTTTTGGGGCCTGCTGATGCTTTCCGTCCTCGTGTTTTTGCACGAGGGCGGCCACTTTTTGGCGGCGCGTGCCTGCGGCGTCCGTGTGACCGAGTTCTTTTTGGGCCTGCCGTGCCGCTTTGACATTCATTACACGTCGCGTCGCATTGGAACCAAGTTTGGCGTGACCCCGCTGCTGCTGGGTGGCTACGCTGCCATCTGCGGTATGGATCCGACCGACGTCTCGTGTGCCGATCGCGTGCTCGCGGCTATCTATCGTCATGGTCGCGTGACCGTGGCCGACCTTGCTGTCGAGCTCGAGCTTTCCGAGGAGGATGTGCTTGAGGCATGCGCCCTGTTGCTTGGCTGGGGCTCCATCGCACCCTGGTATGAGGAAGGGGAGAAGCCCTCGCCGAGCTACTATCCCACCAAGTATCAGACGCTGCCGCGAGATGCGGCGGGGTACACCACCTTTGACGGCCGCCGTTTCGATCGCGAACATTCAACTGCCGAGGGCGATGCGTGGGAGCTGCCGTGCGGCGAGGCCGAGTTCCTTGCACAAGAGCGTTCGCACACCTATCTTGGCCAGAGCTTTCTCAAGCGCGCCTTTATGCTGCTCGCGGGCATTATTGTCAATATCTTGACGGGCTTTTTGCTCCTTATGAGCATCTATTCCATTGCGGGTGTCACCGTGCCGATGGATACCAACGTGATCGGTCAGGTTGACGGGGGGTCTATTGCCGCCAAGGCGGGTATCGAGGGCGGCGACGCGATCCTTTCGGTTGACGGAGTATCGTGCTCTACCTGGATGGACGTTTACGATGCCATCGGCAAGGCTGCCGGTAAGGACGATATCGCCATCGAGTACGAGCGTGACGGCAAGCAGCATTCGACCACGGTTGCGCTCAAAGAGGACGAGCGCCTGGGTGTGTATGCCTCTATGCAGGTGGTCCGTTTAGACCCGATCACCTCGGCGCGTCTGTCATTCTCCTATGTTGTACAGACGGCGGATGGCGTTATGCGCCTACTCCAGCCGCAGCATACGATGGAGATTCTCGATCAGTCTTCTTCGATCGTGGGTATTAGCGTTATGTCCTCACAGGCTGCTGCTGCCGGCCCTGCCACGTTCCTTTCGTTTGCCGCCCTCATTTCGTTCTCGCTTGGCTTTATGAACCTGCTGCCCATCCCACCACTCGATGGCGGCAAGCTGGTCATCGAGATCATTCAAAAGATTGCGGGCCGCGAGCTTCCGCTCAAGGTCCAGACGATTGTGAGCTATGTGGGCATCGCGCTCTTTGCGCTGCTGTTTGTCTATATGCTTCGTTCCGACATCCTTCGATTTATTCTGTAGGGGAGTGTTTGGTTTGTCTTTATCCCATCCTTTGCCTTGCGAGCTGACGCGCCCCGTGCATGTGGGCGGCGTGCAGATCGGTGGCGGCGCGCCTGTGGTGGTCCAATCTATGACCTGCACCGATACTGCTGATGCCCAGGCAACGCTTGCGCAGGTGTGCGCGTTGGCGCAGGCTGGCTGCGATATCGTGCGCGTGAGTGTGCCCACCGAGGCCGCACTTGAGGGTTTCCGCACCATCTGCGCCGAGTCTCCGGTGCCGATTGTCGCCGATATCCACTTTAACCATAAACTCGCCATTGGTGCCGTTGAGGCCGGTGCTGCCAAGCTGCGCATCAATCCCGGCAATATTGGCGATTGGGCCAAGGTTGACGCGGTGA
>DXLY01000075.1:5679-9080 GCA_019414465.1 Collinsella sp.
CGCCGCTGGGTGCGCGATTCGCATTGGCGTGAACGCCGGCTCGCTTGAGCAGGATATCGCCGAGCGCGACGACCTCACGCAGCCCGAAAAGCTCGTGATGTCGAGCGAGCGTTTCGTCAAGCATTTTGAAGACCGCGGCTTTACGAACATTGTGCTTTCGGCTAAGGCCCATAGCGTGCAAACGACGCTCGATACCTATCGAGCCCTGTCGCGTGAGATTCCCCACGTTCCGCTTCACCTGGGCGTAACCGAGGCGGGTACCAAGCTGCAGGGCACCATCAAGAGCTCTGTAGGCTTGGGTATCTTGCTTTCCGAAGGCATCGGCGACACCATGCGTGTGTCGCTCACGGCCGATCCGGTTGAGGAGCCGCCGGTCGCCTGGGGAATTCTACAGTCGCTGGGCCTGCGTCGCCGTGGTCCCGAGATTGTCTCGTGCCCCACGTGCGCCCGCTGCCAGGTTAACCTTATTCCCATCGCCGAGGAGGTCACCGAGCGGCTTAAGAACTATTCCGCGCCGCTTTCGATCGCCGTGATGGGATGTGCGGTCAACGGCCCCGGAGAGGCATCTGACGCCGACCTGGGTGTTGCCTGCGGACGTGGTCAGGGCCTGCTCTTTTCGCATGGCCAGATCATTGGTAAAGTAGCTGAGGATCAAATTGTCGACGCGCTGATGGCCGAGGTCGACAAGCTTATTGAGGAGTAATAAATGACCCGAGCAATGTATATGTCTAAGCTCTATGCGCCGACGCTTAAAGAGGATCCGGCGGACGCCGAGCTCGCCAGTCACCGCCTGCTGCTCCGTGCCGGCATGATCCGCAAGGAGGCCGCCGGCCTGTATTCCTACCTGCCGCTTGCTTGGCGCTCGATTCGCAAGATCGAGAACATCGTGCGCGACGAGATGGACGCTGCGGGCGCTCAGGAGCTCATGATGCCCATTATGGTCGACGCCGAGCTGTGGCGTGAGTCCGGCCGTATCGATGCCTATGGCAAGGAGCTTGTGCGCTTTGATGACCGCCACGGCCGCGAGTTTGTGCTCGGACCCACGCACGAGGAGACCGTGACTGCCCTGGTGCGCAATGAGTTGCGTTCCTACAAGCAGCTGCCAGTGAACCTCTATCACATCCAGGATAAGTTCCGCGACGAGTTCCGTCCCCGTTTTGGCCTGATGCGCGGTCGCGAGTTCATCATGAAGGACGCCTACAGCTTCTCTGCTACGCAGGAGAGCCTGCAGGAGGAGTACGACAAGATGAAGCAGGCCTATGCCAACATTTGCGAGCGCTGCTACATCAAGGCTCTGCCCGTTGTCGCCGACTCCGGCGAGATCGGTGGCGATACCTCCGTCGAGTACATGGCTTTGGCCGACGCTGGCGAGGCTTCGCTCGTCTACTGCGACGATTGCGGCTTCGCTGCCGACGATGAGGCCGCAAGCACCAAGGTCGTTGTGACCGAGGGGCCTGGCGACGGTACGCTTACCAAGGTCGAGACTCCGGGCATGGGCACCATCGAGGCCGTTGCAAAGTTCTTCGGCTTCCCCGAGAACGGCACGCGCAAGTCTCTGGCACTCCTCGACGCCGAGGGCAAGCCCGTCGTGGCCATTGTTCCGGGCGGCCACGAGCTCAACGATTGCAAGGCCGAGCATGTCTTTGGCAAGGGCTATCGCATGATGACTGATGAGGAGCTCCAGACCTACGGTCTGCATAAGGGCTTTATCGGACCGGTTAACCTGCCCGAGGGCATTCGCCTGGTGTGCGACGAGAGCCTGCGCGAGTCCAAGCAGTGGGCCTGCGGTGCCAACGAGGTCGATTATCACTTTACCGGTGCCTGCCCCGAGCGCGACTTTACCGTCGACGAGTGGGCCGACCTGGTAACCGTCGTTGCCGGCGATCCCTGCCCGCACTGCGGCAAGCCGCTCTCTGCTGCTCGCGGCATCGAGGTCTCGCAGGTCTTCCAGCTGGGTACCAAGTATTCCGAGGCCATGGGCGCCACCTTTATGGACGAGGACGGCAAGGAGAAGCCGCTTATCATGGGTTGCTACGGCGTTGGTGTGTCCCGCTCGCTTGCTGCCGTCGTGGAGCAGCACAACGACGAACACGGCATCGTCTGGCCGGTCTCCGTTGCCCCGTACGAGGTCGCGGTGATTCCGCTCGATCCCAAGAAGGAGGAGTGCGCTAACGTTTGCGACCAAATCGTCGAGGGCCTGTGCGCCGAGGGTATCGAGGTTGTCGTCGATGACCGTGACGAGCGTCCTGGCTTTAAGTTTGCCGATAACGACCTCATGGGCTTCCCGTATCAGGTCGTGCTTGGCAAGCGTGGCCTCAAGAATGGTACTGTGGAGCTCAAGGACCGTGCCACGGGCGAGCGTGAGGACGTGGCGATCGACGAGGTCGTCGCCAAGATTGCCGAGCTTGTTAAGGCGGCCCGCCGTTAATCGACGTTTCTGCTATTAGATGTAATTGCGGGGCTGCTCCGTATCTCTCTTAGGATGAGATGCGGAGCAGTCTATTTTGTTGGAATAAACTCGATGGGTAAAGAAAACCCCACAGCCCATATGAGCTGCGGGGTTTTCTTGTGCCTCCGATGCGAAATAAATCGCTCAGATATTACTGATAATCGACGACGTCGATCCAGTTCTTCAGGAACTCATCGTTCACGTTGCGCTTACGAGCGAGCTCGGAAGCGGCGACGATGCTCGTCCACTGACGCACGACCTGCATGGGCATGTCGGCGCGGTCGCAGTAGAGCTCCAAGTAGGCCTCGGCCTGGTCCTTGCTGTTGAGGGCAAAGAGCAGGTAGGTGGTGGCAACGTCGGCAGCAGGGGAGCCCTGGGTGGCATGTGCCCAGTCGCAGACGTAAAGCTGGCCGTCGTCTCCGACGATGACGTTGGAGGGGTTGAAGTCGCCGTGGCAGACCTTGAACTCCTTGGTCATGCCGTCCAGACGCTCCTGAAGGTTGTAGCGCGTGGTGGCATTGAGCTGATCAAGGCTGTCGATCATGCGGGCAAACTTGTCGCGCTGACGGTTGAGCAGCGGGGAGGTGTAGCCGTGGATCTCGATCTGGAGGTCGACGAACATCTCGAGGTACTCACCAAAGCGCTGGGGCTCGGCAGTCATCTTGTCGGCGAGGGTGGTGCCCGGAACCTTCTCGGTCACGAGCGCCCAGCCGTTGGCGTTCTCGAGCTGAGAAACCTCGAGAGCCTTGGGGCTGCGGATGCCGCACTCATTGATGCGGGCAAGATTCAAAGCCTCGTTGAACACGTCGGAGACAGGCTTGGTCTCGTTAAAGACCTTGACGATCTTGTCGCCCAGGTCGTAAACGACCTTGTTGCCACGGCGGACGAGCTCGGTCTTGGAATCGGGTAGCAGCATGGTTGCATCCTTTCAACGATGCGATAGAAGCGACGG
>DXLY01000076.1 GCA_019414465.1 Collinsella sp.
GGCAGCGTCAGATGTGTATAAGAGACAGTTTCATCACCGTGGGCGTGCTGCTCATGGCTGCTGGCGCCGCCTTCGCCCTGAGTGCACGTATGCGCGCTTAATTCCCTAGCTTGATGACGCGGCGAGCGGGCGATCGTCGTCTCCTATCAGCGCCTGCGCGCCGCGTTCTCATATTCCCTTTCGCCGCACCCCGTCGCGCTTGGACACGCGGCGGGGTCGGTGCTTTGACCGTGCCCTCACACCCACACCCCCGGAGGTGAACCACATGGAGGCAATCAAGCCCGTATCGACGATGCGCACGCCGAGCGGCGGTTCGAACCCGGCTTCCCCCAGCCGACGTAAACCGCCCCTCGTCCTGCGCCTGCTTTCCCTTCTGTGCTTTGCCGCCGGCTTTGTTATCGTGGCCACGCCCCTCGTCCTGCGCGCCATGTCCCAGGCCGAGCAGACGGCCGCAGTTGCCGCGGCCCAAAACACCGTGGATGGCTGGCCCTATCCGCAGGCAGAGGAGGCCCTCGCGGCAGCGCGCGCCTACAACGAGCAGTTGGCCGCCGGCGGTCAGGACGTCATCGGCGAGGTCGTGGACCCGTTCGGTAGCACCTCCGGCGCTTCCACCGCAACAGGTGCCAAGGACTCCATCGCCTCGCAAGACACCACGTACCAGGGCCTGCTCGACGCGGGTTCGGGCCTTATGTGCTCGGTGCGTATCCCCAAGATCGACGTGAACCTGCCCGTGTACCATGGCACCTCCAACGAGGTGCTCGCCGCGGGCGCCGGCCACCTGTACGGAACGTCGCTGCCCGTGGGCGGCGAGAGTACGCATGCCGTGCTCACCGGTCACCGTGGCGTGCCGGGCTCGCTCCTGTTCACGCGCTTGGATGAGCTGCGGGTGGGCGACTCGTTTTACATCGAGGTGATGGGCGAAGAACTGGGCTACAAGATCGACCGCATAGACGTGATCGAGCCCGATGACGATTCCAAGTTGCGCGTGACCGCCGGCGAGGACCGCGTGACGCTCATGACCTGCACGCCCTACGGCGTGAACTCGCACCGCCTGCTGGTATCGGGTGTGCGTGCAAGCATTCCGGATGAGGTTCCCGTGCCCGAGGAGGCACAGGGCATCAACACCACCGCGGTGGCGCTGGGCGTTCTGGGCGCGCTGCTGGCGATTGTTGTGGGTCTCGTTGTGGCCGGGCACGTGCGCAAGAAGCGGCGCGCGGCGCAGCGTGCGGCCGTTGCCGCCGCGGTGACGCTGGGCGCCGACGCGGCTGCTGGCGATGGCGGAAACGGGTGGACCGTGGGAGCCTCCAGGCCTGCGGCCTCCTTCGTCTCCTCTGCTTCAGCCTCCTCGGCTTCCCCCGATTCCGATGCTGTTTCTCCCGAGTATCGCGGGCGACACCTGCGCTAGCGCCCGCGTTGGTGCTCAATATCGCTCGAAGTGTAGCGCCTTCGCTCGCTTCCTGGTCATTTGCCAGAACCGCGGCGCGATCCCGAACATGCCGTACGACGCGATGGTCGAGCTTCCCGCGTATATCGGCAAGAACGGCCCCGAGGTCATCTCGCGCGACAACATCCCGCTGTTCCAGCAGGGCCTCATGATGCAGCAGCTCAACTCCGAGAAGCTCGTGGTCGAGGCGTGCATCGAGGGTTCGTACGAGAAGGCGCTCAAGGCGTTCACGCTCAACAAGACGGTCCCGTCCATGAAGGTCGCCAAGGAGATTCTCGACGACATGATCGAGGCCAACAAGGACTTCTGGCCCGAGCTTAAGTAACGAGGCCTTCGACGGCCCGACTGCGAACGGTTCGCAGCGGCCCTTAAGGTCCATAGGCTCCCCCTGGGATACATCCCAGGGGGAGCCTCTCAGAAGCGCCCGAGGGGCGCTTCTTGTGTATATGGAGGCAAAAGGGATATACAGTCTTCATATACGGCCTCCTTTTAGTAGGGTCGATTTCTCCGGTTGATTTCTGATCTCAGCTGAACATACTGAGCGGATAGGCCGTTCCCGCAGTTAGCCGAAAGCCCCCGGGGTCCCTCCCGGGCTCCGGGGCGGCATTTTCCCAGTTGAAGGAACGGTGGAGATGTGTTTCGGTGGGTCCGGTGGCCATGCTCCGCTCTCCGCCCGGCACCTCTTCCAAGGGAACCGACGAGGGCGCCGGCGCCCAGTATGTCTAAGTGAACGGTTCTTTGGGCAATACTGCTTATGATTTTACGACTGATGATAAGGGCGAAATCAGCGTCAAGGGCCTCGATGCTGGCGCTTACACGGTCGAGGAGACCCATACGCTCCCCGGCTATAACACCGTGCCCAAATTCACGTTCACCATTACTGCCACGGGTCTTAATCAGAATGAGGGCGAGAATACGTTGACGGTGACCACATCCAAGAATGGTTCTGGTCTCGTCACCAATTCCTCTTCTGGTGGCGGCACCGTTACCCTTACCGTCAAGAACAAGAAAGGCTCCGGCCTCCCGCTGACCGGTCTTAACGGCGTGACCTTCACTTGGATCGCTGGCAGCGCAGTGCTGTGCATCGGCGTGGCACACCTCATCCGCAGCCGTAAGCAGGCTGAGGAGTCCGAGCAGGAGTAAGGCTCACTCACCCATCCCTTTGGCAGGTGGGATGTGATGGCCATGAGACTTGCGGACACTTTTCTCGTCCATCCACGTTCTTGCTTTGCCATTCTCTTTTCGGGGCAGACTCCGCACTGGAGTCTGCCCCGTTCTTTTTGGACAACACAGGCAGCCTCCACCGTCCGATGCGGACTCATCCGTCATCGCGTTTCTTGACTCGTATGAGGTTCGGTTTAAGGTCCGTAGGCGCACGCGCGGTGCGGACGGTAGAAGGCATTTGCGCCGCGCGTGCAAATTAAAATGCCCGTGGTTCGGAGTCCGGGCATTTAACAACACCGGAAACTGGTCGCCCGCGCTTTCGAACACTTACGCGGGGTGCGTCGTTTCCTGTAGTCATTGTATCCCGAGTCGCCCCACCGATTCGGGATATTTTGAAAACTCAAATGCGGGCTTATGCACGAAAGGAATCTCGTTAATTCCGAAAATAATGTATAATTCCAATACAAACTGGAAACGAACGAAAACAATGGAAATGAACGAAGCGCTAATCTACTTACAAGAAGCACTAGGCCTTTCCGCCAAGACCAAAACTTGGCCTGGATCCGCACGCTTGCCGCTGCATCTGCGGGCGATTGAGGTCCTCACTGTTGACGCAAACGGTTTTTCGTTTTTGCTTGCAAGTTTGCCTACTGGCGTCGGGCTTCCCGAGGCTAAGAGGGTCTATAGTCAGCTAGCCTTGCGCGCGGAGACTCCTGTTGTCGTTTCGTTTCCTGATGCCGATGCACGTCAGCGCAAAGCATTGGTCGCACAAGGGATTCCCTTTGTCTGCCCAGGTAGACAGGCTTTTCTTCCATTTATGGGCACGGCCTGCACGGAGAGGGGCGGTGCCCGGTTTCACAATCATGCGACCAAGATGTCACCCAACGCGCAGGCTGCCGCAATCTGGGGAGCCGCCCAGGAGCCATATCGCCCCTATGACCTTTGTCGTGCGCTTGGGATCTCGGCAAGCCGCGCGAGTGAGGCCATAACCGAGCTTGTCGACAGGGGGCTCGCGAGGCGCGAGCGTCGCGAGCGGCGTGTCGTCGTGCTCCCTATCGCCGTCGATCTTTTGCTTAGTGAGCACATGGCAGAGCTCTCCTCGCCTGTCTCGAAGGTCTTTTTTGCAAGGAAGACGCCGCAGATCGACTATCTTGTTGACGTCGGGGAGACGGCGCTCGCTGCGCGTTCGATGCTCGCTGCGCCGGGCATGGAACAAAAGGCCGTCTTAAGAAGTGCATGGCGTCAACTGAGCGACCTCGAAGTCGCAGACGGGGAGTTGCCGGATAACGAAACGGCGATGATCCAAGTGTGGCGCTATGCGCCCGTGTTTGCCGACTCCTCCCGCGTCGATGACATTTCGCTTGCGCTATCTTTGGCGGCAATCGACGATGAGCGAATTCAGCTCGAAGTCGATCGCATGTTTGGAAAGGAATATCCATGGCAAGAAGCGCTGTAGAAGGTCTCCAAGAATTCGAACCGTAGGCGGCGTTTCGGTCCTAGCTGCGTTGTCCGGCGTGGAAGCTCGCTAATCGGCTATTATTTGTTTAGACAACTTGAGTTGTAGAGGAGTGACTGGCGATGGTGCAGGGCGCCAAACATATGAAGAGCAATAACGCCGCGGCCAACGGTGGCTCAAGCCCTCAGCCCAAACCTCAACCAAAGCCCAAACGCCGCCGCAAGCGACTGCCGCGCTGGGCCGACCGGCTCATCACCATCGTAATCATCCTTATTGGCGTGGGCCTTATGACCTGGCCGTGGATCTTGGACCGGCTCGAGGCCTCGGGCGTGTTCAACCAGATCAGCACGGTGTCCAGCACCGTGGACGCGCTGTCTGCCGAGGAGCGCGAGCGCATCCTGCTCCAGGCTCGCTCCTTTAACGAGCAACTTGCCG
This sequence comes from Collinsella sp., assembly GCA_019414465.1. GTDB lineage: Bacteria > Actinomycetota > Coriobacteriia > Coriobacteriales > Coriobacteriaceae > Collinsella. The sequence goes on from DXLY01000076.1 coordinate 4,500, forward strand.
GCGAGGCCACCGAGCTCCCCGCCGACCAGATTGAGCCCTACGCCCAGCAGCTCATCTTTGACCGCGACCCCATGATGAGCTGGGTCGAGATCCCCTCCATCGACGTGAGCATGCCCATCTACCACGGCACGAGCGAAGAAGTCCTTATGGCGGGCGTCGGCCACCTGGAGGGCACGAGCCTGCCGGTGGGCGGCGCCTCGACGCATTGCGTGCTCACCGCGCACTCGGGCATGCGCAACCTGAGCATGTTCGACGACATCCACTCGCTGGAGCCCGGCGACCTGGTGCTGCTGCACACCATGAACAAGACGCTCGCCTATAAGATGGTGGACTCCGAGGTGGTGCTGCCCGAGGAGATGGAGTCGCTGACCATCGAGCCCGGCGCCGACAAGGTGACGCTCGTCACCTGCACACCCTACGGCGTGAACGACCATCGCCTGCTGGTGCACTGCGTGCGCACCAAGTACAACAAGAAGGACGTCGACAAGCAAAAGTCGCTGGCCGGCCGCCACTGGGGCAAGCGCGAGTTTGCCGTGCTCATCGTGGTCGTAGCCATTGTGCTGTTGCTGCTGGACATCGTGATCCACGCGGTCCGCAAGCGCCGCAAGGCCAAGGCCTCGGCATAGGACATCGTTCGGAACCACTACAAAGGGGACGGGCGCCTTTGCGGTGGTCGGGACTTCCAAACCATCACAACATTCGATGAAAATCGCGATTTTGGCGAAAAGCGTCGAATGTTGTGATGCTTTTCGTTGTGGGCGGGACGGTTTTCGCTGTGGACAGGATGGTTTTCGCTATGGACGGTGCGGTTTCGCTGCAGAATCGCCAGCCCGCCGCCCTCGTTACGTTTTCGCTGCATTTGGGTAAAGCACCTGCTCCAAGTGGCGTTGCCTTGTATACTAGAGCGGTTTATCTGTTATGCGGAAGGGAGCGCCTATGGCACTCAGCGAGAAAGACGTGCGCGGCATCGCCGAGTACGCAAAGATCGCACTGACCGATGACGAGCTCACCCAGATGACGTCCTACATGAACGACGCCGTCCAGATGCTCGAGCCCGTCCTGCAATATGACTTACCCGACGTGGAGCCCACGTTCCATCCCATCGGAAGCCTGTCCAACGTGATGGGCGACGACCTGCGCGAGCCCGAGCGCGACCTGCCGCTCGACGTCGCGCTCGAAAACGCCGGCAGCGCGCGCGACCGCTACTTTCGCGTGCCGTCCATTTTGGGAGAGGGGGAGAGCGAGTAATGGCGCTAAGCTTCGATTCCTTTACCGCCGCCCAGATCGCCGCAGGCGTTGCCGCCGGCGACTTTACCGCTACCGAGGTGGCCCAGGCCTCCCTTGCCGCCATCGAGGCGCGCGAGGGCGGGGTCCAGGCATTCCTGCAGGTGGCGCCCGAGCTTGCGCTCGAGGCCGCCGCGCGCGTGGATGCCGACCGTGCCGCAGGCAAGCCGCTGCCCCCGCTCGCGGGCGTGCCGCTGGCCATTAAGGACAACATGAACCTCGTGGGTACGCGCACCACCTGCGCTTCCCGCATGCTCGAGAACTACCAGAGCGTCTACACCGCCACCTGCGTCCAGCGCATGCTCGATGCCGGCTGCCTGCCCATGGGCAAGGCCAATATGGACGAGTTTGCCTTTGGCAGCTCCACCGAGAGCTCGGCCTTCCACCGCACCAACAACCCCTGGGATACCGAGCGCGTGCCCGGCGGCTCTTCGGGCGGCTCCGCTGCAGCCGTCGCCGCGGGCGAGGTCGCGCTCTCGCTGGGCTCGGACACCGGCGGCTCCATTCGCCAGCCGGCGAGTCTGTGCGGCGTGGTGGGATTTAAGCCCACGTATGGCGCCGTGAGCCGTTACGGCGTGGTTGCCTTTGGCTCGTCGCTCGACCAGGTGGGCCCCTTTGGCCGCACGGTCGAGGATGTCGCGCTGGCCATGAACGCGCTTACCGGCGCGGGCCACGATCCGTACGACTGCACCAGCCAGGATTGCGCCGTCGACTTTACCGAGCATCTCAACGACAGCATCGAGGGCAAGCGTGTGGGCATCATCCCCGCGTTTATGGAGGCCGAGGGCCTGACGCCTGAGGTCAAGGCCGCTGTTCAGCGCGCCGCTCAGGAGCTGCAGAACCAGGGCGCCGAGCTCGTGGAGGTCGACCTGCCGCACCTAGACGCCGCCATCGCCGCCTACTACGTCATCGGCCCGGCCGAGGCGTTCTCCAACCTGGCCCGTTTCGACGGCATTCGCTACGGCTATCAGGAGGAGGGCTGCGCCAACCTGTCCGACCAGAGCTCGCTGTCGCGCGCCCACGGCTTTGGCGCCGAGGCCAAGCGCCGTCAGATGCTCGGCGCCTACCTGCTGAGCTCGGGCGTGTACGACAAGTACTACTACGCTGCGCAAAAGGCCCGCACGCTCATCACGCAGGACTACGACGCCGCGTATGCCAAGGTGGACACCATCCTCATGCCCGCCTCGCCGCGCACGGCCTTTAAGTTTGGCGAGATTAGCGACCCCACGCAGATGTACCTTTCCGACCTGTACACCATTTCGCTCAACATCTGCGGCAACGGTGGTATCTCGGTGCCGCTGGGCCTGGGCGAGGATACCCAGCTGCCCGTTTCTGCCCAGCTGGTGGGTCCGGCCTTTAAGGACCGTCAACTGCTCACGTTTGCCCGCGCCCTGGAGCGCGGCTTTGCCGATGCCGCCACGGGTGCGCCCGCGCTTTCCGTCGCGCCCGATTTTGCCGGGAAGGGAGGCGAGCTGTAATGAAGGAGCTTTCCGAGGTCCTGCAGGATTGGGAGGCCGTGATCGGCCTGGAGATCCATACTGAGCTCACCGCACTCGATACCAAGATGTTCTGCAACTGCAAGCTCAGCCACGATGACGAGCCCAACGCCAACGTGTGCCCGGTGTGCCTGGGCCTGCCCGGCGCCCTGCCGGTGCCCAACAAGCGCGCCATCGAGAGCATCGTCAAGGCCGGTCTCGCCACCAACTGCGAGATCCAGCGTCACTCGATGTTCTACCGCAAGCACTACTTCTATCCCGACATGGCCAAGAACTTCCAGACCACGCAGGGTCCGGTCGCCTTTGCCATGTACGGCCACCTGGATCTGGACGTGACCGGTCGCGGTGCCGCCGAGCGCCCCGACTGCGCGTTTGGCGAGGCCGAGGCACAGAGCCTGGCGAGTGCTTCGGCCAACGCCGAGGGCCTGTCCACGTCCATGACGTCGACCATGCGCGAGGGCAACCAGCGCGCCGGCCACCTGGCCAGCTACGACGCGTCCAACCTGCAGATGCCCGAACGTCGCGAGGACGGTTCCTACACGGTGCCCATCCGCATCCTGCGCATCCACATGGAGGAGGACGCCGCCAAGATGGTGCACGTGGGCGGTGCCGAGGGCCGCATTACCGCCGCGGCCGAGTCGCTCGTCGACTACAACCGCTGCGGCACGCCGCTCATCGAGCTCGTCACCGAGCCCGACCTGCGCACGCCCGAGGAGGCTCGCCTGTTTATGGAGAAGCTCCGTCGCATCTTTGTGACGCTGGGCATTTCGGACTGCTCTATGGAGAAGGGTTCCATGCGCTGCGACGGCAACGTATCGCTGCGCCGCCGCGGCGAGACCAAGCTGGGCACCAAGACCGAGCTCAAGAACCTCAACTCGTTTAAGAGCCTGCACGACGGCCTTGCCTACGAGATTTGCCGCCAGGCCGAGGTACTCGAGGAGGGCGGCATCATCTACCAAGAGACCCGCCACTGGGAGCCCAGCCGCAAGCGCACCGTGGTCATGCGTGTGAAGGAGACGGCTGACGACTATCGTCTGTTCCCCGACCCCGATCTGGCGCCGTTCGATCTGGACGACGAGTTCATCGACCGCTGCCGTGGCGAGATTCCCGAGCTGCCCGATGCCAAGCGCGCCCGTTTTGAGGCCGACTTTGGCATTAAGGCTGCCGATGCCGAGCAAATCGCGGGCGACCCCGAGTTTGCCGAGTTCTTTGAGGCCGCCGCTGCCGGCATGGCTGGCAAGGAGGCCCAGACGGTCGCGAACCTGCTGGTCAACGAGATGATCGCCTACCTTAAGGGCGCGGGCGTGTCGCTCGCCGAGTCCGGCATCGCGCCGGCTCAGGTGGCGGCTCTTGCCAAGCTGCTGGCGACCGATGCCATTAGCTCCAACCAGGCGCACGAGGTCTTTGAGGCCATGGCCCAGACCGGCGACGATCCCAACAAGATCGTCGACGAGCGCGGTATGCGTCAGGTGAGCGATGCCGGCGCGCTGCAGCCGATCGTGGACGAAGTGCTGGCAAACTGTGCCGATCAGGCGCAGCAGTATCGTGACGGCAACCAGAAGGTCATTGGCTTTTTGGTGGGCCAGTGCATGAAGGCGAGCCGCGGCAAGGGCAACCCGAAGCTCTTCAACGAGTTGCTGAGAAAGGCGCTCGCGTAGACTCACGGGCGGGGAAGGCCCCC
>DXLY01000077.1:0-2887 GCA_019414465.1 Collinsella sp.
GTAACCGCCCATGGATTACCTGCCTTTACTGTACGCGTGGACGGCTCGCTAAGGTGGGCCATGTGTCCCATTCTGAGGGCCGGATTTGCGCCGTTAAGTGGCAATATGTCCGGGCGCAAAAGAGGGGAGGGCCGGTGCTGCCGGCTCTCCCCAGGGTTGGGTGCCCGTTGTTTTATTGGGGCGCGCGTACGCGGGCATGTGCGGGATTCGGCTACTTGATCTCGATGCTTGAAATCTCGACTTCGCGTGCCTCGGAAACCGCTTCCGTCATGTCGTCGGGGAACTCGATGGAGTTGAGGAGCGCCTCGGCTTCTTTCTTATGCAGATCGAAGTTCGAGATGAGGACGTAGACACTTCCCGGCTCAACGTCGGTAAAGAGGAGTGTTGAGACGCCACTGTTATCCTCGTACGTTCCGATGAGCCATGTCCTGCCGTTATACTCGACGGACCCGCCATCCTTCCACTGGAACGTATCGCCTTTCTTTTCTGCCTGGTCGGCGTGGGACTCCTCAGCTGTCAGCGCCTTTTTCCAAACGGGGATAAAGCGATCGGCCGAGCCGTTCTCGTCTTCGGGGAAAGTGAGCTGGACCCTGTCGGCATTCTTGCCGGCGGAGTCGCTTACGCCAACGCCCTCGGGCATCGTGACCTTAAACCAGATAAAGTCGGTCTTTGCGGCTGCGGGGGCCTTTTCCTTGCTGTTCGTTGCGGCGTCACTGCCGCCTCCGCTCGACGCGCCTCCGCCGCAGCCCACGAGGGCGAGCGCGGCAAAGAGGGCGATGCAAAGGGAAAGGATCGATAGGGTCTTCTTCTTCATGGTGGCGTCCTCCTTGTCTGCCGATGACATCACGTCGCCGCATGCTGTTGGGGTACTGATTGCGCTGGCGGCGGATGTCTCTGTGTACTGTGCGGCTTATGCCTCCGTTCACCGCTTGTGGCCGTTGAGTGGCGTGCCCCAACGGGTTCCTTACTTATAGATATGCCCCAGCTTCTGCTGCCCGGGAGTCTCGAAACATGGGCCATGTGTCCCATGTTTGGTGCGGTGGGGCGGAACGTAGCCGGGGGCTGCGAATCTTGACGGCGGACGCATCCGGTTGGTCATCGTGGGTGCCTCGCTACAGCTTTTTGTGCAAAAAGGGGTCCGCACCTTTTGCGGTGCGGACCCCTTTGCGTTGCAACAAGTTGCTGCGGCGTGTTTCGAAGTTGAAATTACTTGCGAACCTTCGACACGACAGCGCTGGCGGCAAAGCAGGCGATCGCCATAACACCCATTGCAGCGATGACGTTGGAAGTGCCGTCACCTGTCTCGGGCAGAGCCTGCTTGTTGGCCTTGGCCTTTTTGGCGGGCTTGCCGGCAGGCTTGTTGTCGGAAGGCTTGGGCGCGGGCTCGTCCTTCTTCCACTGGGCGTAGAGCGTTACCGGAGCTTTGAGCTCAATCTTGGCGCCAGCCTCGTAGCTCGTGCCGGAGCCGTCCGCGACCGTGTTCCAGCCTGCGAAGGAATAGCCCTTTCGTGTCGGCTTATCGGCTGTGACCTCAGTCTCGGTAACGTGCTCGACGGTAGCGAAAGCGACAGTTTGCTTATCCTCGGAACCGTTCAGGTCGTAGGAGAGATCGTAGGCGCTCTCCTTGATCGGGCCCTCCTTGTGGTGACAGTAGTTGCAGGTCTTGGTTACCTCGCGGGTCCAGATGCCGGTGCCAGCGTCAGCAGGGGCCCAGTTGGTGTAGGTGATATCGTAGGCATTGTCATGCTCACCGTCGGTGTACTCGTGGGTGACCATCTTGCCAGCGGTCCACACGAGCTTGCCGTCAATGTTGACATCGGTGCGGTCGGAGTTATTGACCGTCTCGCCGCCAAAGCCAAAGAGCTGCGAGCAGGTAATGTCGTCGCGCTCTGCCGTAACCGTAGTGCTACCCGTATTGATACCGCTAATGTTGAGGGTGTACTTGTAATTCCCCATATTCGAATCGTTGATTTTTAGCGCCTGCTTATGCTTCTTCGCACCGGGGGCCGCCTTCGTCGAGTTGAACGTGCAATTATTCACGTTAACGGTGATGTCCTGCTTGGCGGCATCGGTGTAGACGTTGATGACCTTACCGGTTGCGTTAAAGGTGCAGGTGTCAAACGTCATGACCGGCGAGCAGTACGTCCAGAGGGCATAATCGCCAGTTGGAGGGTTGAACGTCGTGTTCTTGAACACAGCGGTCTTATAGCCCCAGTAGAACGTCTTGCCATTAAGAACACAGTCTTCGAGCACGGTATTGTTGATGCGAATGAAGCCAAGGTAGTCCTTATCGGCAGAAAGCAGCGTCATGTTCTTGAACGTTACGGTGCCGGCGCCGTCAAAGGAGTAGTCGCCGTTGTATTCGGTGCCAAAGTTGGCAGGATCGGGTACGAGTGCACCGATGTTCCACGCGGTTTTATCGGTTCCCTGGCCCACAAAGGTGAGGTCCTTGTCCTTGGTGTGACCCACGGAGCTCACGCCGTAGAGGGTGTAGTTGCCCTCGCCGAGCTTAATGGTGTCGCCACTTTGCGCCTCGGCGGTGGCGGTAGCAAGGTCGGTGTAGCTTTTTTCAGGGAAGCGGGGATTGGTAATCGTGCCTGTTGCGCCATATGCAAATGTTGGTGACGCGAGACCTATCATGACAAACGCAGCGGTAACAAACGCAGCGATCGCACGATACGCCGTTCTGGTTAACGACTTCATGCTGACACTCCTTTTATTCCGGTGGCATTAGCCAACATATAGTTTAGATTTTGTAAAATCTTTTCCGAGCGTGTTAAAAATTAGATTGCCGAAAAGTTAAGACAACACAGTAAAAACACAAGAATTTGTAAAATGCTGCAACTGTTTTTGCAACAAAATTGCGTCAGCGACAGTATTTTGGGCG
>DXLY01000077.1:2897-3325 GCA_019414465.1 Collinsella sp.
TTTGGGGGGGTTACAACGCTCCCGCCTCTTGGGTGGACTGCTTGCCGACTACGCGACGATGCCGTTTTAGGTGGAATTTTTTATTGCCGGCAATCGAAAACGACGATAGCCGAGGCTCCTGACAGCCGCTTCCTTATGGGTTAGACTGGGCTTCGAAAAATCCGATGAATGGGACAACTGCCTCCTGGCATCGTTGCCCCATTTTTTATTCCGGCGCGGTCCGTGGCGACCGGCGCTCTAAGCAGGGGTGTTTCGATGAGCCAAGAGATGATGGACAAAACCTGTCGCGAGTTTGCCCAGGCGCTTGCCGCGCGCGAGCCGGTTCCCGGCGGCGGTAGCGCGAGCGCCTTTGTGGGCGCGCTGGGAGCCTCGCTTTGCGGGATGGTCGCGCGCTACGGGGCAACCAATCCCGCGCTTGTCGATCGCGC
>DXLY01000077.1:3335-8876 GCA_019414465.1 Collinsella sp.
GATCTGACGCGTGCATTTGCCCAGGCAGACGAATTGGCACAGGAGCTTGTGAACCTGGTCGCCGAGGACGTTCGTGCGTACGGCCAGGTGTCCGAGGCATATGGTATTCCGCGCGAGGACCCGGCTCGACCCGCGGCGATTCAGGACGCGTTGCACGTGGCGGCCATGCCTCCGTATCGGATCATGGATGCCTGCGGGCGCGCGCTGGCGCTGCTCGAGGACATGGCCGATAAGGGCTCGCGCCAGCTGCTGTCCGATGTGGCGTGCGGCGCCGTGTTCTGCCGCGCCGCCATGCAGGGTGCGAGCCTGACGCTCTTTGCCAACACCACATCCATGAAAGACCGGGCGCGCGCCGAGGAGCTCGAGGCGGCGTGCGATGAGCTGCTGGATACGTGGCTGCCGCGCGCCGATGCGCTGGCGCGCCGTGCTGCCGACGCCGCAAGGAAGAGGGGATAGCCATGGCCGAGCTGTTGAAGGGTGCTCCAGTTGCCCGTGCTTTGACCGAGGAGCTCGCTGCTCGCTGCGTCGCCCTGCGCGAACAGGGCATCGTGCCGACACTGGCCATCGTTCGTGTGGGCGAGCGCGAGGACGATCTATCCTATGAGCGTGGCGCCCTCAAGCGCTGCGAGAAGGTCGGCATCGAGGCTCGCCGCGTTTTGCTTCCCGCCGATGTTTCGCAGGATGAGCTGTTGGCGGCTATTAAGGACATTAATGCCGACCCCGCTGTTCATGGCTGCCTGATGTTTCGCCCGCTGCCCGCTGGGCTTGATGAGGATGCAATTGCCGCGGCGCTCGATCCCGCCAAGGATGTTGACTCCATGACGCCGGCCTCGCTGCTTACCACGCTTTCGGGGCGAGGCGAGGGCTTTGCTCCTTGCACGGCCGAGGCCGTGTTGGCGTTGCTGGACCATTACGGCGTTGAGCTGGATGGAGCCAAGGTCACGGTCGTCGGTCGGTCGCTGGTGATTGGCCGTCCCGTAGCCGCCATGCTTACGGCTCGCAATGCCACGGTGACGACGTGCCATACGCATACGCGCGACTTGGCTGCCGAGTGCCGTGCAGCTGATATTGTGGTTGCGGCCGTTGGACGCGCGCGCACGATTGGCGCGGATGCGGTTCGTGAGGGCCAGACGATCATCGATGTTGGCATTAACTGGGACGAGGCCGCTGGCAAGCTGGTCGGGGACGTCGATTTTGATACTGCGGAACCGATCGTTGGCGCAATTACTCCCGTGCCGGGCGGCGTGGGGGCTGTAACGACGGCGATTCTCGCCAAGCACGTGACCGAGGCGGCGGAGCGCGCATCGAAATAGGTGTTTTTGCACGCAGGGGCTGCCGGCGCGGCGGTTTCGCCCTTTTTGCGCCGAAGCGATACACTGTTGCCGTTTGATTTCTTCGCTCAAGGAGGATGCGCATGCCGTGCACAACGATTTTGGTTGGTAAGAACGCGAGCTACGACGGGTCGACGTTGGTCGCCCGCAACGAGGATTCGTCCAACGGGGTGTTTGAGCCCAAGCGTATGCGTGTGGTGCATCCCGACGAGCAGCCGCGCGTCTATACGAGCGTCCTGAGTCACCTGACCGTTGAACTGCCCGATAACCCCATGCGCTACACGAGCGTCCCCGATGTTGTCCCGGGCCACGGCATCTGGGCCGAGGCCGGTTTCAACGAGCTCAATGTGGGCATGTCCGCAACCGAGACGCTCACCACCAACGAGCGCGTTCGCGGCGCCGACCCGCTCGTCGACTACGTGCCCGCCAAGGGCAACGAGGATGAGGACGGCTATGTTCCGGCGCAGCCCGGCGGTCTGGGCGAGGAGGACATGGTGACCCTGGTGCTGCCATATGCCAAATCCGCCCGCGACGGCGTACGCATTCTGGGTGACCTGCTCGAGCGCTACGGCACCTATGAGAACAACGGCATCGCCTTTAGTGACGTTGACGAGATCTGGTGGCTCGAGACCATTGGCGGCCACCACTGGATTGCCAAGCGCGTGCCCGATGACGCCTATGTGACCATGCCTAACCAGCTGGGTATCGATAGCTTTGACCTGAACGATGCCGAGGGCGCTCAGGTCGACCACATGTGTTCCGCCGACCTGCGCTTCTGGATGGCCGAGTGGCATCTGGATTTGACGTTGGGCGTTAAGGGCGACGGTCCGGCGACGGTCTTCAACCCCCGCGAGGCCTTTGGCTCGCACAGCGACAGCGACCACGTCTACAACACGCCGCGCGCCTGGTACATGCAGCGCTGCCTCAACCCCAGCGACGTGTGGGACGGCCCCGACGCCGACTACACACCCGAGAGCGACGATATCCCCTGGAGCCGCGTGCCCGAGCGCAAGGTGACCATCGAGGACATCAAGTACGTGCTTTCGAGCCACTACCAGGGCACGGAGTACGACTGCTACGGCAGCAAGGGCACGCCCGCTACGCGTGGCGCCTATCGCCCCATCGGCATCAACCGCAACAGCCAGCTCGCCGTGTTGCAGCTGCGCCCCTATGCGCAGCCGGCCTACCGCGCCGTGCAGTGGATGGCCTTTGGCTCCAACTCGTTTAACGCGCTGGTTCCGCTGTACGCCAACGTCGAGACCATGCCCGAGTACTATGCCGACACGCAGGCTCGCGTGACGTCCGAAAACTTCTACTGGGCCAACCGCCTGATCGGCGCGCTGGCCGACGTCCGCTTCCATGAGTGCGGTCGCGCGGTCGAGGATTATCAGGAGAAGGTCGGTGGCATGGGCCACAAGCAGATCCATGACGTCGATGCTGCCGTAGCCGCTCTGCCTGAGGCCGAGGTACCTGCCGAACTTGCACGCGCCAATGAGGCCTTTGCCGAGCGTGTTCGCGTAGAGACCGATGCTCTACTGGGTAAGGTGCTCTACACCACGAGCTGCGTCATGAAGAACTCTTTCGCGATGAACGACAACGTGAGGTAAAGACGACCTTGCAACGAGCGAGCGGGACAAACGCCGTCAAAGGCTTTGCCCCGCTCGATTTCTATCTTGGCGGTAAAACGCTATTGTGTCGTTCACCCAATCTTGGGTACAAGAAGGCCAATGCAGTTGTTCATGATTGGAGCCAACCATGGTTATGAAATTCGATCAGCTTGTTAACGGTGCCATCAACGTGGGCTTCGGCGCCGCCGCCGTTGCCGTCGAGGGCGGCAAGAAGGTCCTCGACGACCTCAATACCAAGGGTGAGCAGGTCCGCAAGGACGCAGGCGCCCCCGATATCGCCCGCAGCGTGTCCGACATGTTCGAGCAGGCGGGTGGCACCATCTCCGACCTGACCGAGCGCCTGGGCATGCAGGGCGAGACCGCGGCACAGCGCGTGCTCGACGAGCTCATTCTGGCTTGCGTCCGCGTTATGACCGCCCCCGAGCGGACGGCCTTTTTGGCCCATGTGCGCGATATCGTCGATTCGGTCGAGGACAACGTGACCTCGGTGCCCGTCGAGTCTGTTGAGCCCGACGACGCAGAGGACGCCAAAGAGGCCGAGTAGCAGCGCAGATGGCAGATTCCACCACCGATTACAACAATCTAGACCCCTTGGGTGACGAGACGTCGGTTGTCGATGAGGTTGAGGCCGTTGTCTCGGGCGCTCGCAAGAAGCCGCGCGCTGTCGATATGGTCCCCGAGGAGCCCGACGCGATGGCGCCGGACGAGGAATACCAGCTCACGCCGGCAGGCCGCCGCGAACGCATCGGTCAGATCGTTCGCCTGGTCAAAAAGTATCGCGTGTGGGATAACCTCACGCCGGTTCGCCTGCGTCGTCTGCTCGAAGAGCTCGGCCCCATGTTCGTCAAGATGGGGCAGATTCTGGCCAACCGCTCCGAGATCTTGCCGCAGCGGTTTTGCGACGAGCTGCGCCGCCTGCGCTCCGACGTAGAGCCGGTGCCGTATGAGGTAGTGCTTCGCTGCCTGGAAGAGGAATACGGCCAGCGTTTGGGGCAGATGTTCGACGCGATCGACCCCAACCCACTCGGTAGCGCGTCGCTCGCGCAGGTGCACCGCGCCCGCCTGGTGACCGGCGAGGACGTGGCCGTCAAGGTGCAGCGCCCCGGTGCGCAGCAGGTTATGGCACAGGACATCGATATCATCCGCTCGGTGGTGCGTATCGTTTCCAAGTTCGTCAACACCGATCAATTCGTTGACCTGCACGGCGTAGTCGAGGAGTTGTGGACCTCGTTTCGCGAGGAGACCAACTTTTTGGCCGAGGCCAAAAACCTCAACGACTTCTACGAGTTCCATAAGAGCGTTCATGGCGTGACGTGCCCTAAATCCTATCTGGACCTGTGCACCGAGCACGTGGTGGTCATGGACTACGTCGATGGCATTTCGATCGCCGATCCTGAACGCTTGGTGGCCGAGGGCTATGACTTGGAAAAGATCGGTGCCGCAATCGTCGAGGATTACTCGGCGCAGGTGCTCGATGACGGCTTTTTCCATGCCGACCCGCATGCGGGAAACATTATTCTCAAGGACGGCATCGTTTACTTTATCGACTTGGGCATGGTCGGACGCATGTCGAGTCACGATCGCGGTATCGTCAAGGACATGATTTTCGCCGTGGCCGAGGGTGACGTGCCCAAGCTCAAGGATTCGCTCATGCGCTTCGCCGTGACGCGTGGCGACTCGGCTGAGCTCGATCATTCGGCCTTTTTGTCCGATTTGGACTTTATCGTGGCTGACTTTGCAGGCCTTGACCTGAAGGATCTGGATATCGGCGAGTTTTTGACCTCGCTGTTAAACCTGGCGCGCAAAAACGACGTTGAGCTGCCGAGCGTGGTAACGATGTTCGCGCGCGGCATGGTGACGCTCGAGGGTTTGCTGACCGAGTACATGCCCAACGTCAACATGATCCAGATCATCCAAACGCACATTAAAAACGAGAAAAGCACCTATACGCGCGTGCGCGACATGGGGCGCGATCTTGCCGCGAGCAGCTATCGCGCGGCGAAGGGCTCGCTCGAGGCGGCCGAGTATCTTGGCCTGGCTTCGCGCATGCTCACGCGCGGCCAGCTTAAGGTGAACACGCAGATCATGAGCAGCGATAAGGCGCTGCGACAGCTAGGTGGGATTATCGACCGCATGTCGATGGCTATTGTGATCGCCGGCCTGTTTATCGGTTCGTCGGTGGTGTACTACGCGCGCATCGAGCCGGTTGTGTTCGGCATTCCGGTCATTGGCTTTTTGGGCTACGTGAGCGCGCTGGTGCTGGCACTTATGCTGGGCCGCAATATCTGGCTCAACAGTCACGGCGGCAAGCACTAGAGGCCGCGACCGTCACCGCATTTTCCTATCGCAAACAATAGCTTTTACCTTGGGCTTCGCCTGCGTGCGAGGCCCTTTTGCGTGATACCATTTTGACGGTAATAATCGATGGCCTAGATGGTGGTGCGGAGACGCATGAATACGCGGTTTACCTGCGCGTTTGGGAGAATTGGGGTGCAAGTCCCCGGCTGTACCAGTAACCGTAATTCCTCTTGGCTCGGGATGTTCGCGTCGCAGATCGGACGACGTGCCCGAGTCGTTAAGGT
>DXLY01000078.1 GCA_019414465.1 Collinsella sp.
AGGTGCGCCTGTTTGGGCAGCGCTGTGGCGCCGATGCGCCCGATGAGACACAGCGCTGCCTGCGCTCCCGCGTCGGTCTCGTCCTGGACACATGCCCCTTCCCTTCAACGCTCAAGGTGGGCCAGATCGAGGCACTCATAGGCCAGGCGTACCCCACGTGGGACCGCAAAACGTTCGCCGGATTCATCGACCGATTTGGCCTCGATCCCAAGACAAAGGTCAAGGACCTCTCCCGCGGCATGGGCATGAAACTGCAGCTTGCCTGTGCACTCAGCCACAATGCCAAACTGCTCGTTTTGGACGAAGCCACCGCGGGCCTCGATCCCATGGCACGCGAGGAACTGCTCGATGAGCTGCTTGCTTTTGTCGCCGACGGCCAGCACAGCGTGCTGCTCTCGAGCCACATTACATCCGACCTCGATCGCGCCGCCGACCGCGTCATCTGCATCGATAACGGTTCGATTGTGTTTGACCTGCCGCGCGAGGACATTACCGACCGAGCCGGGATCGCCCACTGCACCCAAGCGCAGGCCGCCGAGTTTATGGCTTGCGTCGAAGGCGCCCGTGCCGTCCACCACGCCTACAGCGTGGACGTGCTCGTGCCCAACCGTCGCGATACGCTCGAGGCCTTTCCCGAGATTCCCTGCGATCGGGCAACCATTGATGACTATCTTCGCCTCATGCTGAAAGGGGCTTCGAAATGAAACGCGCCTTTATGTCCGAGCTCGCCATCGTTCGTACGCTCATCCCGAGCATCACGGGCGTCGGCCTATTCATCTTTGTCGTGCTGACCCTTGCCAACGCGTCGGATGGCGATTCCGGCATGAGCGCCGGCGCCTGTGCGGTCAGCGCAATGTCGCCCATCATAATCATGAACTCGCTAGCTGGCTACGATAACCAAAACGGCTGGGAGCGTTATCGAGCAACGTTGCCCTTCTCGCGCAAAGACATTATTTGCGCACGCTACCTGTGCATCGTTGTCTTCTCGGTCGTCATGGCATGCGCGGCTACGCTTCTGAACATCCTCGTCCTTCCGCTCTTCGACCCCATGGGCATCCCTTCGACATGCCAGACGATCTTTGAAATCGCAACCGCCTCGGCGGCATCGATGCTCATCTCCCTCATGATGGTATTCTTGACACAGCCGCTGTTCTTCCGATTTGGACACATGGAGGCGCTGCGCCTATCCCTTGGCCTGTTTGCCCTGTTTGGCTGCGGCACCATGGCAATGCTGAGTTCCTCCAACCCCATCAGCAACTGGCTTATGTCGATTGCCGGGGCGAATCCCGATCCTGCCGTCCTTGGCTGTCTGTGTGCAGGAATTGCCGTACTGGCGCTCGCACTATGCGCAATCAGCTGCACCGTCAGCACCAAGGTTTATCGAGTACGCGATCTGTAGCCACACGAGTCTCAATCCGCGAAGGACGCGATCGCCGCCCCTCCCCGCAAATCCGTGGCAAAGGGCATGTCCCCGGCGTGCGCCACTGTACTACTTGCGCAGCGGCTTGGGCAGTGGAATGCCGGCGGCGATGACGGCCGCGATGATCATGCAGACGATACCCTTGAGTGGGAAGCACATGAGCAGCAGGCCCACGACCATGACGGGCTGACGCATAACGGCGCCCATCGTCGAGGCCGTGCAAACGGCGACGCAAAAGACCGGATCGGCGCCGGTGAGGATAGCAAGGCCATAGCCCAGGCTTACGCCCGAGAAGATAACCGGGAAGAAGTGGCCGCCGCGCCAACCAAGGTTGATGAGGGCGGGCGTCAGCATGGCCTTAACGAGACCGGTCGCGATAAGCACGCCGGCGGGAATGGTCAGATAGGTTTCCATGAGCACGTCGGCCTGCGTCTCGCCGGCAAACATGGTGTAGGGCAGGACCGTGCCGCAGATGGCGAGCGCCAGACCGGCCAGCATGGCTTTGACGACAGGGCGCGCCCCTATTGCATGAGCAAGCGCTTCGCTCGCGTGCTCAGAGACAAAGTACAGCCAGCCGCAGATTGTTCCGATCAGCGACAGAGGAATGAGCCAGGTAAGCTCCAGGTTGCCCACCACGGCAGCCTCGAACCTCGGCATACCCATGCCGCCGCCCATGAGCTGGCCGAGCAGCAGGTAGGTGCCCAGGCCGCCAGCAATCGCGATGCCGTAAACCACGGTCTTTTGCGCCTTAGGCAGCCTGATGGTGATCTCACCGGATTCGGAATCCTCGCCATCGCCGACACCCTGGCCGTCGGTGCTACCGGCAAGCGGCGCCACAAAGCCAAAGACGGGCGCGGTAAAGAGCGCCGTCAGGGCAGCCTGGGTGCCCAGCAACGTGAGCTCCCTAAACTCGGCGCCAAAGCGACGCATGCGGTCGCCGACCCAGCTGCACAGACCGGCGATAACGCCGGTCAGGCCGGCCTCCGGTCCAATGCTTCCGCCAAACAGCAGCGGCAGCAATGCCGCGAGCGAAAGCTTGCCCAGGTTGTCGTACGGGTAGCGCCCGTCTTGCTTAACCTTAGCCATCACCTGGTTGAGGTCATCGGTCTTGGTGCCTGTCATCTTTTCGTACAGACCGATTAACAGGCCGCCCAGCAGGCAGACAAAAAACGGGTACGGCAGAAAGCCAAACGGGCCGCTGGCAAGCTCGGGCGAAGCGACGCCCAGCGCGTGCGGAATCTCGGTCCATAGATAGTCGATACCGTGCTCCATCGCAAAAAAGAACAGCCAGACTGCGGCACCCGCGAGTGCACCGGTCACGGCAACGCTGACCAAAAACAGCGCTCGGTTCGTGGGTTTGGCAAGGTTATCCATCGGGTCCTCCCGCGGTCAAAGTCGACATAGATACGTTTTATTGTAGAGCGAGCGTTGCCCAGTCAAGCCAACCGTCTGCGCCGCAAGCGGAGCCACCGGGGACCCCGGCGGGACAAGCTCAAGGCTTATCCGTTGATAATTGATGCGATTTCGCACAGATCCTCGGTAAAGTAAATACCCTGCTGGCGCTGCGGGCTCGAAAGTCCCTTATCAATCATGTGCTCGAGCAGCGCCTTAAGATCGTTGTAGTAGCCCCCGAGGTTGTACAAGATGCACGGCGCGTCCAAATGTCCCAACGACACCGCGGACATAACCTCGGCAATCTCCTCGAGCGTGCCCGTGCCGCCCGGAAATGCGATGAACGCATCGCCGAGCTCGATCATCTTGGCTTTGCGCTCGGCCATGTCGCTCGTCACGATAAGGTCGTCGATTCCGTCGTGTTGAAACTCTGCCTCGATAAAAAAGCTCGGCTCCACACCCGTCACATGTCCGCCTGCCTCGAGTACGCTATCGGCGAGCGCGCCCATCAGTCCCGATTTGGACCCGCCGTATACGAGCGCGTGTCCGTTGGCGCCAATCCAATTGCCCAGCTCCTGCACTGCGGGCAGAAACGCCGGGTCGTTGCCGACGCTCGCGCCCAGGTAGACGGTGATGTTCATGTTTGGTCCCCCTTGTTGTGGCGCACGACGTTCGTCTTAGCGCTGGCGTCGACGATACTCGCGCACACGGCGCGACAGATCGGCGAGCTGGTCGCGATCGAGCTCTTCCAAATGCTCCAGATCATCCATAAAGCGCGCCATGGTGTCCTTTTGGCGCATCTTGATAAGCGTATTGCAGTAGTTCACCGCCACGCCCGTGAGCATGGCGATGTAGAAGATGCTGATGATGCTCAGAATGACGGTAATGGCGCGGGCAACCGGTGTCTCGGCCGGAATGTCGCCAAAGCCGATCGTCGAGACCGTCTCAAAGCTAAACCACAGGCCATCGCCAAACGTAAGGGTCGTTGGCTCGGACAGCCAGACGGCCGTCGAGCACAGCAGGTAAAAGATAAGAAACAGACCCGTGATGCGCGCAAAGCCAGCCTGTCGCAACACATCGGCAAGCGTCCTGAGCTTTTTCATCGCGACCCCTTCCACGGACAACCAATCACGTTCGCTCGGTATTTTCCCACGCCTCCCCCGCAAACGAAACTAGTCATTGGGGACGTTCTTAAATGACTAGTCAAACAAGAACGTCCCCAATGACTACTTTGCTCTGGTGTAAAAGGTGCGCCATGTTCGGCGCTGGATTGTTATCCGTTTGTAAAGGCTGGGCAGAGCTTGCGGTAAGGGTCTATCAATAGCCCGTAAGAAACCGCAGATAACGCGGTCGTCGCCCGATCGGGGCCGTATCTTTCCAAACAGCAAAGCGGGCAGGGTGCCCGCGAGTCGCATGTATGAAAGGAAGATCATGCTCGATCAGGCTTATTCTCGTCGTCAGTTCCTCGGCCTCGCTGGTGGTCTTGCCAGCATCGTCGGTCTCGGTCTCGTTGGTTGCGGCGGCTCCGGCGCATCCGACGCCGCCGACAAGGGTAGCGCTGCTGCCGAGTCCGTCTCCGGCGAGGTGACCTACGACGGCGCCTCTTCGTTCCAAGCTCTCGTCGAGGCTGCTGCCGAGAAGTTCATGGACGCCAACCCCGACGTCTCCATTTCCGGTTCGGGTAACGGTTCGGGCAAGGGTCTGACCGCCGTCGCCGCTGGCACCGTTACCATCGGTAACTCCGACGTCTTCGCCGAGACCAAGCTCGAGGCCGACCAGGTCAAGAACCTCGTCGACCACGAGGTTGCCGTCGTGGGCATGGGCCCCGTCGTCTCCAAGAACGTGACGGTCGACGATCTGTCCCTCGAGCAGCTCAAGGGCATCTTCTCCGGCCAAATCACCAACTGGAAGGAGGTCGGCGGCGACGACGCTACCATCGTCGTGCTCAATCGCAAGGCCGGCTCCGGTACCCGCGCTACCTTCGAGGCTGCCGTCTTTGGCGACGAGGCCGTCGACTTTAAGGGCGACGCCGAGCTCGACAAATCAGGCGACGTCCAGACTCAGATGGGCAGCACCGACAACGCCATCTCCTACCTCGATTTCTCACACTTTGATGACTCCAAGTTCAACGCCATCAAGGTCGAGGGTGTCGAGCCCAAGAGCAAGAATGTCACCGACGACTCCTTCAAGATCTGGGCTACCGAGCACATGTACTGCGCAAAGGACGCCGACGAGGCCACCAAGGCCTTCCTGGAGTTCATGCTCTCCGACGACGTCCAGGGCAAGCTCGTCGAGGAGCAGGGCTTCATCCCCGTCTCTGCCATGAAGGTCGTCAAGGACGCCAGCGGCAAGGTCTCTGCTAAATAAATAATCGCCCCGGAAAGGTTTGCAATGGCAAAACAGCTGCCAAAGCGCGATCTTGAGAACGTGGGCCTGGGCGTCACGGGCGCGTGCGTAGCGCTCGTGACGCTTGTCGTTGCCGCGCTCATCTTTATGGTCGCCCAAAAGGGCCTCTCGGCTTTTATCAAGGACGGCGTCTCGGTCGTCGAGTTCTTCACCGGCACCAAGTGGGACCTGGCCAACACGGCCAAAAACGGCCTGCCCTACACCGGCGCCCTGCCCCTGATCGTCACCTCGTTTGCGGTCATGGTGCTCTCCACGCTCATCGCGCTGCCCATCGCCATCGGCTCTGCCATCTTTGCGGTCGAGATTAGCCCTAAGTTTGGTTCCAAGATCTTTCAGCCGCTTATTGAGCTTTTGACCGGTATTCCCTCGGTCGTCTTTGGCCTTATTGGCTTTCACGTGGTCGTCGGCCTTATGAAGAGCGTTTTCCATGTGAGCACGGGTCTGGGCATCTTGCCCGGCGCCATCGTGCTGGCCGTCATGATCCTGCCGACGATGACCACGCTTTCGGTCGATGGCCTGCGTGCCGTGCCCGACAGCTACCGTCAGGGCTCGCTCGCGCTGGGCTACACCCGCTGGCAGACCATCTGGCACGTGGTGCTCAAGTCTGCCATGCCGTCGCTCATGACTGCGGTCATCCTGGGTATGACCCGCGCCTTTGGCGAGACGCTCGCCGTGCGCATGGTAATCGGCGGCATCGAGGCCATGCCGACGTCGATGCTGTCGCCGGCGTCCACCATCACCACCACGCTCACCACGTCCATGGCGGTCTACGCCGAGGGCTCGGCCCAGGACGACGTCCTGTGGGCACTCGGTCTGCTGCTGATGGGCATGAGCCTCATCTTCATCCTGATCATCCATCTCATTGGCCGCAAGGGGGCGAAGGCTCGTGGCTAGCACGCGCATCCACATCGACGAGGCGAGGCTCGGGCGTGTCCAAAAGCAGGATCGCATCGCCACGGGCGTGCTGACGGCGATCGTCGCCATCGTCATGCTCATCGTCATCTCCATGGTGGCCTATATCCTGTTCGAGGGCATCTCGACGCTGTTCCAGCCGGGCTTTCTCACAGAGCCGTCGCGCGCCAACGGAACGCAGGGCGGCGTGCTCTACCAGCTGTTCGACTCGTTCTACCTGCTGCTGATCACTCTGATCATCTCGGTGCCCATCAGCCTAGGCGGAGCGGTCTTCCTGGTTGAGTACGCGCCGAACGGCCCTATCCGCGACATCGCCTCTACCGCCATCGAGACGCTGTCCTCGCTGCCTTCCATCGTCGTCGGCATGTTCGGCTTTCTGGTGTTCTCGGTGCAGCTGGGCTGGAAGTACTCCATCATCTCCGGCGCCGTCGCGCTCACCATGTTCAACATCCCCATCCTGGTGCGCGTGATCCAGCAGGCGCTCGAGGACGTGCCGCAGGCCCAGCGCGATGCGTGCCTGGCCATGGGCCTCACTCGCTGGGAGGCCACGCTGCACATCCTGATCCCCGAGGCCATGCCCGCTATCGTGACCGGCATCGTGCTTTCGGCCGGCCGTGTGTTTGGCGAGGCCGCAGCACTGCTCTTTACCTCGGGCATGAGCTCGCCGGTTCGCCTGAACTTCTTGAGCTTTAACCTGTCGAGCCCCACCTGCGCCTGGAACGTGTTCCGCCCCGGCGAGTCGCTCGCCGTGCACATCTACAAGATCTATGGCGAAGGCAGCCCCGAGGCCCAGCAGATCGTCTGGGGCACCGCGGCGCTGCTGATGATTTGCGTGCTGCTGTTTAACGTAATCGCCCGCATTGTGGGCAAGCAACTGGCAAGGAAGATGACGGCCGAATGAGCGAGATAAATGCAACGCCCGCAACCGAAGCGGCCGCGTCCGACACCCAGGACTTTCTATCGAGTGTGGGGGAGAGCGAGAAGCGCGTGCGCGTGAGCGGCAAGGCCGTGAGCGACGAGGTCGTGCTCTCCACCAAGGACGTCAACGTGTACTATGGCGACCACCATGCCCTGCACGACACGTCGCTCGACTTTCACAAGGGCGAGATCACGGCGCTCATCGGGCCTTCGGGCTGCGGTAAGTCGACCTTCTTGCGTAGCCTCAACCTTATGAATCGCGAGATTCGCGGCTGCCGCGTGGAGGGCGAGATCAACTATCGCGGGCGCAACGTGAACACCAAGACCGAGAACACCTACGAGTTGCGTCGCTCCATTGGCATGGTGTTCCAGCAGCCCAACCCGTTTCGCAAGTCCATTCGCGACAACATCACGTTTGCGCCTAGGCGCCACGGCATCACCGACCGCGACGAACTCGACCGCATGGTCGAGGAGAGCCTGCGCGGCGCGGCGCTGTGGGACGAGGTCAAGGACAAGCTCGACAAGAGCGCCTATGCGCTTTCGGGCGGTCAGCAGCAGCGCCTGTGCATCGCGCGCACGCTGGCGCTCAACCCCGACGTGATCTTGTTCGACGAGCCCTGCTCGGCGCTCGACCCCATCTCGACGCTGGCGATCGAGGACCTGATGTCATCGATCGTTGCCGACCGCGCCATCGTCATCGTGACGCACAACATGGAGCAGGCGTCGCGTGTGTCCAACCGCACGGCGTTCTTCTACATGGGCGATATGGTCGAGTACGACGAGACTGACGAGATTTTCCAACGGCCCAAGGATAAGCGGCTGAATGATTACCTCACCGGCATGTTCTCCTAGTCCGGGACATGCTTGAGGCCCGCGGCGGCCACGGTTGCCACGGGACTGATTGGAGAGGCGGGTCATCTCTTTTGGGAGATGGTCCGCCTTTTTGTGTCGTGTGCGGCCCGCCTTTTCGCTGCTATTATGGACAACGTTGAATTTCTACGAAGGAGCAGGGCATATGGCGATTCTTTTGGGATGCGATTCCGTCAGCCTAGAGTTTCCCACCAAGCATATTTTCGATAGCGTGACGCTCGGCGTGGGCGAGGGCGACCGTATTGGTATTGTCGGTAAAAACGGCGACGGCAAGTCGACGCTGCTGAGCGTGCTCGCCGGCACGCTGGAGCCCGACGACGGCCGCGTGACGCATCGTCGCGGCACCACGATCGGCCTGCTCGGCCAAAAGGACCAGCTTGTCGACACCGACACCGTGCACCATGCCGTCGTGGGCGACACGCCCGAGTATGAGTGGGCGTCGAGCCCCCGCACGCGCCAGATCCTCGCCGGTCTCATTAGCGATGTGCCCTGGGAGGGCACGGTGGGCGAGCTTTCGGGTGGCCAGCGCCGCCGCGTGGACCTCGCGCGCCTGTTGATCGGCGACTACGACGTGCTCATGCTCGACGAGCCCACTAACCATCTGGACATGCGCACCATCAACTGGCTTGCACGCCATCTTAAGGCTCGCTGGCAGCGCGGTCAGGGCGCAATGCTCGTGGTCACGCACGATCGCTGGTTCTTGGACGAGGTCTGCACCAGCATGTGGGAGGTCCACGACGGCCAGGTCGATCCCTTCGAGGGCGGCTACTCCGCATATATCCTGCAGCGCGTGGAGCGCGACCGCATGGCCGCGGTTACCGAGGAACGCCGTCGCAACATGGCGCGCAAGGAGCTCGCGTGGCTGAGCCGCGGCGCCCAGGCGCGTTCCACCAAGCCCAAGTTT
>DXLY01000079.1 GCA_019414465.1 Collinsella sp.
GTGCTCTACGACTGTATCGTTCGCCTGGGCGACGAACTCCAGCCCTGGGATGTTGCGTAGTGGCGGGGTGGCTGGCTACTCGGCCGTTACAGTGATGTTCTCGCGGTGCGCGCGGATGACGTCCCAGCTAAAGTGCTCGACCAGCTGCTCGGCGGTACGCGGCGTGGTGTCCGGCGCGATGCCTGTTTGCCCGGCGAGCCATCCCAACAGTGCCTCGGGTGTGCCAAAGCGGGTGCGGAGCTCGCCCAGGTCCAGATCGCGATCGCGCTTGGAAAGGCGGCGGCCGTCCGGCGACATGAGCAGCGGGATGTGCGCGTAGCGCGGTGTGGGCAGTCCCAGCAGATGTTGCAGATAGATCTGGCGCGGCGTGGAACCAAGCAGGTCGCATCCGCGTACGATCTCGGTGACGCCCATGGCAGCGTCGTCGACCACCACGGCCAGCTGATAGGCAAACACGCCGTCGCTGCGGCGCACCAAAAAGTCGCCGCACTCGGTGGCGAGTGCCTCGCATTGGGCTCCGTACGTGCGGTCAACGAATTCGATCACGTCGCCGGCGAGGTCGTCGACGGCGGGCACACGCAGGCGCGTGGCGGGAGCGCGCAGGGCGCTGCGGCGGGTAACCTCCTCGGCAGAAAGGCCTCGGCAGGCGCCGCGGTAGATGGGCGTGCCGTCGCTGGCGTGCGGCGCGCTTGCGGTGTGGAGCTCGGCGCGCGTGCAAAAGCAGGGATAGGTGAGGCCGGCGTCTTGCAGCTGGTGCAGGGCGTCCTCGTACAAGTCCAGGCGATCGTGCTGGCAGTAGGGGCCTTCGTCCCACTCAAGCCCCAGCCAGGCTAGGTCGTCAATCAATTGGGCGGCAAGTTCCGGGCGCTTGCAGCGATCGTCCAGGTCCTCGATGCGCAACACGATGCTGCCGCCCTGGCTGCGGGCCGAAAGCCACGCGCACAGGCAGCTGAACACGTTGCCCAGATGCATGCGGCCCGAGGGCGACGGGGCAAAGCGGCCCACGACGGGCGCGGGAGCGGCCGCTGCTGGTGCGCCCGCGGCGTGTGTTGCTATGTTGCATGCGTTGATATCCATGCGGACGAGTATAGCGCGGGGTGAGGTGAGGGGGCGTCGTCGATGCTCGCGAGTTGCCGAGGCTGCGTGTTGTGCGCGGCGGGCACCGACTCAACACCTCGATTACCGCCCCAAGCTCAGCCCCTTCAACCCCTCAAACGACAGAAGCCCCGGCAGCTCTTCGCAACTGCCGGGGTTTCCGCGGAAAAGGGGGACATGATCCTCAAGCGAACGGCAAAGGGGCAAACCGTTTTCGCTCAACTGCTTTATGCCCCTCGCTCGCCGGCTTAATCGGCTCACGCCGCGCCCACACAAAGCCGCTACACCTGTGACGGAGCTATGAAGTGGTATCTATGCCGGAGCGGGCTATGCCAAGGAGTGTCCCAGATTGCCGGCAGATAAGGAACGTCCCCAGGTGCCGGTCGCGGGCGTGACTTTCGTCCCGTTTAATACTCCGCTGACCTAGATGTTCGTCACATGAACCCGCAAACGTGGGACAATGACGCTACTGGTATCACAGACAAAGGATGTGCCTATGAACGCCCCCGTTGCCAAGACCTGTCGGCAGCGCTGCCCGTTTGCGCGATTTGCTTCCATTTGCGCGCTCGTCGCGTGCGCGCTGCTGCTGTTGCCCGCCGTTGCACGTGCCGACGGGTATTCCATGACCCAAACCTATATCGGTGCCACGGTCGAGGCCGACGGCTCGCTGACCGTTGTCGAGGGACGCCAGTTTGATTTCGATGACGACATCAACGGCGTGTTTTGGGAGATCAATACAGGCTCTAACCAGCAGGGCGGTGCGGCGGGCGTCAATGTGCTGAGCGTCGAGGAAGACGACACCGCGTTTAACAAGGTCGACAGCGCAAACAAAGGCGACAACGGCGTCTATACGGTTGAGCAGTCCGACAGCGGCGTAAGAATCAAGGTGTTCAGCCCCCACGAGAGCGGCGACAGCGCGATCTATTACGTGAGTTACACCATGACCGGTGCGGTTATGAACTGGGCCGATACCGCCGAGCTCTATTGGAAATTCGTGGGCGACGGCTGGTCCGCGGATTCCGATGACGTCGAGATGGAAGTGCACTTCGCAAATGCCGCCGCCGGGACGGCGGCCGTCAAGGGCGATAACTTCCGCGCATGGGGCCACGGCCCGCTGACGGGCGACGTATCGCTCGATGCGGATGAACCCATGGTCACCTATACCATTCCCTGCGTGCATCAGGGCGAATTCGCCGAGGCGCGCATCACCTTCCCCAGCGATTGGGTGCCTTGGCTTTCCACTTCGAGCGAGGAGCGCATGCCGACAATCCTGAGCGAGGAGAAGGCATGGGCCGACGAGGCTAACGCCCGCCGCGCTCACGCTCGCATGATTGCCAATGTACTTGCCGTGCTAAGTGTTGTCGCGGCGGTGGCCTTTACCGGCACAATCGTTGTGCTCAAGCTGCGCCGCCGCAAGCCCAAGCCGCTTTTCCAGGACGAATATTTCCGCGATGTGCCTTCGGCCGACCATCCCGCTGTGCTTTCGGCCCTCATGAGCTGGAACGAGGTGCCCGATCAGGCATATATCGCCACGCTCATGAAGCTCACCGACGACCGTGTGATTAAGCTGGAGCAGGCGACCGTGACTAAGGCTAAGAAGGGTCTGTTGGGGCGTGAAAAAGAAGAGCAGACGTATCGCGTGACGGTGGGTGATGCGGGCTGGAAGTCGGCCAAGGGCATTGACCACATGGTGCTCAAGGTCTTCTTTGCCGGTGCTAAGCCCGACGAGAACGGCGATCGCTCGCGCACGTTCGACGAGCTGCAGCACTACGTCAAGCAGCACGCTACACCCGTGGGCGACAAGCTCGAGGACTATCAGAACACCGTTAAGGGCAAGCTGGCCGATAGCGAGTACGTTGCCTCGGACGGCATTGTCGCAATGGTGTTTTGCCTGGTTCTTGGTATTCTGATCGCCTGTATTCCCGCGGGATCCATCTTCTTTACCGACGGCGCACAGGCGAACATTATCGCCGCGGTTATCTCGGTGCCGATTGTGCTGGTGGGTATTGGCGTGGGCCTTACGTTCCGCCGCTTTACGCCGGAGGGCGCCGAGGTGGCGGCTCGCTGCAAGGCGCTCAAGCATTGGCTCGAGGATTTCACGCGCCTAAAGGAAGCCGTCCCCGGCGATCTGGTCCTGTGGAATAAACTTCTGGTGATGGGTGCGGCGCTGGGTGTTTCCAAGGAAGTCCTGCGTCAGCTTGCCGAGGCTGTTCCTCCCGAGGTGCGCGAGGCCGACGGTTTCTACGACAATTACCCCTGCTACTGGTGGTACTACCATCATTACGGCAACGAGTCGCCGATGGATTCGTTCGACGGCGTGTATCACGAGAGCATCCGTGAGCTGGCATCGAGCTCCGACAGCTCGAGCGGCGGCGGAGGCGGCGGCTTCTCGGGCGGCGGAGGCGGCGGCGTCGGCGGAGGCGGCGGCGGAACGTTCTAGCGGTCGTAAATTATGGGATGGGCTTTTCTCGACAGCCGTCGGGGGAAGCCCATCCCTTTTTATGCGCTACCTACGAAGACTGTCCCCAACGACTAGTCACTGGGGACGTTCCTAAATGACTAGGTATGGCTGCTGGGCCTAGGCTGTTAGGTCGAGTTCGTAGAGGAAGCTTTCGCGCGGCATGTCGTGACGGCGCTCTTCGCGGTTGGCGCGGTGCGTGGCCGTGCGCTTAAAGCCATGCAGCTCGTAGAACTTCCACGAGCAGTTGGAGTCGGTGTACAGGTGCGCCCTCGTCGCCCCGCGCGAGGATAGGTACGAGACTGCGGCGTCGAGCAACACCGAGCCAACGCCCAGGCCATGGACGTCGCGATCTACGGCAAGCAGCGTGACCTCGTTGTCGTGTGGCAACGGGCTGCTTTCGAGCAGGCGGTTGTTGGTTCGGATGGTTGCGCGCACAAACGAGAGATACTCGGCGCAGGCATCGGGCTCCAGCTCGCGCATTTGCGATAGCAGTGCGCGTTCGGTATCCAGCCAATGTTCCTTAACGGTGGCGCCGGAGCTCTGTCCCGCACGCGCGAGCGCAATGCCGCGTGCCTGACCGTCGATTACGGCAACCTGCGAAAACGTCGAAGACGAAAGGCAATAGGCGAGGTCGCACGCGGCCTCGAGGCGGTTGTACTCATCGTTATCCGAATTGTTATGCCAAAGCTGCTGCAGAATCAACGCGATGGCGTCGAAGTCTTCGGTATCAAACGGTCGGTAGAGAACCCGCGAGACCATGGTGCCTCTTTCTTTTGCGGATGCATATCGAGCACAGTTCTACCACGCTATTGGCATCTAATTATGGTGCCCCTGTGTTCCATGAACTCACCGTGCCCGGTGCCGTGCCCATCCCCTCCGCTCGCAAACTTTTTCTGCATATGCGCCCGTTGCGGGGTGCATCGATGCGCTCGATGCGCTACATTGAATCAGTATTTTCAATGCCGCTGCGCGAGCGCTGCAGATTGACGTATCACCGACTCACGGAGCACGGCGGCGTACCAGACAGGAGGACTGCATGGGATCTGATGTGAAGATCGCACGCGCGTTGATCTCGGTTACCGATAAGACGGGCGTCGTCGATTTCGCACGGACGCTGGTCGATGACTTTGGCGTCGAGATCATCTCTACGGGCGGCACAGCTCGTGCCATCGAGGACGCGGGCGTCCCCGTAACCCCCATCGAGGAGTTCACGGGCTATCCCGAGATGATGGACGGCCGCGTTAAGACCCTGCACCCCAAGGTTCACGGCGCGCTGCTGGCCCGCCGCGATTCCGAGCAGCACATGCAGGAGGCGGCACAGCACGGCATTAAGCTGATCGACCTGGTCGTCGTCAACCTGTACGAGTTCGAGAAGACCGTCGCCAACCCCGAGGTCACCTTCGCGGATGCCATCGAGCACATCGACATCGGCGGCCCCTCCATGCTGCGCTCTGCCGCCAAGAACGCCGCGAGCGTTACCGTCATCTCCGACCCGGCCGACTATGATGCCGTCCTGGCCGAGATGCGCGAGACCGGTGGCTGCACCACGCTTTCCACCCGTCGTCGCCTGCAGGTGAAGGTCTACCAGACCACCGCCGCCTACGACACGGCTATCTCCCGTTGGCTCGCCGCCCAGGCAAGCGACGTGGCGGACACCTCTGCCAAGCTCGAGATCTCGCTGGAGAAGGTCGACGACCTGCGCTATGGCGAGAATCCTCAGCAGAAGGCCACGGTCTATCGCTTTGCCGAGGGCTGCGAGAATACCGCGAGCTCGCAGTTCCCGCTCGTGGGCTCCGAGCAGATCCAGGGCAAGCCGCTCAGCTACAACAACTATCTGGATGCCGACGCCGCTTGGAACCTGGTCCGCGAGTTCGACGAGCCGGCCTGCGTGATCCTCAAGCATCAGAACCCCTGCGGCTCCGCCGTGGCCGAGGACATCACGGCCGCCTACGACCGCGCCTTCGCCTGCGATCCCAAGAGCGCCTTCGGCGGCATCATCGCCTGCAACCGCGAGGTTCCCTATGAGCTGGTTGAGCACTTTGCCGATCAGAACAAGCAGTTCGTCGAGGTTATCATCGCTCCGAGCTACACTGCCGAGGCGCTCGAGCGCATGGCCAAGCGCCCCAACCTGCGCGTGCTGGCCACCGGCGGCGTGGACCACGGCGCCCAGGTGGAGCTGCGCTCCGTCGACGGCGGCATGCTGGTGCAGGAAGTCGACCACGTGACCGAGGATCCCGCGACCTTCACGTTCCCCACCGACCGCAAGCCCACCGACGCCGAGATGGCCGAGCTCGAGTTTGCCTGGAAGGTCTGCAAGGGCGTCAAGTCCAACGCCATCCTGGTCTCCAAGGGTAAGGCCGGCATTGGCATGGGCCCGGGTCAGCCCAACCGCGTTGACTCTGCACTGCTTGCCTGCGAGCGCGCCGAGAACTTCTGCGAGCGCGAGGGCGTGGAGAAGGGCGGCTTTGCCTGTGCAAGCGACGCGTTCTTCCCGTTCCGCGACAACGTCGACGTGCTTGCCGCACACGGCGTGACCTGCATCATCCAGCCCGGCGGCTCCAAGCGCGATGACGAGAGCATTCAGGCCTGCAACGAGCACAATATTGCTATGGTCTTTACCGGCGCCCGCCACTTTAGGCACTAAGTTTCGCCCCGGAACAAAAAAATCTCTGCAAAAGACGGTCGCTCCGTTTGGAGGGCCGTCTTTTTGGTATAAGAGGACGGAATGACTAACACGAAAGGTACAACCATGCCCCAGATTGATGATGCCGAGCTGTTTGGCAATGCCGAGGATCAGCGTGCGTACGAGGACTTTTGCGCCAATCAGGAGGCGGTCGAGAAGTTTACGCTCGACAAGCCCGCGCTTGTCTGCCGTTGGCGCATGTCCAATAAAAAGGTGCCCATGCTCAACCGCCACATTCGCGCACTGTCCGAGCGCCTGGTGCAGGGCGAGCCGCTTACCCATAACATGCTCAGCTGGGCCAAGCAGCACGTTGAGTGGTCGCTTGCCGAGGGCGATTACACCGCGCGCGACGGCGTGCTCATGCTGGTGATCGACGTTAACGGTAATGCCGCCATGACGGTGGGGGAGTACGAGCCGCTGGCCGACACGTCGGCCAAGGCGCTGCGTGCCCGTTCTGCCGAGGCTCGCTCCGAAGCCGACGAGACCGGCGTGGCGCCCGAGCTGCTCGCCGCCGTCAACAACGGCGAGCTTGCCTTTGTGGCGCCGGCGGACGAGTGCCTGTGCGGCACGGCGACGCTCATCGAGCAACTGGCCCAGACCAAGGGCATCCCGGTCACGCGCGTAGACATTCCCGCGCAGCTCAAGGGCGCCTTGTTCCTGGTGAGCGACGAGCACGGCGTGGTCCCCGCAATCGAGGCCGACGCCGCCGAGTCTGATGCCGCGACGGTCGCCTTCTTTGCCGACGGCTACGAAAAGCTTCGCGCCCGCCGCTAAATGATTATTCTGGGACGGGGATTAAAGAATCATTTTGGTTCCCGTCACCGCTGCGAGTGCGAGGCGGACAAAACGCCCCCGCTCGCGAACAGTTCTGTCACCTTGGCGACGTGCGTGGCGCGCACCTGCAGTTTCGCAGCCATAATGGTGGCAAGACAACCAAGAGGGGAGCGGAATCCATGGCGCTAATCTATATCGTTGAGGACGACGAGCCCATTCGTCGTGAGCTTGTCGACATCCTTGCCCGCGCCGGGTTTGAAATCGAGGCCTGCGAATCGTTCGAGCATGTCTCGCGCGATATTCTCGCCGCCGCGCCCGACCTGGTGCTGCTCGACCTCACGCTTCCCGTCAAGGACGGCCAGCATATCTGCCACGAGGTTCGCCGCGAATCCGAGGTCCCCATCATCGTCCTCACCTCGCGCACGACCGAGATCGACGAGGTCATGGCCATGACGCTCGGCGCGGACGACTTTGTTCCCAAGCCCTATAGCGCGCGCGTGCTCGTGGCGCGCATCAACGCACTGCTGCGTCGCACCGCGGCGTCAGGCGAGCGCAGCACGCTCGTCCACAAGGGGCTGGAGCTCGACCTCGCCCGCTCTATGGTCACCAACACGGCGACCGGCGACAGCACCGAGCTCACCAAAAATGAGCTGCGCATTCTCTCGCTGCTCCTGAGCCGCGCGGGCAAGATCGTCTCGCGCTCGGCCATCATGCAGGACCTGTGGGACTCCGACGCCTTCGTGGACGACAATACGCTCACCGTCAACATCAACCGCCTGCGCACCACGCTCGAAAAAATCGGCATCAAGGGGTATTTGACGACGCATCGCGGCCAAGGCTATTCGGTCTAGGGGCCGGCTATGTCGTTTGGCAAGTTCTTTAAAGATGCACTGCTTCCCGTCGCCGTGTGGACGTGCGGCGTGCTGCTGAGCTGCTTTGTGCTGACGGTCGCCGGCGCACCCGTTTCTATCGTGGTCGTGGCGGTTGGCGTGTCCTTTATCTTCGGTATGCTCGGCATCGTGATCGAGTACGCTCGCCGTCGCCGTTTTCTGCGTCAGTTGGAGCGCGCGGCAGAGGAGCTCGAGAGTCCCGCATGGGTGCAGGAGATGGTGCAATGCCCAACCTATGCCGAGGGCGAGCTCGAGTACGAGGTCCTGTGCCGGGTGGGCAAAGCCGCCTGCGACGAGGTTGCCGAGGGCCGGCGTCAGACCGAAGACTATCGCGACTATATCGAGAGCTGGGTTCACGAGGCCAAGCTGCCCCTGGCGGCGGCCCACCTGATTTTGGAAAACCTGGACGGCAGCGAAGACGACCTGTCGCGTGTGGATGACCTGGGTCGCGAGCTGGCTCGCATGGAGCGCTATATCGACCAGGCGCTGTACTATGCGCGCTCGGAAGTCGTGGAGCGCGACTACCTGATTCGCCGTTGGGATCTCAAGACCCTGGTGACGGGCGCGATTAAAGCCAACGCGCGCGAGCTTATCGCGGCGCACGTGGCTCCGGTGTGCGAGAACCTCGACTTTGAGGTCTTTACCGACGAGAAGTGGCTCGAGTTTATTCTAGGCCAGCTTATTCAGAACAGCATCAAATATGCGCGCGAGGACGGCGCAAAGATCGTGTTTTCGGGCGCGTTGCTGGACGAGGGCCTGGCGAGCGAACGCATCGAGCTTACCGTCGCGGACAACGGCTGCGGCGTGAGCGCGGCCGACCTGCCGCGCGTGTTCGAGAAGGGCTTTACCGGCGACAACGGCCGCACCACCAAGCGCGCAAC
>DXLY01000008.1:0-7873 GCA_019414465.1 Collinsella sp.
ACAAAAAACGCGGTTCGTTAGAACCGCGTAAGATAGTTGGAGCGGACAACGGGGCGTCCGCGTATCCGCTTCGCGGATCCGCACCGGCTTCGGCCGCCTGCCGGCGTCCTCGCCAGCTCGCTACAAACGCTCCGCGTTTGCTTAACGCTCGCTCCCTCTCGGGTTCGAGCCCATGCGCCGGGTACGAAAAAGCCCGGCTACCGTAGTAGTCGGGCTGTTACGTTTGGAGCGGACAACGGGGCTCGAACCCGCGACCCCAACCTTGGCAAGGTTGTGCTCTACCAACTGAGCCATGTCCGCTTGCGGGTTATTAATTTACGCGAGTTGTCCAAAAGACGCAAGTACTTTTTTCAAAAAACTTGTCTGCCGCATGTTCTTAGTAGCTAAACGCGCTAAAGCGATTGGCTAGGCACACGATTCCAGCGCTCCGCTAAACAGCTTCACCATCTGCACGCGCGTGCCGGCGCCGTCCGTACGACGAGCAACCTCCACGTTATCGACGAGCATACGCATAAGCTTGATACCACGGCCGCGCTCCTCTGATGCGACCGGTTCGCTCGTTTCATCGATAGAATAGCCGGCACCTCGATCAAGCACCTCAACCACAACGCGATCGCCATAGGCCTGAACCGTCAGGACGCACCCGATACCGCCCGCATGGTCATAGGCATTACCCAGCGCCTCCCCCGACGCCAATGCGACATCGTAGCGCTCGTCACGGCGCAACGGAAGCGATTCAAGGAGTTCGGCGATGCGATGTCGGTAGTATGGAAGATTCTCGATACCCTGACGGACCTCGACGCTCTTACTCCAGCGAGGCAGCTCCCCCACCGGAATGGCGGGAATAGACTCCCGTGCCGACCCCGCGACATGAAGGATATCGACAAGCCGAGCAATCTCCAAAAAGCGAACAACTTCACCCGATGCATTGACGAGCGAAAGCAGGCCTTCTCGCCTCATGAGCTCACGAGCGCGCGTAAGCAGGAATGCCAAGCCCGTCGAATCGATAAAGCTAACAGCCTGACAGTTGATGACGACACGACGCACGCCGCGGCCAATCAAAGCATCCAACCGCCGACGCAGCGCAGGCACCGTGGCGATGTCGATATCGCCTGGTGGCGTCAAAACCGCTATGTCATTCCACTCATTCATACGACCATGATTCCCCAAAAAAGCCCACTCGATGCATTCGTTTCCCCAACCGTACGGATTCAGCCCGCCCAGCGTCGTCTATGAACGACCCCGTAAAAACTCAAGGGAAACCAGCGCAATGTCATCGTCCAGCGCCGACTCGGTAAAGCGGTCAAGCTCTCCCAAGACCTTACCGCAGATTCCCGATACACCCTCACCCGAGACAGAGAGCAAAAGGTCACGAAGGCGCTGCTCGCCAAAGAAAGCACCCGAGCGATCACGTGCTTCGATTGCTCCGTCGGTATACATGAATAGCATGTCACCAGGAGCGAACGTAAACACGCCTGTCTCGTACACCATGCTCTCAAAGGCACCGATCACGCCCGATTGGCACCCAAGGAGCTCCACTTCTCCCCCTCGGGTTTCTCCGCCGCCAAGCGGCGTCGACGACGGTCTAATGACCATAGTGGGAGGATGTCCCGCAGAGCAGTAGGTAGCGCGACCCGCTTTAAGATCAATCTTGGCGATAAACGCCGTCACGAACGTCTCGACCCTCGAAAAGCCCATGAGCATGCTATTGAGCGAGCGGGCCATACGGGCGGGCCCAGCACCCTCCCAGGCATAGGCCGTCAGCGCCGTCTTGACGAGCGCTGACATCGACGCCGCCTCGATTCCTTTGCCGGATACATCGCCCAAAATCATAACGGCGCAATCGTCGGGAAGACGGACAAGAGTATAGAAGTCGCCGCCAACCAACGCCGAATTCGTGGCCGAAAGGTATACCGAATCGGTCGCGATACCCGGAACGTCACCAAGCGAATTTCTCATGCCAATCTGGAGGGTCTGAGCGATATGGCGCTCCTCGCGCTTTTGAGATTCGCCCTCGTAGATCAGTTCAAAGTCATGCGCCAAGTGCACCAAGTAGTCATATTCAAGGTCATCAATCGGCTCTTGACTACCGTCACGAAGCAGAAGCGCGCGCGTCGTCGGGCCTTTCGCAACAGAAGCAGGAACGATCGCGTCGTTGCTGTGTTTGCCATCACCCTCAGAGCGCGGGCGCCCCGCCTCGATGCCGGTGTCGACGTAGAGACCCTGGCAAGGCAGACCATGCGCCCTAAGCCAGCCTCCCATAGGCATCGATTCGTCAACGCGAGTTATACGGACGTGTTTAAGATCCTCGGCACTCGTGCCGCCCAAAACAGACGCCTCAAAGCCATCAGAGCCAACCCCCAAACGTGCCGCTGGCGCCGTCGTGGAAAAGAAAAGTTTCTCGGGATCGTCCGGCAAAGCAACGCGACTGCCGCCTTCAAAATCTATGACATAGGAGCCCAGACTGGCGTCATACTCAACAGGGCAAAAATGACAGTTGAGCATATTGCAAATCTCGGACGATATAGCCTGGGTAGCCGCGGCGGAATCGTCTAGAAAGGTAAACAACTCATCACGTAAGACATTGAGCGAGCGGCCAAGCTCGGCCGTGCGACGAGAGCGAAGGCTCGATGCCATGCCGACCAGCTGGATAGACAGGTAATCGCAAATGACCTCGAGTACATTAACGTCATAGGCGAGCGGTGCCTGAGGGCGCTTCCAACCAACTTCCAGCACGCCAAGGATCTGCGTACCGTAAAAAACGGGAAGACAGATCTCGCTGCGGTACGGAGGCATATCCTGCACGCGCAACAGGTGCTTAGAACGATTGTCCAGGTCCATGAACATACCGGAGGCAGCCCTATCACCCTCAAGGTCCTGTTGAATCGACAAGCGACAGGCACGCGACTCGCGAAGAACATACGTCGGAATGCCAGCGCCATACGGCAAAAACTCGGGCAGGTAGCTGTCGTGCAGCTCCTTGGAGACACCGCGAAGCTTAAAACCGCCGCTCTCAGAAAAATAGATAGCGGCACCCGAAGCATCGAGCGTTCCTACAAGCTGGTTCAAAACGATATCTAACAAACTGGGCAGCTCATCGGAGCCCACCGTGCTCATAATGACCGACAATGTACCCGAGAGACGCTTATTCGCCACTCTAAGCTCCGAAAGCGCACGCTTGAGCTGACGGTCGTGCGAATACTGTTCTTCGATGCTATGGAGTGCCACCAGAACGCGCGGCGCACGGCGGCCAAAGATTCGAGGCGGCGTAACCGAGCCGGCACAAACCAGGACGGGAATAAACGATCCGTCACTTAACTTGAGCATCAACTCGCTCTTTGTTCCATTGGTCTCAAAAGGAAGCCGATGCTCTGTCGCGCGTTCAAAAGCCGACGAGTACAAGAGGTCTTTAACGTCCCCGTTGATCACATCGGAACGCTCCTCGCACATCAAGTCGAGCAAGCGATTATTTACATGCAAAATGGTTCCGTCGAGCTCGCAGATAATGACAGCATCGCTCGTGATCTCGACCAATTGGGCAACGTCCGCCCACTCATTGCGCTCAAGCGTTTCCATCGTGAACCTCACCGTCTATCGGTAACAAAAAAGCCTCCGAAGAGGCTTCTCAAATGCGATGGTGTCGGAGGCGGGACTTGAACCCGCATGACCAAAAAGCGGTCACTAGCACCTCAAGCTAGCGCGTCTGCCAATTCCGCCACTCCGACATGCTATGTTGTTGATTCGCGGTTCGCTTTGTTGAACCCGCGCGTTCAACGAGGAAGATAATAACCTATGTTTCGAGAACTGCGCAAGCACTTTTTTGAAAAAAGTTTACGAATTTGTAAATGCGCAGGTAGACTGACCTGTTCGGGCAGGAATGAGGTTGCTTTCCAACGCGTCCTCGGGCATGCGGCATTATTTTGATCCGCGCTTCGCGCTACAAAATAATGCCGCCCCCTGCGGAATGCGTTGGAAAGCAACCTCATTCCGGCCCTAGGAGTATGTACTCCGGGCACAGTTCTCAAATATGTTCTGGGGCTGATATAAATTTAGTGGCTCGGCTTTGCCGAGCCCTTATATAAGGAGGCCTGAGCTTTTGCTCCGGCCTCACTAACTATCCCATTAGATTAAGTGAGCGATCAAGGAATCGCCCCCCCCCTGCATCGGTAACACAGAGCCCGTGCTGGACTTAGTTTTCAGAACATTCCGCAGACCAGGAAACCCCCTTATCCACAGCTCCGAAGGAGCAGGATAAGGGGGTTTCCATGGTCGAGGACGTTCTGAAAACTAAGTCCAGCACGGGCCCGGACAAACAGCCGACTACAGGTCGATGTGAGATTCCTTGATCGGGAACGGCTCCGCGAAGTGGCAGGCGCAGCAGTGACCCGGTGCAACTTCCTTAAACTCGGGGAGCTTCTCGGAGCAGATACCCTGCGCGATCGGGCAACGCGTGTGGAAACGGCAGCCGGCCGGCGGATCCAGCGGCGACGGCGGATCGCCAGCGAGGATGATGCGCTTGCGGGTCTTCTGGATATCAGGATCGGGAACCGGCACGGCAGACAGCAGCGACTGCGTGTACGGATGGTGAGGCTCGCTATAGAGCGTCTTCCAGTCCGAAACCTCGACCATCTTACCCAGATACATAACGGCAACGCGATCGGAGATGTGCTGTACGACGGACAGGTCGTGTGCGATAAACAGATACGCGGTACCGAACTTGTCCTGCAGTTCCTTGAGCAGGTTCAGAACCTGGGCCTGAATGGACACATCCAGAGCGGATACCGGCTCGTCACAGATAATCAGCTTGGGCTTCAGCGCAAAAGCGCGGGCAATACCGACACGCTGACGCTGGCCGCCCGAGAACTCATGCGGATAGCGGTTGATGTGCTCGGGGTTCAGTCCAACGACGTCGAGAAGCTCACGGACGCGCTCAATGCGCTCCTCCTTGGTACCCACACCATGAATGGTCATGGGCTCGGAGACAATCTCACCGATGGTCATACGAGGGTTGAGCGAAGCATAAGGATCCTGGAAGATAAACTGCATCTCACGACGCATGTCCTTGATCTCATGCTTGCTCATCTCGGCAACATCTTTGCCCTGGAAGAACACCTTGCCGGCGGTCGGCTTGGTCAGACGCATGATAGTGCGGCCCGTGGTGGATTTACCGCAACCAGACTCGCCAACCAGACCAAAGGTCTCGCCAGGATAAATCTCAAAAGAGATGTCGTTTACAGCAGAGACGACGCGCTTGGAAAAACGCTTGGCGAACATGCCGGACTCTGCGGGAAACTCCTTGGAGAGGTGCTCGACCTTCAGCAGTGGAGTGCGCTCGTTATTGTCTGCCATTTACGCCTCGCCTCCCTTCTTGGAATCCTTGCGCGTACGGGACGTCTCAGGAGCGTTCTTGAGGAACTCGGGGTCACCGGAATAGTGGCACGCAGAATAGTGACCGGACTCGGTGACAACGCGCTCAGGGCGCTGCTTGCGGCACTTGTCCGTCGCGTAGGGGCAACGAGGAGAGAAGACGCAGCCCTCAGGCAGGTTCATGAGCGAAGGCGGGTTGCCGTGAATCGGCGTCAGCGGCTTCTTCTCTTCGATTGCCTGCTCCGGGATGGAGCGGATAAGACCCCAGGTGTAGGGGTGGCGGCTCTCGTAGAAGATTTCCTCAGCAGTACCGAACTCAACGGGGCGGCCGGCGTACATAACCATGATCTTATCGGCCATATCGGCGACAACACCCAGGTCATGGGTAATCATGATGATGGCGTTGCCGTTCTTCTCCTGCATCTCCTGCATGAGCTCGATAATCTGAGCCTGGATGGTAACGTCCAGGGCAGTCGTGGGCTCGTCGGCAATCAGAATATCGGGATCGCAGGCAAGGGCCATGGCAATCATGACTCGCTGACGCATACCGCCAGAGAACTGGTGCGGATACTCATTGACGCGCTTCTCGGGCTCGGGGATACCCACGAGGTCCAAAAGCTCGGTGGCACGCTTGAGCGCCTCCTGCTTGGAGTAGCCACGGTGCAGACGAAGACCCTCGCCCACCTGCCTGCCGATCTTATAGACCGGGTTCAAGGAGGTCATAGGATCCTGGAAGATCATCGCGATATCGTTGCCGCGAATGTGCTGCATCTCTTCCTCGGTCATTTCGAGGATGGAGCGGCCGCGATAGCGAACGTCACCGCCCTCGATCTTTCCCGGAGGCATCGAGATGAGGCCCATGATGGTCATGGCGGTCACGGACTTACCGGAGCCGGACTCACCGACGACGCCCAGGGTTTCGCCGCGATCGAGCGTGTAGGAGACACCGTCGACAGCGCGAACAACGCCATCCTCGGTGTGGAAATACATCTTAAGGTCATCGACCTCGAGCAGATGCTGGCCCTCAGGAACCGGCTGATCCTTCAGGTCCACATAGTTCTTGTTCTTCTTCATCCTTATGCGTCCTTCATCTTGACGTCGAGGGCGTCGCGCAGACCGTCACCCAGCAGGGTGAAGGCGAGCACCGTCGAGAGAATTGCCAGACCGGGCATGATCATCATCCAGGGAGCGGTCAGAAGATACTGCTGACCGTCCTGAATCATGGAGCCCCACGAAGGCGTAGGCGGAATAACGCCCATGCCGAGGAAGGACAGAGCGGACTCGGTCAGAATGGCGCCACCAATGTTCATGGTCGCGTAGACCACGATGGAGGCGACGGAGTTCGGGAAGATGTGACGCACGACGATACGAGCATCAGATGCACCCATCGCGCGCGCTGCATCAACATAGTCGTTTTCCTTGACCGTCAAGATTGCAGAGCGGAAGACGCGCGCAATCGAAGGCCAGCCAAGAATGCCGATGGCGATAAAGACGTTCTGAAGACCACGGCCGATAACGGCGATCATGGCGACAACGAACAGCACGTACGGGAACGCCAGGAAGATGTCCGCACAGCGCATGATGATCGTATCCCAAATGCCGCCGTAGAAACCGGCCAGGGCGCCCATGACCAGGCCGATCAATGTGGAGATGGCGGTGGCCATGATACCGACAGAAAGCGAAACGCGTGCACCGTAGATAACGCGGACGAGAATGTCGCGACCGAGGGCATCGGTGCCAAACGGGTGCTCGGCACACGGAGCCAGTAGCGATGTCTCGGCCATGGTGGTCGAATCGGAAGCCGTCGGCGAACCGAGCCAGGGCTTAGCCCACAGATCTGCGGTCAGGGCAACCACAACGACGATGATGATCCAGCAGACACCGATAACGGCGAGCTTGTTCTTACGAAGACGCTTAAAAGCGTCGCCCCACAGCGTGCGGGACTTGGCGGGAGCAGATGCGACCTTGGTGGCGGTAGCCTGCTCCTGAGACTGAGAATCAGTTTCCTGCATGAGACGTACCTCCCTTAGGCCTTATCCGACGGACCGCCAAGGCGGATGCGCGGGTCGAGGAATGCATAGCTAATGTCGACGAGCAGGTTGATCACCATGACGACGACAACGATGAGCGTAACGCCGCCCATAACGATGGGCCAGTCACGCATGCTAATGGCGCGATAGACCTCATAGCCGATACCGGGCCAGTTGAAGACCGTCTCGGTCAGGATGGCGCCCGAAAGCATGCCGCCAAAGTCGACACCAATATAGGTAACGACGGGGATGAGTGCATTCTTAAGCGCATGCTTGACGATGATCGCACGATTGGAGAGACCCTTGGCCTTTGCCGTACGGATGTAATCCTGGTTCATGACGTCAAGCAGCTGCGAGCGCATAATGCGCGCAGCATAAGCGGTCGAAACCGAAGCCAGCGTAATGGTCGGAAGCACATAGTGCATCCAATCCTGATACTGAGAGCTGGAACCGCCGGCACCCGAGATCGGCATGGA
>DXLY01000008.1:7883-32240 GCA_019414465.1 Collinsella sp.
GGCATGGAGATTGCACCGCCCGTGGCGTCCTTGAGGATGACGCCAAAGAACAGCTGCAGCAACATACCGAGCCAGAAGGCCGGGACCGCAACGAGGATCGACGTGGTGAGCGTTACCAAAATATCCCAGAAGGAATAACGCTTTACCGCCGAAATGATACCCGCACCGATACCCATAATTGCCTCGAGCACGATGGCGCACGCGGCAAGTTTGACCGTATACGGATACTTCTGGGCAAAGATTTCCGTAACCGGCAGCTTGCGCTGATACGAATTGCCCAGATCGCCATGAAGCAGGCCGTTCATGTAATACAAGTAACGGTCCACGAGCGACGTTTGAACGGGGTCGCCGTTCTCGTCAAGGATCGCGTTGCCGTCCTCGTCCGTCTGGACCAGGTGATAGCGAACGCGAAGCTGAAGCTCCACCTCGGGGGACAGAGCCTTGTCTCCACCGATCAGCTTGATCGGATCTCCCGGCACGATATTCTGGAGGGCGAACAGAATCAGCGTAACGCCCAAAAACACCGGGATGAACTGAAGCACACGTTTAACGATGTACTTACCCATACCACTCCCCTATCTAGGGATTAACCTAAATGGGATGCCGATCGCCAGACCGGCATCCCAAAATTACCATCAGCCAGTTTACCCCAGGTTAGGGAGAACTGTATGTTTCCCATGAGGTCTACGTAAATACTTGACCCTCACGGAAGCTGCAAACTCTTAGGCGAGCTCAGCGGTAGCCAGATCGGCGTGCTTCTGCGGATCGACATAGAGGTGCTTAATGCGATCGGAGCCGGCGATGGTGTGCGTGTAGAACATAATCGGGATGACCGGGCAGTCGGCAGCGACCATTGCGTCGGCCTCCTGCATCTTAGCGACGCGCTCCTCGTCGTCAGCAATAGTACGAGCCTCGTCGACCTTGGCGTCGAACTCGGGGTTGTTGTAACCGGAGCGGTTGTCGCCACCGAGGGAGTCGGAGTGGAACAGCGGATACAGGAAGTTGTCCATGATCGGGTAGTCGGCAATCCAACTCAGACGACCGAACTGATAGTTAAAGTTCTGATACTGCTCGAGCAGGGCAGACCACTCAGGGGTATCGGAGACAGCGGTAACGCCAACCTTGGCGAGGTCACCGATGATGGACTCCATGATCTCCTTGTGACCGCCGTCCTGGTTGTAGGACAGGGTCACGCTAATGCCACGATCCCCGTTAGCGCCAGCGGGAGCAACCTTGTCGAGGTACTCGTTAGCCTTGTCGACATCGTAGGCGCAGAACTCCCATGCGCCCTCCTTGTAGCCATCGATGCCCGGAGGAACAATGCCGTCGGCAGGAGTACGGGTACCCTTGAAGATGGTCTTGCAGATGGCCTCACGGTTGATGGCCAGGGAGATACCCCTGCGCAGGTCGGCGTTGCTGAACGGCTCGGCCGTGGTGTTGCAGATCAGATAGTACGTGGAAGGCTCGGCGCCGAGCAGCATGCGCTCGCCGTCACCCATGGTGTAGCCGTCCTTGGACACGCCGCGATCCTTCTTGGCGGCGTCGATCTGAGCGACGGGAACGTCGCAGACATCGAGGTTACCGGCCTGGAACTCCTTGTAGGCGGTCTCCATGTCCTTGATGACCTGGAAGTGGATGCCATCGATCTTGGCCTTGTCGCCATAGTAATCGTCGAACTTCTTGACGTTGATCTCCTGGCCATCCTCCCACTTGCCGTCCATCATGAACGGGCCGTTACCGACCGGGGCGAGGTAGAAGCTCTTGACATCGGACTCGGCGCACTCGGGAACCGGGGCCAGAGCCGGGTGAGAGGCGACGAAGGGGAAGTCGGCGTAAGCGGAAGCCAGCTTGACGACGAGGGTCTCATCGTCGGGGCAGGTAACACCGCTGAGCTCGGTAGCGTTACCGGCAAGCAGATCGTCATAGCCCTCGACCATGGAAAGGTGATAGGAGACCTCGGAAGGGCCGTACTCGGTAGCGACAGCCGACTTGGTGTTGACCAGACGCTCCCAACCGAGCTTGAAGGACTTGGAGGTAACGTCGTCACCGTTGTGGAACTTGGCCTTCTTGATCTTGAAGGTGAACTCGGTGGCGTCGTCGTTGGCCTCGAAGGACTCGCAAGCCAGCGGAACGATCTCGCCCTTCTCGGCGTCATAAGAGGTCAGAGCATCAAAGAGCTGGTACTCGACCTGAGTGCCCTGGTCCTCCTGGACATTGTAGGGGTCGATGCAGACCGGGTTGTTGATGTAGAAGTTCAGCTTCGAACCGGACTCAGAACCGGAAGCGTCGCCGCCCTTCTTGCCGCATGCGGCAAGAAAAGCCATGGAGCTCGCAGCAAGGGTACCGCCGACAAAGGCGCGACGACCCATAACGGGCTGGTGGAACATAGAATCAGCCATGCCATCCTCCTTATGAGATAGGACAAAGAAATGTTCAGTCGGACACATGTCGAGACAATCCGATCCGAACCATCAAAACGCCGCCCGTTGCTATGGCTGGTTATGCACAACGAACCAACGTTTCTCAATACAGTAGCGCATTTTATGCACGATTTGGGGCTAATTCCGGTCAACGGTCGAGAATTTCTTTAGTTGGGCGAAGTATGTGGGGATATTTTGGCTCTGTTACAAATATGTAAACAAAAAGGGTCCCGCACTTGCGGAACCCTTTTCAAGTATTTATGTGGCTCGTGCTTAGTAGCCGACGATACCCTGCGGGAAGAAGAACATGCACAGGACGACACACACGGCAAAAACGACGGCCATAATTACCGTCAGGCGATCGAGGTTCTGCTCCATGACGCCCGTGGCAGAGCTGGAGTTATACAGCGAGCTAGCGATCATATCCGAAACGCCGGTGCCCTTACCAGAGTGCATCAGGACGAGAATCGTCAGCGCCACGGCAGAGACAGCCCAAACGACAAACAGAAGAATCTGAAACGGACCCATAGATAAGCTCCTTAATAGAACAATTCAAACTCCAGTACTGTACCACAACCCCCAGCACTCCCCCATCAGCCATTTGGTGACGAGGTAGAAATAGCGCAAAAACAGAGGGTTGTCCGGTTGTGGACAACCCCCTTACTAGAAAACGGTATTTGTTTTCTATTAGGCCTCGGTGGCGAGTACGCGACCCGTCATCTCGGCGGAAGGTTCAATACCAGCCATGGTGAGCATGGTCGGAGCGATATCGGAAAGACGGCCGTCCTCGATACCGGTGAGCTGTGCCTTCTCATCAACGATGATGAACGGCACGCGGTTGGTGGTGTGAGCCGTGAACGGATGCTTGGAACCGTCGGAAGCAACGTCAAACATGTGATCGGCGTTGCCGTGATCGGCGGTAATCAGCGCAAAGCCGCCCTTAGCGAGAATCGCCGGGACAACCTTGGACAGGGCATCGTCAACAGCCTCGACGGCCTTAACGGCAGCGTCGAAGACACCGGTGTGACCAACCATGTCGCAGTTTGCGAAGTTCACGATGTAGAAATCAGCGCGATCCTCGTTGATGGCGGCGACAAGCTTCTCGGTAACCTCGGGAGCGCTCATCTCAGGTTGCAGGTCGTAGGTAGCGACCTTGGGAGAAGCGACGAGCACGCGCTCCTCGCCCTCCTTGGGCTCCTCGATGCCGCCGTTGAGGAAGAACGTCACGTGGGCGTACTTCTCGGTCTCGGCGGTGTGCAGCTGCTTCAGGCCATTGGCGGCGATAACGTCGGCCAGAACGTTCTCGGGGAACGTCTTGGGGAAGGCGACCTCGACGTCAAACGTCGGGTCGTACTCGGTCATCGTCACAAAGTGCGAAAGCTTGATCTGCTCGCGCTCAAAGCCGTCGAACTCCTTGTCCGTGAACACGCGAGTCATCTGACGAGCGCGGTCGGGACGGAAGTTGAAGAAGATGGCCGCGTCGCCCTCGTGGATGCCCTCGTTGTGGGCAGCGAAGGGCTCGACGAACTCGTCGCCGCGCGGATCCTTCTCGTAGTAGGCCTTGATACCGGCAACAGGGTCGGTATCGGCATCGGATGCGTTGACCATGACATCGTAGGCGCGCTGGATGCGCTCCCAACGGTTGTCGCGGTCCATGGCCCAATAACGGCCCGAGACGGTGGCAACGCGAGCGTCGCAACGAGTCTCCTCGGAGATCTTAGCCAGGAAGGCGCAGAACTCACTCATGTAACCGGCACCGGACTGCGGGTCAACGTCGCGACCATCCATGAAGGCGTGGACGCGAACGGTCTTGACACCGTGCTCGGCAGCCATCTTGACCAGAGCCTCGACGTGGCTCATATGAGAATGAACACCGCCAGGGCTCATAAGGCCCATGAGGTGGAGAGTCTTGCCGTCAGCCTTGACGTCGTCCATAGCCTTGACGAAGACCTCGTTCTTGGCGATGGAGCCGTCCTTGATGGCATTGTTGATGCGCGAAAGCTCCTGGAACACGATGCGGCCGGCACCGATGTTGAGGTGACCCACCTCGGAGTTGCCCATCTGGCCATCGGGAAGACCCACGTCCTCGCCCGAAGCGCCGAGCGTGGTGTGGGGGTACTTCTCGTACAGGCTATCGAGGAAGGGCGTCTTGGCAGCGGCGACGGCGTTCTCGCCATCGGCCGGAGCCAGGCCGCAACCATCCATGATGATCAGGAGTGCAGGAAGATGACGCTGTGCCATATGTCCTACTCGCCTGCCTTGACGACCATAGAGGCGAAGTCGGCAGCCTTGAGCGAAGCGCCGCCCACGAGGGCGCCGTCGACGTCGGGCTTGGCGACGAGCTCGGCGATGTTGCCGGGCTTGGCAGAGCCACCATAGAGAACGCGGATGCCGTCGGCGAGCTCCTCACCGAACATCTCCTTGAGGGTCTCACGGATAGCGCCGCAG
Source organism: Collinsella sp. (assembly GCA_019414465.1). GTDB lineage: Bacteria > Actinomycetota > Coriobacteriia > Coriobacteriales > Coriobacteriaceae > Collinsella. The sequence goes on from DXLY01000008.1 coordinate 12,752, forward strand.
ACCTCCTGAGCGTCCTCGGCGGTAGCGGTCTTGCCGGTGCCGATGGCCCAGATGGGCTCGTAGGCGACGACGACCTGCTTGGGGCAAGTGATCTCGAGACCCTCGAGACCAGCCTTGACCTGGTTCACGACGTGCTCGACATAGGTGCCGGCCTCGCGGACCTCAAGGGACTCGCCGCAGCAGAAGACAGGAACAAGACCGGCGGCAACGAGGGCCTTGGCCTTCTTGTTCTGATCCTCGTCGGTCTCGTGGAAGTAATCACGACGCTCGGAGTGACCGATGATGCAGTAGGTGCAGCCAGCGGACTTGAGCATGTCGCAAGAAGACTCACCGGTGAAGGCACCCTTGGCCTCCCAGTACACGTTCTGTGCACCGAGGGCGATGGGGGCAGCCTGAATACGGTCATGAACCGTGGTGATGTCGATGGTCGGAGGGCAGACGAGCACCTCGACGCCAGCCGGAACCTCGGGCAGAGCCTGAGCCAGCTCGTCGGCGAGCTTGGCGGCCTCGGCGACGTCGTTGTTCATCTTCCAGTTACCAGCGATAAGAAGGGTGCGATTAGGCATCGAGAAGCGCCTCCACTCCGGGCAGGGCCTTACCCTCGACGAGCTCCATGGAAGCGCCACCACCGGTAGAGATCCAGCTCATCTTGTCGGCCAGGTTGAACTTGTTGACGGCTGCGACAGAGTCGCCACCACCGATGATCGAGGTGCAATCAGCCTCGGCGACAGCCTCGGCGATAGCCTGGGTGCCGTGAGCGAAGTTATCGAACTCGAAGACGCCCATGGGGCCATTCCAGAACACAGTCTTGGCACCCTTGACAGCCTCGGCGTAGAGCTCCTCGGTCTTGGGGCCGATGTCCATACCCTCACGGTCGTCGGGGATAGCGTCGGAAGCGACAACCTCGGGGACAGCATCCTCGCCAAAGTGATCAGCAACGCGGTTGTCGATGGGGAGCAGGATCTTGACGCCCTTCTCCTCGGCCTTCTTGAGCATCTCACCGGCGCGCTCGACCCAGTCCTCTTCCTTGAGGGACTGACCGACGGACAGGCCCTGAGCCAGGAAGAAGGTGTAGGCCATGCCGCCACCGATGATCAGGGTATCAGCGGAGTCGATGAGGTGATCGAGAACGCCGATCTTGGAGGAAACCTTGGAACCGCCGACGATGGCGACGAAGGGGCGCTCGGGCTCGGCGAAGATGCCGGTCAGCGTGTCGACCTCCTTCTCGAGCAGGAAGCCGGCGACGGCAGGCAGGTAAGCGGCGGGGCCCACGACGGAACCCTGGGCGCGGTGTGCGGTGCCGAAGGCATCGAGAACGAAGACGTCACCATAGGAAGCGAGCTTCTTGGCGATCTCGGGATCGTTCTTCTTCTCACGCTTGTCAAAACGGACGTTCTCGAGAACGAGGACCTTGCCCGGCTCGACGGCGGCGACAGCCTCGGCGGCCTTCTCGCCATACGTGTCGGCAACAAAAGCAACGTCAAGGCCAGAGAGCTCAGCGAGCTTCTTGGCGACAGGCTCGAGGGAAAGCTCGGGCTGGAAGCCAGTGCCCTCAGGACGGCCGAGGTGGCTCATGAGGATGACGCGAGCGTTGTGCTCAACGAGGTAGTTGATGGTGGGCAGGGCAGCCTTGATACGGGTGGTGTCGCCAACGACGCCATCCTTGATAGGCACGTTGAAGTCAACGCGGACGAGAACGCGCTTGCCGTCGACATCGATGTCGCGGACGGTCTTCTTGGTAAAGGCCATGTTTGCTTCTACCTTTCGTACGTGTCTGCCTCCCATTACGGCAGACGATTTCCTATAAAAAGGGCGCGACCCTAGGGTGTAAGCCCTATGAGGCCGCGCCCTTCTTTAGACGCTCAACGAGCTATTCGCTAAAAGCTAAATTAAGCAACGAACTTCTCGAAGTACTTGATGGTGCGGACCATCTGAGAGGTGTAGGAGTTCTCGTTGTCGTACCAAGAGGTGACCTGAACGAGGGTCTGGCCGTTGCCGAGATCAGAGCACATGGTCTGAGTGGCGTCGAAGATGGAGCCGTGGGTCTCGCCGACGATGTCGCGGGAGACGATCTGGTCCTCGTTGTAGGCGAAGGTATCGGGGATGGTCTCGGCGTAGGCCTTCATGGCAGCGTTGACCTCGTCGACGGTGACCTTCTTGTCAACGACGGCGTAGAGGTTGGTCAGCGAGCCGGTCGGCGTCGGGACGCGCTGGGCGGCACCGATGAGCTTGCCGTTGAGCTCGGGGAGAACCAGGCCGATGGCCTTGGCAGCGCCCGTGGTGTTCGGGACGATGTTCTCGGAGCAGGCGCGGGAGCGACGGAAGTTGCCCTTGCGCTGCGGGCCGTCGAGCGGCATCTGGTCGCCGGTGAAGGCGTGGATGGTGGTCATGATGCCGGAGACGATGGGAGCGAAGTCGTTCAGGCCCTTGGCCATCGGGGCGAGGCAGTTGGTGGTGCAGGAAGCAGCGGAGATGATGTTGTCCTCAGCGGTCAGCGTCTCATGGTTGACGTTGTACACGATGGTGGGCAGATCGCTGCCGGCCGGAGCGGAGATGACGACCTTCTTGGCGCCAGCGTTGATGTGGGCCTGAGCCTTAGCCTTGCTGGTGTAGAAGCCGGTGCACTCGAGAACGACGTCGACGTCGAGGTCGCCCCAAGGCAGGTTGTTGGCGTCGGCCTCCTTGTAGATCTTGATCTCCTTGCCGTCAACGGTGATGGAATCCTCGCCAGCGACGACCTCGTGATCGCGAGCATAGTTGCCCTGCGTGGAGTCGTACTTCAGCAGGTAAGCGAGCATATCGGGAGAGGTGAGGTCGTTGATAGCGACGATCTCGGAGCCCTCATGACCGAACATCTGGCGGAAGGCCAGACGACCGATGCGACCGAAGCCGTTAATAGCAACCTTTACTGCCATTGTGTCTCCTTTCGTAAGGCCCCCGCAAGCTACAGCGCCTGCCGTTGAGGCCCACAAACTAACCACTCGCCTAATATACCTTTTTTTTGGCTTGAATTTCACGAGAATGCTCGAAATTGAAAATCAAATTTGCGTTAAAACGCTTTAACGTATAAAACAGCAGTTAAACCACCATAAAAGCTATTGCGTTAAACTACCCGCTTGCTTCAATGAGCTTTTCAAGGCGCAAAACACGGTGATACAAGGCCGACTTCGACAAAGGAGGGTCGGCCATTTCCCCCAAATCTCGCAGTGAGAGATCGGGGTAACGCTCGCGTAAGTCACAAAAAACTGCCAGAGCGTCCGGCAGCGTTTCGCGCAAACCGCGCCGATCAAGCTCATCGATGAGCGCAAGCTGATGTTGGGCGGCACCGGCACTTCTGGTCTGGTTGGCAAGCTCTGCGTTCACGCGACGATTCACGTCGTTCTTCACCAGCTTAACCGCGCGGGCCTCTTCAATCTCGGCAACGCTGCGCTTGGCGCCAATCAGCTGTAACAGACGTTTAATCTCCTCGGCACTCTTGATGTACACGGCATACGAGCCGCGACGCGCATTGACGCGGGCGTGAACTCCAATCTGCTCCAGAAGGTCGCAAAGTCCCTTTGCATACTCCTCGCCCTGAACCGCGATCTCCAAATGAAAATCGCCACGCGGGTCGGCAACAAAGCCTCCGGCAATCAGCGCACCGCGAATATAGGCGAGCCTGCAGCAAGGACGGGCGACGATGTGGCGCGGCACACCCGCGACGAGCCCTCCCCTACGGTCGAGAATGCCCAGCAGCACCAGAGCCTTATCCAAATCGGGCTGATCGGGCAAGGTGATGAGATAGTTTCGTACCTTGTGCAGGACCGACTTACGAACCGTGAATTCGGTCTTGAGCTTAAGGATACGATGCGTCAGCGCAATCATCGTGCGCGCCACAGCACCCGTCTCGGTCGCGACCGTCAAGCGGTACCGTCCCGAGCCCGCCAGCGAAAGCGTGCCGCTCACACGCGTTAGCGCAGCAAGCGTCGACAAATCGCAGTATTCGCATTCTGGTTCGCAGCGCGCAAGCTCGTCACGCACCTCAGCGGTAAACGACATGTAAACCTATGCCTTCGTGTTGGCACGCGACAGGTCACGGTGGGAGATGCTCACATGATACTGAGCACCCTCCAGGTAGCGGGCCGTGGCCTCGGCAATGGCGACGCTACGGTGCTGTCCGCCTGTGCAGCCGATAGCAATGGAAAGCTGCGGCTTGCCCTCTGCGATATAACCCGGCATGACCGTATCGAGCAGCTGAGTCCAGGCCTTCCAGAACTCCTGGGTCTTGGGGTGGTCCAAGACAAAATCGGAGACCTTCTTATCGAGACCGGTCATGGTGCGCATCTCGGGATCGTAGAAAGGATTGGGCAAGAAGCGAACATCGATCATGATATCCGCCTCGATGGGCATGCCATGCTTAAAGCCAAACGAGAACACGTGGACATCCATAAGCTGCTGGTCGGACAGCTCGGAAAAAGCCATGCGCAGCTTGTTGCGCAAGGCAGAAGTGCGCAAGCGGCTCGTGTCGATAATCATATCGGCTCGATCGCGAACGCCCTGCAGCTGCAGACGTTCACGCTGAATAGCGTCGGCCGTGGTCTCCCCCGGCTTTGCAATGGGATGGCGACGACGGTTTTCGCTATACCGGCGAATCAGCACCTCGTCAGACGCCTCGAGAAACACAATGTCGCAGCTCATCTCGCGCTCTTCCAGTGCGGCAACAGCATCGAGCAGTTCATCGAACAAGCCCTGGCTACGCAGGTCGCAGGTAACGGCAAGGTGCCTGCCCACGCCCGTATTGATGCCAACGAGCTCAGCAAGCTGGGCAATCAGGCGTGGGGGCAGGTTGTCGATACAAAAATAGCCCATGTCCTCAAACACATGCATGGCTTGCGTTCGGCCCGAGCCGGACATTCCGGTGATGATAACGATATCGGGGATACGCTCCGAGCGCTCCGCCGCATCCATGGCATCTCCCTTTTGCATGTGCTGCCTCCCGAAAACAAGCGCGGGACCCAGCAACCCGGATCCCGCGCGGTCAATTGCCTATATTGAGTATACCGCCCCGAGCGGACACGAGGCCTGTCTTACGCCTCAAGCGCAGCCTTGAACCAACTCGTAATACTCGTGGGATGCGTGATGGCAGTGCCGACGACAACGGCCCAAGCGCCAGCATCAATCGCAGCGCGAGCCTCCTCGGGCGTGTGCACGCGGCCCTCGCAGATGATGGGAAGACCGGGGAATTCCTCGGTCGCCTGACGCAGGAGTGGCAGGTCGGGGCCATCGGCCATGGTGCAGTCGATGGCGGCGACGCCGTGAGAAAGCGTGGTGGATACCAGGTCAAAGCCCATATCAACCGCACGGCGAATGTCCTCGATGGTGGCACAATCCGCCATCAGGAGCACACCCTCCTCGTGCAGCGGGCGGAAGGTATCCTCGACGGTCTTGCCATCGGGACGCGGACGATCGGTGGCGTCGATCGCCACGATATCGGCACCGGCAGCAACGCAGGCGCGAGCGTGACGCAGCGTCGGCGTGATGTAAACGCCCTCGTGTCCATCCTTCCACAGGCCGATGACGGGAACCTCACAGCGACCCTTAATAGCGGCAATGTCGGCAAGGCCCTGACAGCGAATGGCGGCGGCGCCGCCAAGCTCGCAAGCGCGAGACATTTGAGCCATGGTCTCGGGCGTACGAAGCGGCTCGCCCATATACGCCTGAACGCTCACGACGAGCTTGCCCTTCAGGGATTGAATCAAAGGATCGACGGTCATAAGGCTGCAACCTTTCTCAGAACAGCCTCCCGAGGCGTGCTGTCTCGGGAGGCTCCTACAGCAGATACGTTTACTTCAACGAGGCAAGAAGATGCTCGGCGGCACCGATGAGCGGAGCATCGCCCTCCAGAGAGCCGATGAGAATCGGCGTGTCCTGAAGCGGGTCGAGCGCCTGGCTGGCATAGCCCTCGTGCACCGAGTCCTTCCACGTCTGTGAACGCCAATCGGGACCTTGGTGAATCACGCCGCCCGAAAGCACGATGACCTCAGGGTCCAGGATGTTAGCGAGCGAGCCCAGGCTGGCGCCCAGCGCAAAGCCGGCGTCATGAATGACCTCGGTCGCCTTTGCGTCGCCTGCGCGGCACAGGTCGTTCACGTCACGGCCGACCGAAGGACGGCTGGGGTCGACGCGGCCAAAACGCTCATCGTACATGCGCCCGATTGATGTTCCGGAAGCAACCGACTCCAGATGGCCGGAACGCCCGCAGGCGCAGGGAATGCCGGCGGCAGCCGAGCACTCGATGTGGCCCATATGGCCGGCAGCACCATGGAAGCCCTGCATCACGCGGCCGTTCTCGACATATGCGCCGCCGATGCCCGTACCGATGCCCAAACACAAGACGGAGAACTTGCCCTTGCCGACGCCCCAGTGGGCCTCGCCCAGAGCATGAGCCTGCACGTCGCCTACAACGGCAACGGGAAGGCCGAGGTCCTCGCGCAGACGCGGCCCCAACTGAACGCCGGACCAGCCGGGCATAATCTCATTGGCATACGCGATGGCGCCCGTCTTGGGGTCGACGACACCGGCAGCGCCGATGCCAACTCCGAGGACCTCGACATCGGGATTTGCCTCAAGAGCTGCCTTGATAGACGCCTCGATGCGCTGGAAGACCGCTTCGCCACCCTCCTGGGCCTCGGTGGGAACCTCAGCCTCAAAAACGGGATGGGGCACACCGCCGTCAGCCGGGTACTCCATGATGGCAGTCGCGATCTTAGTTCCGCCGATATCGACAGAGCAGACGTACTTGTTCTCCATGTCGTTCTCCTTCGGAGACAAAACAACTACAGGAAATGCGCCGTCAGGCTAGCCGTCACAGCGCGGTAAAGGTTTTCCAGGTGCCCGAGATCGCCGAGAAACCGTGCGGCCATTGGCCTAATGGGTCATGGCCGCACGGTTGAACGGCGAGGTCGGGTGCCTGGGAAAGCTTTAAAGGAGACCGTTGTCCTGGAGGACCTTGCGAATCGCCTCGACGTTCTCACCGGTCATGGCCTTCACCGGGCGCGGCATGGTCGGGCTGTCGAAGATGCCCATGAGGTTCATAGCGGTCTTGAAGGCGCCGACGCCACCGGCATAGCCCTGGACGCCCGAGGTGACATCCCAGATGTGCGAAATCTCATTGAGGCGATCCTGCTCGGCCTTGACGGTAGCCCAGTCACCAGCCTGAGCGGCCTTCCACTGACGAACGTAGCCCTCGGGCTCAACGTTGGCGAGGCCCGGAACGGAACCGTCGGCGCCACCGAGATAGGCACCGTCGACGACGACCTCATGGCCGGTAAGGATGCTCATCGGATGGCCGTTCTTCTCGTTCTCCTGAATGAGGTAGCGGAACGAGATGTCATCGCCCGAGGAATCCTTGACGCCAGCCAGGACGCCCTCGGCGCCGAGCTTAGCAAGGAGCTTCCAGGGGAGCTTGGTGTGGACGCACACGGGGATGTCGTAGGCGAAGATGGGCAGGTCGAGTTCCTCGTGAAGGATGCGGAAGTGCTCCTCGACCTCGGTCATGCCCTGCAGGGCATAGAACGGGCAGGTGGCGACGAGCGCATCGGCGCCCAGCTCCTGAGCGACCTTGCCGTGCTCGATCATGCGCTCGGTCTCGGTGTCGATGATGCCGACCAGAACGGGAACGCGGTGGTCGACGATACGGACGGCCTCTGCGACAATCTGGCGACGGCGCTCGTCGGTGGAGAAGACGACCTCGCCCGAGGAGCCCAGGAAGAACAGGCCATCGACGCCGGCATCGATCATGCGGTTGATGCTGCGCTCAAAGGAGGCAACGTCGAGCTGGTGGTCTTCGGTATCGGGAACAACGACGGGAGGGATAACGCCGGTGAATTTCTGAGTTGCCACAAGAATCTCCTTAGTTGTCTGGCGGGCAGCCCTATGCCGCCCACTCTTGTTGGCGGTGTCCAGGCCGTCTAGGCCAAAGAACACGAATAGAACGTTTGGTTAAAGAAGTCGACGACTTCGTTTTCGAACGCATTGATGCGCTCGTGAGCGTATTTGGCATAGATGATATGCCTCCGGTCACACTCAAGACCGTTGAATACGGCAAACTGGCCCTTGGGATCACTCACGGTATCCATGAGCGATGTGCCCATGAGCACCGAGCCACGAACCCGAGGCGACAGCGTCTCGAGACCGCTGGGAAGCGGATTGGCAAGCGCCGTGCAGGCAAGGCCCCGCTCGTCCAGAGCAGAAACCGCCAGCGCGACACCGCCGCCAAGGCCCTCGCCCCATGCAAAGATGCGGTCGGGATCCATGCCATCAAGGTTGCGCGCAACCTTCGCCAACGCGCAGCCCCAACGGACACGCTCGACAAAAGCGGGCGAAGAAATCCCCCGCTGCAGGTCGTCCGCACCAGCAACATCGTCATCCAGCGCGAGGACGGCATACCCCATGGCGGCAAATCTCGTCATGTGATGCCAGCCGCGCACAGGCCGATCGATATCGTGGAACATCAGGCACAGCGGCACGCGCTCAGACACTCGGGCACGACCGACAGGCTCGATCAAACGAGCGTGAATCGCATCGTCACCGAGCTCAAAGGAGACCTCCGAGTAACGGGCGCAGGGGTTAACAAAGTCAATCGCCGTAATGGCCAGGCCTTGAATCTCAAGATTCGAAGCGCATGTCTCTAAATCAGAAACATCTGCTTGGACATCACCGCGCCAGTCCCGATATTCTGCGAGCCTTGACGAAACCGTTCCAGGAATTCCCACGAGCCCGGGGACAATCAGCTCATTAACATTGCTCTCGCACTTAGACATGAGCCTCCCCTCCCTTGCAGAAAAACGGAATGATCAGATCGTCAAAATCCTGAATCTCCTCGTGGCCAAAGCCTTCAAAGAACTCATGACGCTTTTCGCAGGTCAGGTTGTTATAGACCGCAAACTGCGTCGCTGGCGGGCAGACGATATCGGCTGTGCCGGTGCCAAACAGCACGGGGCATTTGACCATAGGGGCAAAGTTCTTGGAATCGAAGTACGCCAGCTTGGCATAGGCTTCGTCAATACGAGTCGAGTCCTCGTCAAACCAGCGAGACCAATAGCGCAGGCCCTCGTAGGCAATGTCGTCTGCATCCAAATCCCAGACTAGGCGGAAATCTGACAGGAAGGGATAGAGGATGGCGGCACGATTGATAAGCTCGCTGTTAAGCGCACAGGTCGCAATGCCCAAACCACCACCCTGCGACGCGCCGTTCACAAACACACGGGAAAGATCGATGCCCTCGAGCTCGCGAACAATACGGCACAGGATGCGAATATCTTGGTGCAAGCGGACATAGTAGAGGTTGGCCGGGTCGCCGTCGATGCCGGCGACGATATGCCCGGCAACCGTTGTGCCCTCAAATCCACCAATGTCCTCGGAGGGACCTCCTTGGCCGGGGCAGTCGAGGGCGATGAGTGCCATGCCCATGCCCGCAAACGACGCCTGCTCAAACCAGCTGCGGCTTGCACCCGGATACCCATGGAACTGAAGCACCAATGGCACGGGCTCGTCCGAGACGGGTTTAAGGTACTTGGCATGCAGGCGAGCGCCACACATGCCGGTATACCAGAGGTCGAAAAGTTGGCAGGTCGCGGCATCGGTGACCGATGCCGTGTCGATCGCATAGTCAAGCCCGACGGCGTCGGCCTCGGCCATGCGATCCTTCCAAAAGAGATCGAAATCTGATGGACGGGGCATGGCGCCTCGATATTCACCAAATTGATGTTGTAGCTCCTGAGCACTTGGCATGGCTCGTGAACCCAACCTTTCGAAATCGCAACGGAGGTGCGCCCGGCAAGGGAACCGGGCGCACGGGAGGGAAAGCGAGGCTATTCGCCGAGCTTGGGGTGCAGCAGCGACGGCGCAGCGCCGAGCAGCATCTTGGTGTAGGGGTCCTGGGGATGCTGGAAGACCTGCTTGGCCTCGCCCTGCTCGACGATCTTGCCGCCATTCATAACGATGATGTCGTCAGAGATATAGCGGACCGTCTGGATGTCATGGCTGATGAACACCATGGCCAGGCCGAGCTCCTTCTTAAGGTCGGTCAGCAGGTTCAGAATCTGCGCGCGGACCGAAACGTCCAGAGCCGAGGTGGGCTCGTCGGCGATGATGGCATCGGGGTTCAGCGACAGGGCACGGGCAATTGCGACGCGCTGGCGCTGGCCGCCCGAAAGCTGACCGGGAAGAACCTCGGCGGCGGAGCTGGGCAGACCGGTGAGCTCCAGGAGCTCTTTGACGCGCTTCTCCTGCTCGGCCTCGGTACCCAGGTTGTGGACGCGCATGGGGTCGAGCAGTTGCTCGCGAACGACCATGCGGGGGTTGAGCGCCGTGGCCGGGTTTTGAAACACGACCGAGATGACGCGACCCATGTGGCGACGGTCCTCGGCGGTACGTTTGGTAACGTCCTTGCCCTTAAAGTAGACCTTGCCGCTCGTGGGGGCCTGCAGGCCGCACATGACGTTGGCGGTGGTGGACTTACCGCAACCGGACTCGCCGACGATGCCGATCGTCTGACCGGGCATGAGCTTAATCGTTACACCCTGGACGGCGTGAACCAGGTTGGGGTGCAGAATCGAGCCGGTACGGGTCCTAAAGGTGACGTGGACGTCATCAAGGAAGATGATCGGCTCGACGCCGTTGACTGCGGTCTCGCTCATCTACATCACCTCCGCGTGAGGGGTCAAACCATTTGCCTTGAGCACCTCGTCGGGGAGCTCGGAATAGAAGTGCTCGGTGCCGGGCACGCGCTTGAAGACCGGACGGGTGTCCAGGCCAATACGCGGATGGCTCGAGCGGGGCGCGAAGCGATCGCCCTTGGGGAAATCGCGCGGGCTCGGAACGGCGCCGGGCACCTGGTGCAGGCGGCCCGAACCGCTCTCGATGGACAGGACGGAACCCAGAAGGCCGCGGGTGTACTCGTGAATCGGGTTGGTGAGCAGCTCCTTGGTGGGCGCCTGCTCAATAACCTGGCCGGCGTACATAACCGTGATGTTGTGGGCGACCTCGGCAACCAGCGCCAGGTCGTGCGAAACGAAGATCATGGCAAAGCCGAGCTTGGCCTGAAGGTCGTTGAGCAGCTTGATGACCTGCTTCTGGACCGTAACGTCCAGAGCGGTCGTGGGCTCGTCGCAGATAACCAGCTTGGGGTCGCGGGTAAGGGCCATAGCGATCAGAACGCGCTGACGCTGACCACCGGAAAGCTCGTGCGGATAGCTCTCGAGCGTACGCTTGGGGTCGAGGCCCACGAGCTCCAGGAGTTCCTCGGCGCTACGGGTGCCGCCGCGCTTGGTGAGCTGCTTCATCTGGGCAGAGATGAGCATGGAGGGGTTGAGCGAGGACAGGGCGTCCTGATAGACCATGGCGATATCGGTACCGCGCAGGCCGAACCACTCCTTCTTGCTCATCTTGAGCAGGTCGCGGCCCTCCCAGAGAACCTCGCCGGAAAGATGCTCGTCATCGTCGGTCAGGCCCATGATGGCCAGCGTGGTGATGGACTTACCGCAGCCGGACTCGCCTACCAGGCCCATGGTCTGGCCGGGACGGACGTCAAAGTTAACGTGGTCGACGACGTTGATATCACCGTGGTGCTCAAACTGGATGCAGAAATCGCGGACCGAAAGGATCGGCTCAACGGACTCATCGGGCACATGGCGGTCGTTACGCTTGAGCTCGACATCGCGCAGTGCGCCAAGACGGGCGGACAGGGACTGAGCCTGCTCCTTGTAGGCACGAACGGGGTCGGAAACCAGCAGGTCGGCCTCGCGGCGCTTGGAGGAATCGGTCGGATCCAGGGCGGCGGAGGGAGCAGCGGCCATGGCGTCGGTAATGCCCTCGGAGAGGATGTTGAGCGCCAGGCAGGTGATCATGATGGCCAGGCCCGGGAACAGTGCCTGCCACCAACGGCCAGCGAGCACGCCACCGCGTGCGTCGGCGAGAATGTTGCCCCAGGTAGCGGTGGGCTCCTGGATGCCGGCGCCGATGAAGGTCAGCGAGGCCTCGAAGATAATGGCGTCGGCGACCAGGGTAACGGTGAAGACCATAATCGGAGCGATGCAGTTACGCAGAACATGCTTGATCAGAATCCACGGAGCCTTGGCGCCGGACACGATGACCGCGCGGACATAGTCCTCACCGTACTCGGACACGATGTTGGCGCGCACGATACGGGCGATCTGCGGGGTGTACATAAAGCCGATCGCAAAGATGATCGACGGCACGGAATTGCCCAGGATGGAAACGAAAACGGCTGCGAGGGCGATACCCGGGATGGACATGATGATGTCCAGGATACGCATGATCGCCTCAGAGATAGACTTGCGCGAAACCGCTGCAAGAGCGCCGACAACGGAACCACAGACCAAAGCCATGGCGGTAGCACCAAAGCCGATAATCAGCGAGTAACGTCCGCCGTAGAGCATGCGCGACAGAATGTCGCGACCCTTATCGTCGGTACCGAAGATAAATCCGTTGCCGGGAGCCTGGCGAGCCGTAAAGATCTCGACCGGGCTATAGGGGGCAAGAAGGGGCGCCAAAATCGCAGTCAGGGCGACCAGCACCAGCACGACGGCGGCAATCTTAGAAGACAGCGTCATCTTCTTCCAGCCACCGAGCTTGAGCCCCTTGGAGGCAGCCTTCTCGAGCTGCTCGGTTTGCTTCTCTCGAATCTTTACCATAATCTACACCGTCCTGATGCGCGGGTTGATGAGCAGGTAGAGCATGTCAACCACGATGTTGATGATGATGAAGGCAAGAGCAACGACGATAACGACGCCCTGAACCAGGTTCGCCTCGTTGCCCTGAACGCCCTGCAGAATCGCAGTGCCCATGCCGGGGAGGTTGAAGATAACCTCGATGACGACGGCGCCGCCCATGAGGTAGCCGATCTTAAGACCGAGGGTGGTGACCGGGGTGATCAGCGCATTGCGAAGAACGTTGATGCCGACGACGACCTTCTCGGGAACGCCGGCGCCACGAGCCATACGGACATAGTCCTTGTCGAGCTCCTCGACCATGGCGGTACGCACGATACGAGTCATCTGGCCCGTCAGCGGAAATGCCAAGGCGATAGCGGGCATGATCATACGTCCCAGATAGCCAACCGGATTCGTGGTGAAGTGAGGCAGAGCACCCGATGCCGGGAGCACCTTAAGGTAGGAAGAGAACAGCAGGATCAACAGAACGGCAAGCCAGAACGACGGGGTTGCCAAGCCGGCGATGGAAAAGACGCGGATCACTTGGTCCGGCCATTTGTCGCGATACAGTGCCGCGATGACGCCGAGCAAAAACGAAACGACCGCACCGATGGCAAGACCGATGAAGGTCAGCTGCATCGTGACGGGCAGGGCCGTGGAGATGCGCTTGGCAACGGAGTTGCGGGCAGCGCCGTAGGTACCCATGTCGCCATGAATCAAATCGCCCATATAGCGCACGTAGCGCACAGGCCAGGGGTCGTCCAGACCATACTTCTCATGGTACTCGGCGACCGCCTCGGGCGAGGCACCGTCACCCAACGCCGTGTAGGCGGGGTCGGTCTTGGAGAACGACATAAGGAAGAACACCAGGACGGTGACGCCCAATGCCATGATCGGCAGCGCCACAAGACGCCTTCCAATCAAACGTAGCAAGTTGTTCACGTTCTCTCCCCTTTCTTTTGTCGGTAGGACCAACTGGTATATGAGTACGGATACTCATTACAAGACCCGAGCGACATCGTTGCCGCCCGGGTCTTTGTTTCAACTATGAGGACGTTGCCTTACGACCGACGCCCCACATATGACTCAAGCGAGTCTTAGGCCTTGACGGTCGCGACGCCCCTGAAGGACATGCTCGTCGTGCCGATGCCCTTGAAGCCATCGAGGGCCTCGCCGTTGGGCGCAGTGGACGGATCGTCCCAGGAAGCGGAGACGGTCTTGACGTGGACAACGGGGTACAGAACGGCGTTGTCGGCGATGATGTCGAAGCACTCGTTCCACTTCTTCTGCTGCTCGTCGCCCTCGGCGGCAAGAGCCTCGTCCATGAGACCGTGGAGCTTCTGCCACTCAGCGGACTCCTTCCACGGGCAACGGGTCTGCATCCAGACGTTGTCGCCGTACCACCAGTTGAGCAGCAGGTCGGGGTCGGCGCCGAAGCAGGAAGGATCGCCAGGGGCAAGGAGGATATCGTAGGCCTCGCCGCCGTCGATGGCAGCGTAAGTGGCCGGCGAGGTATCGGTCTGGATGGTCACATCGAAGCCGAGAGCGTCGAGGTCGTTCTTGACCTGGGCGGCCATGCCCTTGATCTGCTCGTTGTCGGTGGTGCGCAGGGTGATGGCACCCGGGGTGATGCCAGACTCCTCGATGAGCTTCTTAGCCTTCTTGGCGTCGGTCTTGTACACCGTGGAAGCCTCATGATAGTTGGTGAAGCTCTTGGGCAGGTAGCAGCTGGCAGCGGTGGCAAGGCCGGCGAAGGTGTTGCTGACCATCTTCTCGGTGTCGAGCGCATACATGACAGCCTGACGGACCTTGACGTTGTTCCAAGGCTCCTTGGCGACGTTGAACATGATGAAGCGGGTGCCGAAACCCTGAACGTTATCGATCTTGCAGCCGGCGTTCTCGAGCTGGTCGACGGCGTCAGCGGTAACGAGCTCCATAACGAGCGTGGAGCCCTCCTGCTGAGCGGTAACGCGAGCGGTGGGGTCGGTCAGGATGCTGTACTGGATCTTCTTATCCTCGGCAGCATACTCACCGTTGTACTCGGGGTTGGGAACCAGGGTGATCTCGGTATCGGAGATAGAGTCGTACATCCAGGGGCCGGAGCCGATCGGCTGCTTGGCGCGATCCTCCTCGGTCTGGGTGGCCGGGGTAACGCGGATGATGGCAAGACGATCCTTGAGCAGAGAGAAGTTGGGGACCTTGGTCTTGACCGTCACGGTGCTGGCGTCCTTAGCCTCGATGGACTCGAAGGGCTGGAAGAACGGAGCATAGGTAGCGGAAGCGGCGCAAGCGGTGTAGGAGGCAACGACATCGTCAGCGGTGACCTCGGTGCCATCGGAGAACTTGGCGCCCTTGCGGATGGTAACCTCGAAAGTGGTGTCGTCCACAGACTTGGGGTCGTCGGTGGCGAGCTCGTTGAAGGTGCTGTAGTCGTGGTAATCGATGCCGTAGAGGCCCTCGACGACGTGCCAGTTAGCACCCAGGCCCACAGCGGAGCCGGTGCTGGCGGGGTCGAAGCTGGACGGAGCGTAAGCGGAACCAGCGGTGATCACGCCGCCGCCACGGTTGGCGGAATCGGTGGAACCGGAAGCGGAACCCTCGTCGCTAGAGCTGCCACCGCAGCCGGTGAGACCAAGCCCTGCGACAGCAGCGACGCTGCCGGTGAGGCCGAGGAACGAACGCCTGGACATACCCTTGTTGATGATGGCCATGTCTTCTCCTATCAATAGAGAATCTTACCCGGGAGCACCTAGACTTGCCCCCGCGCAACTTGCGGACGATATATACCTTACCTACCGACAAACCCAACTTGGGTGCCGCGCTCGGCGACCGATACATACATACGCTTGAACGGTATTTACTACCGTTCACCGAATTCATTGACAAACGATTCGACAGACAGTATGTATCGACGAGGTGAGATATCAGTCTTCGTCAACCCGCAGGATAGCAGGGTTATTCACCATGGCTAGTCAAACGTTTTAGCGTTAATAAAACCCGAAATCAGCAGGTAATCGCCGCGAAATAAATGATTGAAAATCAGCCAATCATGTATATCAGTTGTTTAGAAGCGCGTTTAGTTTTCGGAACGGCTGGCCGATGCTTGGGCGCGCTCGGCATTCCATGCAACAAGTGCCTCGTGGACCGCTTTGGCGACATCGGCCGGAACGCCTCGAACTTCCGCAATCTCCTGCTCGCTTGCCGCGCGCAAACGCTTCATCGAGCCAAAATGGCGCATAATGGCACGTTTTCTGGTGGGTCCCACGCCCGGAACGTCGTCAAGCACCGAAACCGTCATAGCCTTATCGCGCAACTCGCGATGGAACGTAATCGCAAATCGGTGGGATTCATCGCGAACCTGCTTGATCAGATAAAGCGAAGCGGAGCCGGTCGGCAGCACGACGGGGGTCTCGTCCCACGGCACGAAAACTTCCTCATCGGCCTTTGCCAAGCCACAAACTGGTATATCGAGGCCAAGCGCCTCAAGTTGCTTAATTGCAGCGGTCAATTGCGGTTTGCCGCCATCGACAACGAGCAAATCGGGGCGCGAGCCAAAGCGCTCGTCCGCCATGCGCTCGGGAGCATAGCGACGCCCCAGAACCTCGGACATCGATACGAAGTCGTTCGCCTCGTCCAATTCGGCCTGAATTTTAAAGCGACGATACTGGCCCTTGTCGGCACGGCCGTTGGTAAATACCACCATCGAAGCGACGGTAAAGGTGCCGTGCAACGTCGAGATATCGAAGCACTCGATGCGCAACGGCGGCGCAGGCAGCGCCAGCGCGCTTTCGAGCTCCAGGAGCGCCTGATTAGTGCGATCGTCAGCATACCCCGTGCGCATCATGTAGCGCATGAGGGCATGGCGCGCATTTTTGGAAGCCATATCGAGCAGGCGGTGCTTTTCGCCGCGCTGCGGCCTATGGAGATGGCAAGAGCGTTCGCGCTTGCCCGCAAGCCACTCCCCCAACGCTTCGGCGTCCTCAAGCTCGACAGAGAGATTGATCTCGGCTGGAATATCAGCCGTCTCGTCGTAATAGCGCTTAAGAAAGCCCGATTGAAGCTCTTCCTCGTCGACATCCAGGCCTTTATCGAGGATGAACTCACAAGTTCGAACCGTTCGGCCCTCGCGAACGACAAAGACACAGGCGGCAGAGATAGTCTCTTCGCGATAGAAGCCGATGACGTCGATATCGACGCTCGATGGAAAAACGACCTGTTGGCGATCGTCCAGGCCCCTAATGACTTCCAGGCGACGCTTGACGCGCGCCGCACGCTCAAAATCGAGCGTCTCGGCTGCCTCCGTCATCTCGGACGTAAGCTCGTCAACGACATCCTTGCGATGGCCCGACAAGAAACGTTCGACACGTTTGACGTTCTTGGCATAGTCGGCAGGGGAAATCGCGCCGATGCATGCGCCCGGCCCGCGCCCGACATGGTAGTCAAAGCAGGGACGCCCGTTTTGCGCGCAAATCATATTGACGATGTCTTCTTCGCCCTTATGAGATTCGACGATGCGGCGGCAGCGGCGCCATTCCGCACAGGATGCCGAGCAAATAGGAATAACCTTGCGTAGCGTATCGATGGTCTCACGCGCCGCACGGCTATCGGTATAGGGGCCAAAATAGCGCGTTCCCGGTTTATGACGCTCTCGCGTGTATTTAATAGCCGGAAACAAGTCGCTCTTGGTAATGGCGATAAAGGGATAGCTTTTATCGTCTTTGAGATCGACGTTAAAGTACGGATGGTACTGGCCAATCAGATTGCGCTCGAGCACCAATGCCTCGTGCTCGGTCTCCACCACGATATAGTCGAAGCTCGCCACCAGCTGCATCATGAGCGGGATCTTTTGACGCTCGTCCTGCAGCGTCACGTATTGACGCATACGGGCACGCAGGTTTTTTGCCTTGCCCACATAGATGACATCACCCTTGGCATCTTTCCAAAGGTAGCAGCCGGGTTGCGTGGGAACGCGCGAAACCTGCTCGGCAAGTGTTGGAATGTTGTCGTGACCTGCCACGCGCACCTACTTGCGACGAAGCAGCGCCGAGACCTCGGGCATCTTAAAGACGAAGGCAAGACCAAAAGTTACAGCGAGCGAGACGACGCCTGCAACACAAACGTAGCCCAGGGTAATGAGGATCGAGCTGCCAAGCGCTCCGACAAAGTGCTCAAGTGCCCACATGACGCCGGCGCCCGCGGCAGCGCCCAAGCCACCGAACAGTAGGCCGAAGAAACCGCCATGCAGGATAGACTTGACCTGAAGGCCATGCAGACGACGGCGCAGCCACCACAGTGAGCATCCGACCAAGACCACGTAGTCAACGACGTACGAAAGCGCAATTGCCGGCATACCGTAGCCCAGCACCACGCCAAACAGCAGCACAGAACCGGCCTGGCCGATAGCGGAGTACAGGCAATAGCGGCTATAAGGTTTCATATCGAGCAGGGCCGAGAAGCTCTTCTGCATCAGCACGACCACGCCGTAGAGCGGCAGGGAAAGTGCCAGATAGATAAGGAACTCCGACACCAGCGCCACACCGGATTCATCGAACTTGCCGGCGCAGTAGATCATGTTGAGCGGACGGGCGAAGACGATCAGATACATCGCAAACGGAATCAGGAAGAAGAGCATCTGGGCGACACCGCGCGAAATGCCCGTGCGGACGCTGTCGTAATCCTTCTCCTGCGCATCGTGAGAGAGTTCGGTATAGAGTGCCGTCGAAAGCGAGGCGGCGATCAGCGCATAGGGCAATGTGTACCACAGGCGCGCATATGCGATGACGGAAGGGCCGGTCTCGGGCTGCACCACCAGCGCGGCGGCATTGGTAATGGAGGTCGAGACAAACATGCACACCGTGGCGAGCAGCGTCGGGATACCAAGCGCGATCGTCTGTCGCAGCGCGGGATCCTTAAAGTCGATATGGATATGAGGATGCACGCCATGCTTGCCAAGCGCGGGAATCTGGCAGGCCATCTGGACAAAGACGCCGAGGGTCGTACCAACTGCGATCAAGATAATACCGGCCTGCTCGCCAAATTGTGCAGACACGGGAGCAAAGCCCATAAAGCTGGCGATGACGATGACATTGTTGAGAACCGGGGCAAACGTCGACCAGAAATAGTCGCGGTGTGCGTTGAGAACGCCCGAGAACACCGAGCCCAAGCCATAAAACAGAATTTGAATAGCAAAGAAGCGGAACATGAACGCAGCGGTATCCATGCTGCCGCCATCGCCCGAAAGGAACGACTGCGTCCAAATAAAGCCGGGAGCAAACACGGTGCCCAGCAGCGAGATACCGCCCAGCAGCAGAAGCAGAATACCAAGCAGGTTGCCGACATACTCGTTCGATGCCTCGCGACCCTGCTCGCGCCTCACACCCATATACACCGGCAAAAACGCCGTAACGAGCATGCCGCCCATCACGAGCTCGTAGAGCATGTTGGGCAGGTTGTTGGCAACCTGATAGGAGGACGAGAGCAGCGACATACCGATGGCGGCCGCCATGGCCCACGTGCGGATAAACCCGGTGACACGCGACACGATGGTCAGCACGGTCATAAGGCCAGCAGAACGACCAACCGTGGAGTAGTCCGACGAGCCCATGTCGTCAGTGTCATCTCGCGACGAAGAAGCTTCGGATGAGGGTGTCTGAGGCGCAGATTCTTTTGCAAAATGAGCTCCGCGCTTCAATTCTTCCTGCGGCATCGCTCAGTCCTCTCTCGTAATCGCGGCAACCGTCGCCCCGCAAAATGCAATTAAATCATCGGGTGCAAGC
>DXLY01000008.1:32250-33910 GCA_019414465.1 Collinsella sp.
CTGATAACCACGCTTGCCTCCGGAAATAAAAATGGTATCCCAAAGGACACATGTCCTATCAATGAGCGTCCGGTAGCGTTTTTTCATACCGACCGGGCTGCAGCCGCCGCGAACGTAGCCAGTCGCCGCAAGCAAATCCTTCACATGCATCATGGCCAAGGACTTCTCCCCCGCGGCACGCGCGGCGGACTTTAGATCGAGCTCGTCGGCAACAGGGATACAGCACACGACATAGTCGTTGGACGGTGTCACGCAGACCAAAGTCTTAAATCCTTGACCGGGCTCCTCGCCAAGCTGCTCCGAAATCGCGACACCCAGGCCCACCGACTCATCACCATCGTCTTCGTACGTATGTAGAACATAGGAAATGCCGGCGCTTTCCAGCTCGCGCATCGCATTGGTTTTTGGCGTCTTTACAGCCTTTGCCATGACATATCCTTTCCCTCGCATTCGGACGCAAGGATTAAGTATATGTCCAATTCGGCTGCATACGTCACTTCGGCACAGCAAGCGCCATCGAATCACAAGGAGTCGATGGCGCCCATAAACTGAATCGCCTATTTATTGAGCATCAAGTTGAGCCTGACGCTCCCGGTCACGCCTGAGCAACGGCGCCAAAAACTTGCCCGTATAACTCTGCGGACAGTCCGCAACCTGCTCCGGTGTGCCCGAAACCACGACGGTTCCGCCGCCGTTACCGCCCTCGGGACCCATATCGATCAGGCGGTCGGCAACCTTGATGACATCAAGGTTGTGCTCAATCACCAGCACCGTGTTGCCCGCATCGACCAAACGCTGCAGCACATCGAGCAGCTGGCGGACGTCCTCAAAATGAAGACCGGTCGTCGGCTCGTCCAAAATATAGAACGTCTTGCCCGTCTGGCGTCGATGAAGCTCCTTGGCGAGCTTCACACGCTGCGCCTCGCCGCCCGAGAGCGTCGTGGCGGGCTGGCCTAGGCTCACGTAGCCCAAGCCTACATCGTACAGCGTCTGGAGTTTGCGCTTAATCTGCGGGATATTCCCAAAGAAGGCCAGCGCCTCGGTGACGCTCATGTCTAGCACGTCCGAGATGGTCTTGCCACGGTAGGTGACCTCGAGTGTCTCGCGGTTGTAGCGTTTACCGCCGCAAACTTCGCAAGGAACGTAGATATCGGGAAGGAAGTGCATCTCGATCTTGATCTGTCCGTCGCCCTTGCACGCCTCACAGCGCCCGCCACTCACATTAAAGGAGAAACGACCCGGCGAGTAGCCGCGCGCCTTCGACTCCGGCGTACTCGCAAACAGTGCGCGAAGATCATCCCACAGGCCGATATAGGTAGCAGGGTTGGAACGCGGCGTGCGGCCAATCGGCGACTGGTCAATATCGATAACCTTATCGATACACTCGATGCCCTCGATTTTCTTATACGGACCCACAGGGCGCGTCGAACGGTGAATGGCATTCGTAAGGGCAGGCGCAATGGTGTCGGTAACCAGGGAGCTCTTGCCCGATCCCGACACGCCGGTAACAACCGTAAGCGTACCAAACTCGATCTTGGCGGTAACGTTTTTGAGGTTGTTGGCTCGAGCGCCCGTAATTTTAAGGCAGCCGCGACCGGGCTTGCGCCGTTCATCAGGCACCCGGATCATTCGTTTGCCGGTCAGATAAGCGCCCGTCATC
>DXLY01000008.1:33920-41429 GCA_019414465.1 Collinsella sp.
ACTCAGGACACGCCATGATATCGGCAGGCGTTCCCGCCGCGACTACGTGTCCGCCGTTGACGCCGGCGCCGGGACCCATGTCGATCACGTAATCGGCGGCACGGATTGTATCCTCGTCGTGTTCGACGACGATAACGGTATTGCCGATATCGCGCAGGCGCTCGAGCGTCTTGATCAGGCGCTCGTTGTCACGCTGATGAAGACCGATCGAGGGCTCATCCAGAATATAGAGCACGCCCATGAGACCCGCGCCGATCTGCGTTGCCAGGCGAATACGCTGCGCCTCGCCACCAGAAAGCGTCGCCGAGGCACGATCGAGCGTCAGATAGTCGAGTCCAACATCGACCAGAAAACGCAAGCGCTCCACGATTTCCTTGACGATGCGCCCGCCGATAAACTGTTGGCGCTCGGTGAGCTCCAGACCCTCAAAAAACTCGAGCGACTCACGGCACGACAGGCAGCAGACCTCGTAAATGGACTTGCCGCCCACGGTGACGGCGAGCATCTCAGGGCGCAAACGAGCGCCGTGGCAGCTCGAGCACGGTTCCTCGCGAATGTACTTCTCCAAGCGCGCCTTGGTGTTCTCGTTCGTCGTCTCGGTATAGCGTTCGTACAGGATGTTGCGAACGCCCGAAAACTTGGTATCCCACTGGCTACGACGTCCGTCGAGCTTTTGGTAGTCAACCGAGATCTTCGTATCGCCCAGGCCATCCAAGAATGCACGACGTACGCGAGGGGGCAAGTCCTCCCACGGCGTATCGGTGCCCACCTTAAAGTGTTTACAGACCGCAGCAAAAATCTGCGGGTAGTAGTTCGAATTGCCAAACAGGCTACCAAAGACTCCGTCGGCAATGGACTTCGAGGGGTCCTCGATCAGTGCCTCGGCATCAGCGGTTTTCTTAAAGCCCAGGCCATCGCACTCAGGACATGCGCCATAGGGAGCGTTAAACGAAAAGTCGCGGGGTTGTAGGTCGTCGATGGAGTGCCCGTGCTCCGGGCACGCCAGAGCCAACGAATACTCCAGCAGCTCGCCCTCGGTTCCCTCGGGAGCATCGCGATCGGGCAGCATGTACACGTTCACATTGCCGTGTGCCAAGGCAGTCGCCTGTTCAACCGACTCGGCGATACGGCCCAGAGAGTTTTCCCGAATCACGATGCGGTCGACTACGACCTCGATATCGTGCTTGAACTTTTTGTCCAGATCGATGGGGTCGTCGAGCGAGCGTACTTCGCCGTCGACACGCACGCGGCTAAAGCCCTCAGCCCGAAGATCCTCGAACAATTTTGCGTACTCGCCTTTGCGCCCGCGCACCACCGGTGCCAGCACAAACGCACGACGACCCTCTCCCGCTGCCAGGACCTTATCGGCGACCTGGTCGGTGGTCTGGCGTTCGATAACGCGACCGCACTCGGGGCAGTGTGGCGTGCCCACGCGTGCAAAAAGCAAGCGAAGGTAGTCATAAATCTCAGTTACAGTACCCACCGTCGAGCGCGGATTCTTGGACGTCGTCTTCTGATCGATCGAGACGGCCGGCGAAAGGCCGTCGATCGAGTCTAGATCGGGCTTGTCCATCTGGCCTAAAAACTGGCGCGCATAACTCGACAGGCTTTCCACGTAGCGACGCTGACCCTCGGCATAGATCGTGTCAAACGCCAGCGAGCTCTTGCCCGAGCCCGAAAGACCGGTAATGACCACGAGCTCGTCGCGCGGGATGGAAACATCGATATTGCGCAGGTTGTGTTCGCGCGCACCACGGATAACGATAGAAGAATCAGACATGGAAGCTCCTTGCCTCCTATAACCTCAAATCACACTGTCGATGAGTTTAACGCACTCAACGCGCACAGATGTTCGTAATACAAGATTCGCAGACCTTTTGCTTTGCGTGTCGGGTGCTTTGTTTCTCGAAATGCCGTGGAAAGGTTAGAGTAATCTAAAACTGAACTTAATTTGCTGTAACAGAGGAACGTCCATGACCGAAGATATCCCCCTTGAAATCACTTCGAGTGGCATGGCCAATCTGCCCATATTCATCGCCGTCCTTATCGTGGCCGCCGTCGTCGTGCGCGTGTATTTTTCAATCAGACACAACGAAAAACCGCCCATTGCCCGCGTCTTTTGGTGCGCGATGCTCCTCATCCCGCTCGGCATGGTAGCTGCATGGATTACGAATCAATTGCTCGTAAATGAGGACTGTTCCCTATGGGTCCTTTCTTATTCGGCGCTCGGTGCTGCCGCCGTCATACTTCTTGTCGAGCCCTTGGTTTCGGGACTTATCGACCAAACCGATCTTGCGACGGGAACGGTTGCCTGTATTTGCCGTGACATCCTTGTCATCGCCGCTGTTTCAGCGCTCTCGTTCGTTTCACTCGAAATTGCCTGTAACGAAACGTTCTATCGCATTCCCGCCAACTCATTCGGGTTTTCCGTCGGGCTGCTCGCGACGGTTCTGCTCTCCCTTTATTTGCTGGGACAGCGTCATGGAGGCGTCATGGCCCTCGTGCCCGTCGCCTGTTGCATCCTTGGCATTGCCGAGCACTTCGTCATAACGTTTAAAGGTGAGGCCATCCTGCCAAGCGATATCTTGGCCCTTGGCACCGCAATGGAAGTGAGCGAGGGATACGAGTTTACCTTTACCGCCGGAATCGTAACCTCTCTAGCCCTGCTGGAGATTTCCCTGGGGCTTCTTTCGCTTATCCGACCGAGAAAGCTCCGTACGCCCACCCATGTGTTCCCCGCAATCGCCGCTAACCTCTGCGCTTTTCTGCTAGTGACCGTTGTGGGGCTCTCGGGCTTTTCCAGCATCGACTTGGAGCAGGCGCTGAATTTTGGATTTGACCGTTGGCAGCCCATCACCACGTATGCGTCTCAGGGTTTTATCACTTCGTTCACCGAAATGGTCAACGAGTTGCCCATTGAGAAGCCCGAAGACTATACGCCCGATGAGGCGCAGAGCATCGAGCAGGAGCTCGCCGCCACCTACGACAGCACGTATGGCTCGAGCGAGCAGCGCGCGGCGGCCGTTGCCCAGTTCAATGAAATCAAGCCGACGATTGTTGCCGTCATGAACGAGAGTTTTAGCGACCTTTCGTGCTTTGAGCAGCTCCAGGCGGCCGGGTACACCGGCCCCGCATTCTACAACTCGCTTCCCGACACACTTGTTCGCGGCACCATGCTCGCTTCGGTCGCCGGTGGCGGAACGGCGAACTCCGAATTCGAATTTTTAACCGGAGCGACAACGGCCTTTGTCGGATTGGGCAAAATCCCCTATCAGCTGTATCAGATGAATGGCGTCAACAGCCTGGCAAAGGACCTTAAAGAGCTTGGGTATACCGCTACCGCTATGCACCCGCAAAACCCCGTCAACTACCATCGAGATAAAATCTATCAGCAGCTGGGCTTTGGAGACTTTCTTTCAATCGGCGATTTCGAAGGTGCGTCCTATTACCATGCCGGCGTATGCGACTACGTCACCTACGACAAGATACTCGATCTGCTTAGAACCGACGAAGCCCCGCAGTTCATCTTTGACGTCACGATGCAAAATCACGGCGGCTACGACTATGGCACCGTTCCCGCCGAAGAGCTGACAAACTATTGGGTCGAGGGAGCCAGCGAGGGCGCCAATAGCGCGCTCAACACCTATCTCACCTGCATCAATGCATCCGACCGGGACCTCGAGTACTTTATCAACGAGCTCCGCAATATCGGCAGACCGGTTGTCCTTGTCTTTTTTGGCGACCATCAGCCGAGCGCCGCAACGACCCTCAACGACGAGCTGTACCCTCAGGAAGATACGGCAGACCACGCTTTCCGTAACTACCAGTCGACATATTTCGTCTGGGCTAACTATGAAATCGCCGGCAATACCGAGCTCAACGTCTACGACACCGTCGGGGCAAACGAGATTGCAGCCATTACCCTTAATAAGATCGGCGCCCCGCTCACCGACTATCAAAAGGCCCTGCTTGCAACAAGGTCAGATGTGCCCACCATCAATGTCGCCGGCTACCTTGGTGCCGACGGGCTGCGCTACGACTTGGAATCTGAAGACAGCCCATACGCCTCGACGATCGACAAGCTGCAGCGCATGCAATACCTCGAGTTCGCCAGCAAAGTTCAGTAAGCCCGCCCATTCGCTTGGACCCATCGTATTGCAAGCACGCTCGGCCCAAATGCATCGCAAATGACTCCCGCTCGCAAACGAGGGTACAATGACGCTCGTGTCACACCACGGGGCCCCGGCCCCAACATATACAAAGGAGTCATACATGGGTTGCGAGCACGCACAGGCCGCCGGCGGACAAACGTCGCCGTCGCAATTTGAGGAGAACACGCTGTCCGAGGTCAAGCGCGTCATCGCCGTGCTTTCCGGCAAGGGCGGTGTCGGCAAGTCGTTTGTCACCGGTGCCATCGCCACCGAGCTTGCCCGTCACGGCCACAAGGTCGGCGTCCTCGATGCCGACATCACCGGTCCCTCTATCCCCAAGATGTTCGGCATGAGCGGACGCCACGTCCATGCCCTTGGCAACCTTATGCTGCCCGAAATCTCCGAGCACGGCGTCAAGGTCATGAGCTCCAACCTGCTGCTCCAAAACGAGACCGACCCCGTCCTTTGGCGCGGTCCGGTCATCGCAGGCTCCATTAGGCAGTTCTGGAGCGAGACCTCGTGGGGCCCCATCGACTACCTGCTGGTCGACATGCCTCCGGGAACAGGCGACGTCGCTCTCACCGTCTTCCAGTCACTGCCCGTCGACGGCATCGTCATCGTCACGAGCCCGCAGGATCTGGTCTCGATGATCGTCGCCAAGGCGGTCAACATGGCCGAGAAGATGAACGTCCCCATTCTGGGCATTGTCGAGAACATGAGCTATATTGAGTGCCCCGACTGCGGCAAGAAGATCGAGGTCTTTGGCAAGAGCAAGCTCCCCGAGGTCGCAGAGCGCTATAACCTCGACATCTTGGGCACGCTTCCCATCAATCCGTCACTCGCTGAGGCTTGCGATAAGGGCGAGGTCGAGACCGCGCTGCCCGATGGCATGTTGCCCAAGGCAGTCTCTGCCGTCGAGGCCATTACCCCGCACGAGACCGACGAGGCCTAAGTGAACGCGAGCGCCTTCTATGACGTCCTGGTAATCGGCGGCGGGGCTTCAGGCCTCGCCGCTGCCATTACGGCCGCACGCGCTGGCAAAAGCGTCTGCATCGTTGAGCGCGATGTCGCCTGTGGCCTTAAGCTCCTTGCGACCGGTAACGGCCGCTGCAACCTCTCCAACGAATCGATTGATCCTCAGCGGTATAACCACCCCGCATTCGTCGAATCCGTCATGGGCCCCCAGCCCGAACAAGAGCTTATGGGTTTCTTCTCCTCGCTGGGTATCATGACAACCTCCGAGGAAGGCCGGCTGTACCCGCGCTCCCTTCGCGCTGAATCGGTGCGCGACGCGCTTCTCAACGTTTGCGACCGCCTAGGTATCACCTTAATCTGCGGAGCCAACGTTGCCTCGGCGCACAAAGCTTCCGAAGGCTGGGCACTCCAAATAGACCGTCCAGCGCGGGCGCTCAAGGCAAAAAAGAACGACGACCGAAAATCGGAGCTCCGCTCGCTTCGGAAAGCGCTCGCCGATGTCCCTCGCAAGAACGAGGCCCTGCAGGCACATGCCGTAATTATCGCCACGGGTGGCAACCCCACCGGTATCGCCGATACGTTTAGCCTCCCCCTCACTTCGCTGCGCCCCATCCTCTGCCCCGTATCGGCAACGGTCGTTGGCGATCGGGCGGCACTCAAGACGTTGGATGGTCTGCGCGTCCGCGCCCGCTTGACGCTCACCCATAACCATAGTGAGCTCTGGCACGAAGACGGTGAAATACTGTTTCGAGCCTTCGGCATCTCGGGCGTCGCTGTCTTCAACCTCTCCCGTCGTATCCAGCGCGGCGATACGATCCTGCTCGACGTTTTCCCCGACCTCTCCAAAGACGAGCTGCTCGATATGCTCAACCGGCGCGTTGAGCTGCTCGGCGGCTTTTCGCCCCGCGATCCCCGTTGGCTCGACGGCATGCTCGCCCCGCGACTCTCCCGCGTCGTCTGCACGGCGTTCGAGCAGTGCCATCCAGGCTCCAACGATGTCATCCACCTGGTCTCGATCCTCAAGCACTTTAAGTTGCTCGTCGAGGGAACAGCCGAGGAGCGCTCGGCGCAGGTCACGCGTGGTGGCGTATCTGTCGAGAGCATCTCAACACCCAGTCTACGCGCGCGCAGCGCTGTCGACGCCCCGCTTTACGTCTGCGGCGAAGCGCTCGACATCGACGCCGATTGCGGAGGCTTTAACCTTGCGTGGGCCTGGCTCTCGGGCATTCGCGCTGCAAGCAGCCTGTAGCCGCTCAGTCTATAATCAAAAACGCATTCGGGCCGTCTGGGATACCGGACGGCCTCTTTCTTGCCTCTAAGGAGACCTCGATGATCGAAATCACCCAAGTCAACGCGTCGCTCGATGAAGCCGGCGATGAAAATGCCTGCCTCATTGTTGGCAAGCGAGTCGCCAAGCGCGTCCTACGTTGCAAGGACTCCGAGATCAAGTCCATCGAGCTCCACCGCAAGTCAATTGACGCTCGCAAAAAACGAGACGTCCATTTTATCCTGAGCTTTCGTGTTGAGCTGACTAGTCCCCACCTCGAGCGAGAAGCGGTCGACAGCGTTGCCGAGCGTGACCGCTCGCGCGTACGCGCGATAGAAGACGATGAGCCTTCATTCCCCTCCCCCGTCTCCGACGCACCTCAAGAACGCCCCGTCGTTGTCGGCGCCGGATGCGCCGGCCTTTTCGCTGCACTCACCCTTGCCGAAGCGGGTCTGAAGCCCTTGCTTATCGAGCGCGGCGACCCGGCATTTCGCCGCTCGCAGGCGATCGACCTCTTTCTAAAGGAGCGCATCCTCGACCCCGAGAGCAATATCCAGTTTGGTCTGGGCGGCGCGGGGACCTTCTCGGACGGCAAGCTCAATACGGGAACAAAAAATACCGCCCATCGCCTTATCCTCGAAACCTTCTTCGAGGCGGGTGCGCCCCGCGATATTCTGTGGGATGCCAAGCCGCACATTGGCTCCGACATCCTTCCCAAGGTTGTCACCGCTATATCCCAGCGCATCGAGCAGCTCGGAGGTGTCGTCCGTTATCGAACGAAGCTCGTCGACATTCGCATCGACGCGTCTGGCGCCATCACCGGTATTGATGTCCAATCGTCCCAAGACGCCGCTTACGAGTCAATCGAGACAAAGCACCTCATCCTCGCCTGCGGGCATTCTGCTCGCGATATTTTTGAGCTCCTTAAGGACCACAACGTGGCCCTCGCACAAAAGACCTTTGCCATGGGCGTTCGCATCGAGCATCCGCAACGCGACATCGACCGAGCCCAATATGGAGCCTCGGCGGGACATCCAGCGCTCGGGGCGGCCCCCTACAAACTTGTTGCCCATCTTCCCAACGGCCGCAGCGTGTTCTCGTTTTGTATGTGCCCCG
>DXLY01000008.1:41439-45794 GCA_019414465.1 Collinsella sp.
CTTCAGAACCGTGCCATCTGTGCGTCAACGGGGCCAGTCTCAATGCCCGCGACGGACGCAACGCAAATGCCGCCCTGCTCGTTAACGTCACGCCTGAGGACCTTCCCAACAATGACCCGCTCGCCGGCATCGAGCTCCAGCGTGCCTGCGAGGCGGCCGCCTATCGCCTGGGCGGTTCCAACTGGAACGCACCAGCACAGCTTGTCGGAGATTTCCTCGCAGGACGCGCCAGTAAGGCGCCCGGAAAGGTAAAGCCCACCTATCCGCTCGGTGTGACCTGGACGGCAATTGACGAAGCCCTGCCGCAGCATATCATCGAGTCGCTCCGCCTGGGACTTCCCCTACTCGGAAAAAAGCTACGCGGCTACGACTGCCCCGATGCCGTTCTTACCGGCGTGGAGACTCGTTCGAGCTCACCGGTCACTGTCACCCGAGACCGAACGTGCCATGCCGTGTCGACCCCGGGCCTCTACCCTTGTGGTGAGGGAGCTGGATATGCCGGCGGCATCATGAGCGCGGCCACCGACGGCATCCGTTGTGCCGAAGCCCTGATCGCAGACCTCTAACGCACGAATTCCAGCGCGCAAAAGACACAGGCCCCAAGCTCCACAGGGAACTCGGGGCCTGTTCACTATTTCTTAAACCGTGCACCCTGGCGTTTTCTGCCCGATGCGAACGTGGAACCCTTGCGGGCCTGCGAACGTAAGCGCTCGATCGTCTCGTCCTCAGACGCACCCTCGAGCATCGCCCGAATCTGAACGACGGCATCGCGCAGGCGCGCCGCCTCCTCAAAGTCCATGGCGGCAGAAGCGTTACGCATATCCTCTTCCATGGTTTCGACGATCCGCACGAGCTCGTCATGCGGCAGTTCTTCCAACTGCTCCGCAAGTGTCTGCTCGGGCGCCACCGTTTCCGGCACGCCACCCTCGCCCAACTCATCGGGCGTATAGAATGCGCCATGGCCGAGAGAGTCGCCCTTCGAGCGTCCCTTGGAACCCACGGTTTTTTCGGCCTCGGCAATAAAACTTGAGATGTCGTTGATGGCCTTGCGCACCGTCTTGGGCACAATGCCATGCTCTTCGTTATATGCCATCTGAATCTCGCGACGGCGCTGCGTCTCCTCGATGGCCTCTTTCATCGAATCGGTCACAACGTCTGCATACATGATGACTTCGCCATCGGCGTTACGGGCCGCACGGCCAATCGTCTGAATCAGCGAACGGCGGTTGCGCAAGAAGCCTTCCTTATCGGCATCGAGAATTGCCACCAGTGAGACCTCGGGAAGATCCAAGCCCTCGCGAAGCAGGTTGATGCCAACGAGAACATCGATCTTGCCCTCGCGCAGCGTTCGCAGGATCTCGACGCGGTCCATTGTCGCCGTATCAGAGTGCATGTAATTGACCTTAATGCCCGCGTCGAGCAGATGGTCGGTCAGGTCCTCGGCCATGCGCTTGGTCAACGTGGTCACCAGCACGCGCTCCTTGCGGGCAACGCGCTCGCGAATCTCGTCCTCAAGATCGTCAATCTGGCCGCGAACTGGACGCACGTCAATCTTGGGGTCGAGAAGGCCGGTCGGACGAATAATCTGCTCCACGTCGTTTTGGCTCACCCGCAGCTCGTAGTCGCCCGGCGTGGCCGAAACATAGATAAACTGGGGTATCCTTGCTTCAAACTCATCGAAACGAAGCGGGCGGTTATCGAGCGCCGAGGGCAGGCGAAAACCATGTTCCACCAGCGTCACCTTACGCGAGCGGTCACCTTCGTGCATGCCGCGAATCTGCGGCACCGTCACATGGCTCTCATCGATGATGCAGAGCATATCCTTGGGAAAGTAATCGATTAGGGTAAACGGCGGCTCACCCGGCTTGCGACCGTCCAGATGACGCGAGTAGTTCTCGATGCCGTTGCAAAAGCCCATCGTCTCGAGCATCTCAAGATCATAATCGGTACGCTGCTGCAGACGCTGCGCCTCGAGCAACTTGTCGGTCGCCTTGAGCTCCGCCACGCGCTTCTCGCACTCTTCGCTGATCGATTTCAGAGCCGCCTTGACCTTCGGCTTCTCGGTCACGTAGTGCGATGCCGGCCATACGGGAATGGCCTCGTACTCACGAAGCATCTCACCGGTGACCTCATCGATCTCGGCAATCAGCTCGACCTCGTCGCCAAAGAACTCAAACCGCAACGGATGCTCGGCATAAGGCGGATACACGTCAACAACATCGCCGCGCACGCGGAACGTGCCACGCGCCAGGTCATAGTCATTGCGATCATATTGAATGTCGATAAGCGCATGGATAAAGTCATCGCGCTCGAGCGGCACCTTCTTGTCGACGTTTGGAGCCAGACCCGCATAGTCCTCAGGAGAGCCAATGCCATAGATACATGAGACCGATGCGACAACGATCACATCACGTCGAGAGAGCAGTGACGCGGTCGCCTGATGGCGCAGCATCTCGACCTCTTCGTTAACCGAGGAGTCTTTCTCGATATATGTATCGCTTTGCGGCACATACGCCTCGGGCTGATAGTAGTCGTAGTACGAGACGAAGTAGACCACAGCGTTATTGGGAAAGAACTCTTTGAGCTCGCTCGCAAGCTGAGCGGCGAGCGTTTTATTCGGAGCCATGACAAGGGTCGGCTTACCCAAGGCCTCAATGGTTTTGGCCATCGTAAAAGTCTTACCCGAACCAGTCACACCCAGCAAAACCTGATAGCGGTCTCCGTCCCTCACGCCCCGCACAAGTGACTCAATGGCCTTAGGCTGGGAACCAGCGGGCTCGTATGGAGACACGACCTTAAACGGCACATCAGCGCCCTCAACGCCAAAGCGCTTAAGTTCACCACCAACGCGTTCTACTTCAAATTCCGCCATGGATACTCCTAACTCATACATCTGCAGTATACGCAGGCGGAAGGCATAGTCCTATACGAACCGATCGGGATAGATGGTCTTGTAGCGAGCCCAGGCATTATTGACACGAATCAGATACGCCTGCGTCTCGGGAAAGGTAATTGCATTATGAAGCGACGTACCCTGCTGCGCCCATCCGTCGACATTGCCCATGCCGGCGTTATAGGCAGCAATGGCACTGTCAGTCGACCCGTTAAAATACGCTAGAAGATACGAAAGATACGCACAGCCAAACTCGATATTCGTAGCCGGATCGTTAAGGTTGTCGGCCGAATACTCGCCACCGTCGACAAGGCCCTTGGCGATCATATCCTGGGCAGTCTCGGGCATCAGCTGCATCAATCCCTGAGCACCTTGATTCGACTCGGCCTCGGGATCCCAATTCGATTCCGACTTAATGACAGCGCACACCAGATACGGATCCAGATTATGCGAAATACTGGATTGCTTTACATACGCCTCGTAGTCAATCGGATACAACGGCTTAAAGAAAGCGGCAGGAGCACACGAGTAAACGAATGAGATAAGGCCGAAGACAAAAACGGCAGCCAGCGGCATAAGGCGATACCACGCAAAGAAACGTGTCTTAGGCATCGGCATCCTCCTTATCCGCAGTGTCTATAAACCCATGGCATGCAAGCCATGAGTCAAGCTGCTCAAAGAGCGAATTATCACCTGAGGCATTATCAATCACCGTTGTAGCGAGATTGCACAGCGCAGACTCATCGGGCTGACAAGCAGAACGGGCATCGAAATCAGATGGCTCCATGCCACGTTGAATAGCGCGCTCGCGACGAACTGACAAAGGGGCGCTGATGACCAAAATTTCATCAGCCAAGCCAAATGCATCCTCAAAACCAGTCGGAGCAGAAACCTCGACCACCGCAAAGCGATAACGAGGAGATGAAACCGTACAACAAACCGGATCGAGAATCCTAAGCGAAAGCTGTTCAATGAGGACAGGATGCACAATGCCATTGAGCCGTGCGACCGAATCAGGAGAAGCAAAAGCTCGAGAAGCGAGGATGCC
Organism: Collinsella sp.; assembly: GCA_019414465.1. Lineage (GTDB taxonomy): Bacteria > Actinomycetota > Coriobacteriia > Coriobacteriales > Coriobacteriaceae > Collinsella. The sequence goes on from DXLY01000008.1 coordinate 45,381, forward strand.
GCGGCGAATGCCGCCTTCCTCATCCAAAATGTCCCAACCGAATTCATCCGCGAGTGTATTGACGATATCAGAGCCCGGCACATACAGCGATTTTGCAAGCTCATCCAGATCGATAAGCATAGCGCCACGAGATTCGAAATAGCGGCAGGCAGTCGACTTACCCGAAGCAATATTGCCCAAGACAAATACGGTAAACATCAAGCCCTCCCTAACGCCAATGCGAGTAATTATCGCTCAAATACACTAGATGGACTCAAAATACAGCCAAACAGTAAGAGCGTATACGGGGGAGCTAGGTCCCAAAGTACAACGTGTATATAACCCAAAAAAGGGGGAGGCCGCGAGGCCTCCCCCTTCCAAGTTCAAGCGTACGGCTCGGTGCCGTCCACCGGTCAGCGGCGCCCTGGCCTCCCA
>DXLY01000080.1 GCA_019414465.1 Collinsella sp.
GCACCTCGGCAATGCGGTGTGCCGATTCGTCGGCCATGGTCACCATGACAAAGATCATCGACAGCTGCATCAGGCTCATGAGAATCTGGAAACCATAGGTAAAGGTCGAGGAGAGCTGGCCCACGTCGAACAGCGTGCCCTGGCTCGTGATGATGAGCTTGGAGCCCAGGTAGATGATGACGACAAACGCGCCGTTGACGCAGATGTTCATCATGGGGTTGTTAAAGGCGAGCAGCTTCTCGGCGCGGGTGAAGTCCATCTGGACGTCGCGCGCGGCGGTCGCGAACTTCTCCTTCTCAAAGTCTTCGCGCACATAGCTCTTGACCACGCGCATGCCGGTGACGTTTTCCTCGACGGACTCGTTAAGGGCGTCGTACTTGTGGAACACGCGCGAGAAGATGGGACGCACCTTAAAGATGATAAAGAACAGTCCAAAGCCCAGCAGCGGAATGATGACCAGGTAGACCATGGCGACGCTGCCGCCCATGATAAATGCCATGGTAAAGGCGAAGATCAATACCAGCGGCGCGCGCACGGCAATACGGATGATCATCATAAAGGCCTGCTGCACGTTGTTGATATCGGTGGTCAGGCGCGTGACGAGCGAGGAGCTCGAGAACTCATCGATGTTGGCAAAGCTGAACGTCTGGATCTTGTAGAACAGGTCGTGACGCAGGTTCTTGGCGAACCCGCAGCTCGCATGGCTGCAGGTGACGCCGGCCGCGGCGCCAAAAGCAAGGGATGTTAGCGCGATGAGCACCAAAAAGCCTGCGGTGGGAAGCATCTCGGCTACGGTGGCGCCGTCTTTGATGGCGTCGATCAGGTTGGCGGTGATAAATGGAATCAGCATCTCGCAGAGCACCTCGCCAAGCACGAGCAATGGCGTGGCAACAGCGACTTTCATATAGTCGCGGATGCTGCCCATGAGGGTTTTAATCATCCAGTTCCTCCCAGGTTACGCGGATTTTATCGAGCATTTCGGCGAGGTCCTCGCGCTCGTCATGGGTGAGCGCGCTAAAGGCCTGCTCTCTAAAGCGAATGCGGGCCGCCTGGTCGATGCGGGCGTTTTCCCGGCCGGTTTCGGTCAGGCGAATGGTGAGCTGCCGTCGGTCCTTGGGGTTACGGCTGCGCTCGATGAGGCCGTTGAGCTCGAGCTTGGACAGGATCTCGGAAAGCGACCCCGGCTTGAGGTCAAAGTGCATGCCGAGTTCCTGCTGCGACATCTCGCCGCCGGGTTGCTTGGCCAGCAGGCAGATGATGGGCGCCTTGCCGGACACGCCTCCGCCATGAAAATGCATGTAATGGCCGCAAAAGCCCAGGCCGCTCAGGATGCGCTTGGCGAGTTTGTCTTCGGCGCTGACCGCTTCGGGTATGTCTACCGGTTGCGACGGGTCACCGCCGGGCTCATGCGGAAGGACGAGTGGTTCAACACACATATCTAAGCTTCGCTCCTTTCTTTAGTTAGGTAGTTGAATTGTTTTGTGCCTAACCAATTTAGGAGCACGGTAAATAAATGTCAAGGTACCAAACTTATTAAGTTACGGCGTTTTGCCAAACGCCGTAACCGCTCGACGTTGCAAACGTTCCTAAGCGGCAATCTGGCGTTCAATCGTCGGGCATGGCCACAAGGCCTATGCCCTCCTCTTTCACGTCACCTTGCTCGCTTAGGAACGCTTTCGCTGTCCGTCCTCAATCTGCAGCGCTGCCTCGGTTGGCATTTGAGTGATCCGTGGGGGACGGAGGAAAACGAATCATTTTGGGCTGCGGTGACACCCTTTCGAAGTTGCTTTGTCCAAAACTATGCCGGATTACTACGATGAATTCGAAATATCAGACCTCGGCATTGTTTTTCGTAAAATCACAAGCTGTCTACCTGCGGTTTTTCCGGAGTGCAATTCGTTGTGGTTGGAAGCTGACGGTTTATCGTAGTAATCCGGCATAGTTTTGGAATGGTAGTAAATAGATGGCAGCTACTGTGCCGCTACCGCCGCGATTTTGCCTCCCATTTCCGTAACCTTTCCGCAACAATGTGCCCTCCTCGGCGCCTGCGCCCGCTTGCAACGTCCCCTGCGCTACACTTAGTCGCACTGTGGCGCCGTCGCGTCGCACCCGACCCAAGGGGGACACTCATGAAGAACACTCAGCTGCTGCTGATCAACGATATGTGCGGCTACGGTAAGGTCGCGCTTTCTGCCATGCTGCCGGTGCTGTCGCACATGGGTTACCGTATCCACAACCTGCCGACGGCCCTCGTTTCCGATACGCTCAACTACCCCAAGTTTTACATCCACGACACCACGGAGTACGTGCGTCAGAGTCTTGCCATCTGGGAGGAGCTCGGCTTTGAATTCGACGCCATCTCGACCGGCTTTATCGTGACCGAGGAAGAGGCGCGCATCATCTCGGACTTTTGCCACCGCCGTTCGCAAAAAGGCACCAAGGTGTTCGTCGACCCCATCATGGCCGACAACGGCAGGCTCTACGCCGGCGTGCCCGAATCGACCATCGGCCTTATGCGCAGCCTGGTCGAGTGCGCCGACTACGCGGTGCCCAACTATACCGAGGCGTGTCTGCTCACCGATACGCCTATGGCCGAGCAGATTACGGCCGATGAGGCTCGTGCGCTCGTGGACGCCATGCTCGCGCTGGGCGCCAAGTCGGTGGTCATTACGAGCGCGAAGGTCGACGGGGCGAGTGCCGTCATCGGCTACGACCATGTGGCGGGAGAGTACTTCACGATTCCCTTTGAGCTGATCCCGGTGTATTTCCCGGGCACGGGCGATACGTTCTCGTCGGTGCTCGTGGGTCGCGTTATGGCCGGCTGGAGCTTACAGCGTGCGACGACCGACGCCATGCGTGTGGTGGCCGAGCTTATCGAGCGCAATGCCGACCAAGAAGACAAGTCGGCCGGCCTTCCCATCGAGGCCTGCCTGGATGTGATCGACCATGAGTAACGCCGGCGAGGGCGGCGTCAAGCCTGCGGGCGAGAACGGGCCGCTCGGTGCGCCGCGTGGCAAGCGTCCGCGTATCCGCGTGAGCTGCGTGGACCAGCTGGGTGCGTGCCGTTGTCACCATGGTCACAAGCCGGGAGACGTCTTCGACTTCGATCGAGACCGCGGCAAGATGTGCGCTATGGCCTGTCACGTGGGCTTTCCCTATATCGATATCCTGCGCTATGGCGGAACCGTGCCTGGCAACGAGCCTGGTGCGGCAAAGTTCTGCTGCCCCGAGGTCGATACGCTGAACGTCTGGCTTGCCGAGATCGTTGACGAGTAGTCGAGCGCAATGTGACAAAGGGGCAGCCCCTTTGACACATTCGCCGGCGATGCCCCTTCTTTTGCTTATAATTTCAAATCTCTGCATTTCATCCGATTTTAGGTTCTAAAAATTCTGCGTTTCATCGATAATCAAGCATATAAAACTTTGCATTTCATTCGATGACACCGAGGGGAGAGCCTATGCTGCGCAGGAAAATAGCGGCAGAGCTGGAGCGTTGGCTGAAGTCTTCCGAGCAAAAGGCCTTGTTCATTACGGGTTCTCGCCAGATTGGCAAAAGCTATTCGATTCGCGCATTTGGCAAAGCCAACCATGCAACCTACATCGAGCTTAACCTCATGGAAAACCGCCAGGCAAAAGATGCTCTTCTCGAGGCGCGGAATGCCGATGATTTCATCAGCAGGGTGACGCTTCTTTCGGGAAAGTCGATTGCGCCAGGCAAAACGCTCGTGTTTATCGATGAGGTCCAAGAGGCCCCCGACATCATGACGATGGCAAAGTTCCTTGTTGAGGACGGGAGGTGCCGCTGGGCGTTTTCGGGGTCAATGCTCGGGACTCAGTTCAAGGGCGTCAGGTCCTATCCCGTGGGGTATGTCCACGAGCTTAGGATGTTCCCGCTCGATTTTGAGGAGTTTTGCTGGGCAACCGGGGTGAGCGAGGGGGCTCGCCAAACGATACGTGACGCGTGTATCAGCGAGAGGCCCGTTCCTGATTACATTCATGACGCGATGATGGCAAACTTCAGGACCTATACCGTTGTCGGCGGAATGCCGGAGGTCGTGCAGCGTTTCCTTGACACGCAGGGCGACCTTGCCTCTGTTCGTCAGCTACAGTCAGAGCTCAACGAACAGTACCGGCGGGATATCTCCAAGTATGCAAGCGGGCGAGCCCTTCAGGTGCAGAGCATTTACGATCAGCTCCCTATTATGCTCGAGGGCGAAAACAAGCGCTTCGTGCTCAATTCCATTGACCCCAAGGCTCACTACGAGAAGTATCAGCGAGATTTTGTATGGCTTGTCGATGCCGGCGTTGCTCTCAAAGCCGATATCGTAACCGAGCCAAAATCGCCCTTGCTCAAGACGGCACGGCCATCGCAGTTCAAGCTATATCAATCGGATACGGGCATGTTGATGGCGCGCTACCCCGTCGGAGTCGCCCAAGCGGCGTATCTTGATAGCAAGGAGCCCAATCTGGGCGGCATTTACGAAAACGTGGTGGCCCAGCAGCTGGCTGCCCAAAATCGCCAGCTTTACTACTATCAGACAAAAAAGCGCGGTGAAGTGGACTTTGTGGTCGATGGACCGGATGGGACGGCTGTTCCGATCGAGGTTAAATCGGGCTCCTATTACCACGCGCACGCTGCGCTCGGTCATGTGCTTGATACGGCTGAATATGGCGTAAGGCTCGGGATTGTTTTCTCGAGAGGCAACGTTGAGCGCAACGGAGCGGTTCTCTATTTGCCGCTATATGCGACCTGGGCCCTTTCGGATGTTTTGGGCGACTCCTGCGCCGAGGGGATAAAGCTGGAGGTCAAGCCGGTCTAGGGCTAGTCCCGGATGTGACAAAGGCGTGGCCCGCGACCTCGATTGCCTACAGCTGCTCGAGCATAGCGGTGCAGCCGTCGAGTACGTCGCGGTAGGTGGCATCGAAATTGCCGGTGTACCAGGGGTCGGCCACGTCGCCGGGGCGCTCGGTCCAATCGAGCATGCGCGTAATCTTGCCGTCGGGGTCGTCGCCAAAGATGCGACGCAGGCCACGCGCGTTCTCGTCGTCCATATAGACAATGTGGTCCCAGTCGCCATACTCCGCGCGACGCACCTGACGTGCACGATGTGCGACGACGGGAATCCCGACCTCGCGCAGCTTGGCAACGGTACCGTGGTGTGGCGGGTTGCCGATCTCCTCGGTCGAGGTCGCAGCGGAGTCAATGACAAACTCGCCCGCGCGCCCGGCGCGCCGCACCAGCTCGGTAAACACCGACTCAGCCATCGTCGAGCGACAGATGTTCCCATGACAGATAAACAGTACGCGGTGCATATGCGGTTTCCTTTCTAGGCGGTCGCGCAGGGCTTACAGACTGCTCTTGAGGCAGTCTGCTCCAATAAAGCCCGCTGCGTACAAGGGGAGGTGGCGTAGCTCGCGCCCGTCATCGGTTTCGCTGCGGAAAAAATTGTTCTCGGACAAAATGTAGGCATATGGCGATCGGGCTTTGTCCATGAACGACCCGAGGGTTCTCGCGCGCACGTTGCGTGCGGACTTTACCTCGACGGGCACGATTTCCATACGGTCGGTCTGAAGTAGAAAATCGAGCTCGCCGGTCGTCTTCCAAGACGACGGCGGCACCCAGTAATACGTCTGCAAGCTGTTACCCGAAAATGCTTGCATGACCGAGTTTTCCGCCAGGGCGCCTCGGAAGTCGGAAGATAGCGCTATGGCGGAATCTTCTTTGAGATCGAGCCAGAGCCTCGGGTTGATGCCGAGTTTGTAGAACATGAGGCCGGTATCGAGAAGATAGACCTTAAAGAAACTTCCATCTTCGTCGTCGAAGGGAACGAGGGGAGGCTCGATGCCTTCGGTCAGGTTGTTGACCGATATGATACCGGCGCCTTCGAGCCAGTCGAGCGGCTCGATAAGCTTGGCGCGACGGCCTCCGCGTTCGACCTCGGAGTACTTGAATTTTTTTGTGGACGATCTCAGCAGCTGGGACGGAATGGAGCGCCAGACCTTGCGTGCCGCCACGCCGCTGATCCCGTTTTCGGGGTCGGTCATATCGGCGGTATAGGTCTCGTTGATTTCGCGCTGCTCGACGCGCGCATCCTCGATGGATAACGTCTTGCGATATGCGTTGACGGCGGCGGGCATGCCGCCCACGATCTGGTATCGATGAAACAGGCTGAGCGCGGCTTGGTGCGCGGCGTAGGTCTCGAGCGTGCCGGCGTGGGTACGAATGGCATCGGCCATCTGCTCCTCATCGAGCGCCCAGAGAAACTCCTCGAACGACATAGGATGCATGGTCTCTTGACGAACGCCGCTGGGAAAAGGCAGCTTACGTTTGCGCGTGGCGACGCCGAGCTGACTGCCGGTCGCGCATATGCGCCAGCCCGAACCCGAAAAAAAGCGAAGCGAGTTGAGCGCCCGTTCGCAGAGCTGCACCTCGTCAAACAGGATGAAGGTGGTTTCTTTGCGAATGGGGGCGCGTTTATAGTCTGAAATCCGCGCCACGATGGTGTCAACGTCGTCGGTGGGACAATCGAACAGCGGAGCGATCAGCTCAAGATCGGTCTGAAAGTCGAGTTTGACAAACGCATCGCCGGCGATTCGCCTGCCGATTTCCTCGGCAGCGTACGTTTTGCCTACGCGTCGCGCACCACGGATGAGGAGGGGGCGTGAGGCGTCCTTTGTCGCCCATGATTCGATAACGGACTCGATTGATCTGCGCATGGGGCCGCCTTTCCAATTTCGTGTACTTCAGATACATAGTTTAGTACGATTTCATGTACTTGAAATACACGAAATAATAGAAAAGCGTGTATCTCAAATACACGAAATTGCACTGCTGAAGCTTCCAGGCGGATAAACATACTCATATTGGGCGGTTTTCACCGGTTACTCGCCACCTTGGGCTATGTTTGCCCCTATGCCCGTATTGAGGGCCGTGCTGATTGACGACGGCGCTCCCAGCGAGCCAGCTTAATCGTCACCAGCGTGAGGGCCCAGGCCACAAGCGAGAACGCGGCGCCCACTGCGCCCACGTACGCAATGCCAACGCTGCTTACCACGGCGCCGCCCACTGCGGTGCCAAACGAGATGCCGACGTTAAACGCCATGGGCTCAACCGAACTTGCGAGTACCATCGACTTGGGATGGCGGCTGCGTGCCACGTCCATAAAGTGCGTGATGCATGAGACCGAGAACAGGTACATGAGCATCGCCAGGCTAAAGACAAAGACCAGCGCGAGCGGCATGGCGGCGCCCACGGCAAACAGCCCGAGCAGTGCCGCCGCCTGCAGCACAAACGTAACCAGCAGCGCCTTCATGCCAAAACGCGCATCGATCCATCCGCCCAGGATGTTCGAGATCAGGCAGAACACGCCATAGGCCATAAGTGTGGTGCTCGCCTGAACGGTATCCATGCCCAGCACCTGCTCCAGATAAGGCGTCACGTAGCCGTAGAATACGTAGACCGAGCCCACGCCAAACAAGAAGATGAGCATGCCGGTGATGATGCTCGGCTCGCGTAGCAGCCCCGCCTGCTCGCGGAAGGTGGCAGGCTCGTCGGTTTGCCCAGCGCGCGGCATAAACGCCACGAGCGCTCCGCAGATCAGAACGGCAAAGGTCAGCGTGCCGTACATGGCCACGTGCCAATCGAGCGTGTCGGCCACAAACTTGCCGATCGAAGTGACAAAGACCATTGCCACGGAAAACGCACCGTACACGACCGAGATGGCGAGTGAGGTTTGCTGCGGGGACAGCAGCTCGGGGATGTACGTCACACCCACGGCGAGCAGTGCGCCCGAGACGGAGCCCAGGACAATGCGCGAGATAAAGAGCGCTTGGAAGTTAGGTGCTAGCGCCATAACCAAATTGCCGAGCACAAAGACGATGCTGTAGCACACGAGCAGCTGGTAGCGGCGGAACCGCCCCGTGCCAAGCGCAAGCACCGGCGTAGCGATAGCGTAGACGAGCGCGAACACGCTGATGAGCTGGCCCGCAGTGGCAAGTGATACGCCGAGTTCCGTTGCCAAGTCGCTCTCGATACCGATGACCACGAACTCGGAGCAGCCGAGCGAGAATCCCAACAGCACGAGCAGCGCCAGGCAGAGCTTGGTGCGCGCGGGGGAGAGCGCGGCGGCGGTTGGCTTACTTTTAGGCGTGGTTGCGGCGGTCAAGGTTGTCACTCCAATGTCGCATGAATAGGCGGGATTCAATCCCTGCAACTCTAGCAGAATGTGACAAAGGGGCAGCTCCTTTGTCACATTGCTCTGCCAGCCAGTCGCCCAAGCCGTCACAACATTCGATGAAAATCTCGAAAACGAGGAAAAGCGTCGAATGTTGTGACGCTTTTCCTGTCTGTGCCGGCGAGCTCCCGTGTCATCTGGGGGTATAAGGCTAGCAAGTGTTTATTTGCGAGGCCAAGGGGGCGCCCCGTATGGATATCGATAACTTTGAATGGTGGTATAGCGAGGGCGAGGCTCCGGACGAAGAGTGGGACGAGCCCGCGCCGTGTGACGTGTCGAGCGACGAGGACGAGACCGGCAACGATGCTGCTGTCGAGCCTGACGCCGCCTCCGATGCCGCCGAGTCCCTGACCTTTGAACAGGCCTGGGCCCAGGCCGAGGCCGACGAGGCGAAGGCCGATGCCACGGCCACGCTCGGCGAGCCGGCTGATATGTCGATCTCGCCGGCAAAGACCCCACAGCCGCGCCATACCATCGACCCCGGCAGCACGGCATCCTTCAGCATACTCGACGTGCCCGCGCAGGG
>DXLY01000081.1 GCA_019414465.1 Collinsella sp.
AGCTCGAGTGAAGCCTCGAGCACGCCCTCGAACTCATTGGCCTCGTCGACCGTAATGGGCGACTTATACCAATCGAGCAGCGCAGCGTACTTCTGGTGATCGACGCAGCCGGCAGGCGCATAGGCCATGGCCTCGTCGACCGTGTAGGACAGGATCGGCTGCAGGTCGCGCATGAGCATCGAGAAGAGCTCGGCAAGCACGGTCTGGGCGCTGCGACGCTCGAGCGAGCCGGGCTTATCGCAGTACAGACGGTCCTTCAGGGCGTCGAGGTACACGTTAGAGAGCTCGGTAACCACGAAGTCGTAGAGCGCACGGTAGGCGCGCGGGAACTCGTAGCAAGAGTAGGCGTCGTCAACCTCGGCCTGGACCTGAGTCAGGCGGGCAACCATGAGCTTGTCGAGCGGCAGCAGGTCGGCAAAGGCGACGCCGTCGGTCTCGGGCTCAAACTGACCCTCGAGCTCGGAGAGCAGGAAGCGCAGCGTGTTGCGGAAACGACGGTAGGCATCGGAGGTACGAGCAAGGATCTCGTGGTCGATGGACACGTCGGAGCTGGTATCGACGGAGGCAACCCACAGGCGGATGATGTCGGCGCCCATCTCGTCGCAGACCTTGTTGGGGTCGATGACGTTGCCGAGCGACTTCGACATCTTACGGCCCTGGCCGTCGAGCGTGAAGCCCTGCGAGACGACCGCCTTGTACGGAGCATGGCCGTTGGCGCCCACCGAGGTGAGCAGCGAGCTCTGGAACCAACCACGGTGCTGGTCGGAGCCCTCGAGGTAGACGTCCGCCGGGTACTCCAGCTCGGGACGGTACTCGCAGACGGCCTTCCAGGAGACGCCGGAGTCCCACCACACGTCAAGAATGTCCTTATCGGCCTTGAGGTGATGGCCACCGCACTTGGGGCAGACGCAGGCCTCGCCCAGGTAGCTCTCGGGAGCGTCGGTGAACCAGGCGTCGGAGCCCTTCTCGTGGAAGAGCTTGATGACGGCGTCGAGCGTAGCGTCGTTCATGACCTTCTCACCGCAGTCGGCGCAGGTGTAGCTGGGGATAGGCACGCCCCAGTTGCGCTGGCGGCTGATGCACCAGTCGGGACGCTGCTCGACCATGGCACCGATGCGGTTGGCCGCGTGGGCCGGATACCACTTGACGTTCTCACGGACCTCCTTGCCGGCCTGCTCGCGCAAACCGGTCTTGTCCATCGAGACAAACCACTGGTCGGTAGCACGGAAGAGCACCGGGTGCTTGCAGCGCCAGCAGTGCGGATAGCTGTGCGTGATCTTCTTCTCGAGGACCAGGGTGCCGCGCTCGCGCAGGAACTCGATGATGTGCGGGTTGGCCTCGTCGGTATCCATGCCACTGAAGGGGCCACCGGTACCAAACTCCTCGCCGGTGTAGAACTTGCCGTCGTCATCAACCGGCATGCAGATGTCGGTGATGCCCTCCTTGAGGCAGGCGAAGTAGTCGTCGACGCCGTGGCCGGGCGAGTTGTGGACGATACCGGTACCGTCATCGACACCGACGTAATCGGCCAGCAGCGCCACGCCCTCAACGCCATCAAAGATCGGCTGCTTGTAGTGGATGTGGTGGAAGGTCTCGGCGGGAACCACGTAGGGCTTGCCGTCGACCATGACCGGGATGTACTCCCAGCCAAACTCCTCGCAGCACTTGGGAGCCAGGTCCTCGAGCATGACCTCGGCACGGCCATCGTGCTCAACGGCGACATAGGCGGCGCCGGGCTTAAGGGAAACGGCCTGGTCGGAGGGGATGGTCCACGGCGTGGTCGTCCAGATGATGAAGTCGACCGGGCCGTCGAAGTTCTCGAGGCCGGCGGGCTTGGAGGTCATCTCAAAGCGGACGAAGATAGAGGGACTCGTCTCGTCGGAGTACTCGATCTCGGCCTCGGCGAGTGCGGTGTGGCAGTGCTTGCACCAGTGAACCGGCTTGTGGCCGCGATAGATCATGCCCTTGTCGAACATGGCCTTAAAGACCTCGATGTCGGCAGCGTCATGCTGGTGATAGAGCGTCAGGTAGGGGTTGTCCCAGTCGCCGAGCACGCCCAAGCGACGGAAACCGGCCTTCTGAAGCTCAATGTTCTCGACAGCGAACTCGTTGCAGAGCTCACGAATCTTGGCCGTGGGGGTCTGGTTGAACTTCTCGGTGCCAAGCTTCTCCTCGACCTTGTGCTCGATCGGCTGGCCGTGGCAGTCCCAACCGGGGACGTAGGGAACCTCATAGCCCTGCATCATCCAGTAGCGGTTGATCATGTCCTTGGAGATCTTGTTCATGGCGTGGCCGATGTGGATCGGACCGTTGGCATACGGAGGGCCGTCGTGCAGCACGAACTTCTTGTGACCCTCGTTCTTCTTCAGAACTTGCTCGTAGACCTTGTTGTCCTGCCAGTCCTTGAGTCGCTTGGGCTCGGACTTGGAAAGACCGGCACGCATGGGAAAACCGGTTTTGGGCAGATTCATCGTCTGCTTGTACTCGTTTGCCACGGTACCCCTTTCATGTCGTGGGCGCGCACGCCCGTTGGGCACCAAAAAAAGCGCCCGTCCCTGCAAGCTGGGACGAAGCGCCACAAAACGGGCCGTGTGCCCGCAAAAGCTCTTCGCTTAACCACCCAGCTTAGATGCCCTCGCCCGCGTAATCGCGCGCTCGCATCCGTTACTCGGCTGGCCTGTATCGACGACCATCTCGGCGATATCTACTAAGATGTGCCTGTGCGGCACATCCGTTGGGACCGCAGCTCCGGGGTGATTTTCATCGGTCGCATGCACGGGTTCTCAGCGCTCCCCGCTCTCTGTAGCATGCGGACGGCCGACTACTCGTCCCCATCAATGCTCATGCGGTGTATGCTAGCACGTTCCGCGCCGGCGAAAAACCCTCAACACTGGTTTTATACGTTCGAAATTTCTCGCGGCTGTGGACCTTCTCTTGGAGCAAAATACCTGAAAGCACTTTATCGAACGAAAGAAGGTTGCTATGCGCACGATTGGAATGAGCGACTACACCGTTGGCGAGGATTGCTTTGACGAGCTGCCCACCGCACTGGCGGAGTACGGAGCGACCAAGGTCGCGATCATCGGTGGCAAGCGGGCACTGGCCGCAGCACTTCCCGGTATCGAAGCTGCGCTAGCGGGTACCGACGTCGAGATTCTGGAGACGCGCGTCTACGGCACCAACAGTACGCGTGCCAATATCGCCAAGGTCGTGAACTCCCCTGCCTGCCAGGAAGCTGACGTGCTTATCGCATGCGGCGGCGGCAAGGCGCTCGACACCGTGAAGACCGCAGCTATCGAACTCAAGAAGATCGTCTTTACGGTCCCGACGATCTGTTCCAACTGCTCCGCCGCGACCGCTATTGCTGTCGTGTACAACGACGACGGCTCGCTCGAGGGCTATTCGTACCCCAACCGACCGGCGCACATCTTCATCAACCCCAAGATCATCGCCGAGGCACCGGCAGAGTATTTCTGGGCCGGCGTAGGCGATGCCCTGTCTAAGCAGCCAGAGGTCGAGTACGCCACGAGCGCCGGTAATTTGGAGCACACCGCCGGTCTTGGCCTGGCGCTTGCCCGCACCTGCTCCGAGCCGCTGTTTACCTATGGCGTCCAGGGTCTTGAGGACGTGCGCCAGGACCTGTCGAGCGAGGCCGTCAAGCAAATCGCACTCGATATCGTGGTCAATACGGGCTATGTCTCGAACCTGACCAACCAAAACGATTACTACTACAACTCGAGCGTGGCACACGCGTTCTACAACGCCACCTGCAGCATTCCGCGTGAGGGCACCTACCTGCACGGCGAGGTCGTGAGCCTGGGCGTGCTCGTGTTGTTCGCCTACACGGGCAACACCGAGAACCTTAAGCGCTACGCTGCCTTTAACAAGCAGATGGGGCTGCCCGTGACGCTTGAGCAGGTCGGGCTTTCCGAGTCCGATATCCCGGCCCTGTGCGAGTACGCGCACGCCACCAACGAGTGGAAGCAGGGAAACCCTGAGCCCTTCACCGACGAGAAGTTCGCCGCCGCCATCAAGGCCGCCAACGCCTACGGCCACACGCTCTAGGACTGGCCCAAAACCACCACAAAGGGGACAGGCACCTTTGTGGTGGTTTTTTATTGCTCCAGCATGCTGGGGTCGAACTCGCTAGCCGGGATCACGCGATAACCGTGGCGGAGCAGTAAATCAACGAAGACGCCGTTGCCCGCCGTAAGGGTGCCGCTGAATGTTCCGTCGTAGATGCGACCCGCGCCGCACGAGGGACTACGGTCCTGCAGGATGCACGCGGCGATCTCTTCCGGCCCGCCCGCCTGCTCGCACATATCGAGCGCTCGTTGGGCACCCAGGCGAAATTCGCGATCGACCGATATGCCCTCGCAGGTACGAACCTCTCCGTTCACAATCTCGGACGGCTTGCGCGGCGTGGGCAGGCCCCCAAAGACCTCAGGGCACACGAGGAGCACCTCGGTCCCCGTGTGCTCGCAAGCCTCGACCAGCTCGCGATGGTAATTGTCGAGCCCGTTATATTTGCAGCTCTCTCCCATCAAGCAGGCACTCACCACGATCTTCATACATATCCCTCCCAAACAAAACGCCCCATTTGAGATAGAAACTCAAATGGGGCGTTCGACGTTGTGCAACCAGCCTTACTGCTGCTTTGGCATCAGCGGATTCTCGCGCGTGAGGAGATTCATGAACTCCTCGCCCGTGATCGTCTCCTTCTTGTACAGATAACGAGCCAGCTCATGGAGCTTAAACTTGTTCTCCTTGAGGATCTGCAGGGCGCGGTCATGTGCGTCCTCGATCAGCTTGGCGACGATCGCGTCGACGCGCTCGGCCGTACCGGGGGCACAGGTGAGCGACGTGTCCTGGTTGAGGTAGGCATTCTGAACGGTACCGAGCGCCATCATGCCAAACTCTTCCGACATACCAAAGCGCGTCACCATGTTGCGGGCGAGCTTGGTGGCCTGCTCGATATCATTGGCCGCGCCAGTCGTCATCTCACCAAAGATGAGCTCCTCGGCAGCACGTCCGCCGCAGTAGACAGCGAGCTTGTCGAGCACCTCCTGGCGCGTGGTCAAGAAGCGCTCGTCCTCCTCGACCTGCATGGTGTAGCCCAGAGCACCGCTCGTACGCGGCACGATGGTGATCTTCGTAACCGGCGCAGAACCCTTCTGGCGGGCGGCAACGATGGCATGGCCGATCTCGTGATAAGACACGACCTGTTTCTCGTGATCGGACAGCACCGTGGACTTACGCTGCTGGCCGGCGATGACGACCTCCACCGACTCCTCGAAGTCGTCCTGGGTTGCACGCTTGCGACCCTCGCGAACGGCGCGCAGGGCGCCCTCGTTGATGATATTGGCCAGGTCGGCGCCCGAGGCTCCGGGCGTGGCGCGGGCAATCGCGGTCAGATCGATCGGCGGCTCGGTCTTCACACTCTTGGCGTCAAGCTCGAGGATGTTCTTGCGGCCGGTCAGGTCGGGCAGCTCAACGGGGATGCGGCGGTCAAAACGACCGGGGCGCAGCAGAGCGGGATCGAGGCTGTCAGGACGGTTGGTGGCAGCGAGGACGACGATACCCTTGTGGTTGTCGAAGCCATCCATCTCGGTCAGCAGCTGGTTGAGCGTTTGCTCACGCTCGTCGTTGCCGCTAAAGCCGCCACCGTCACGCTTTTTGCCGATGGTATCAATCTCATCGATAAATACGATACAGGGGGCCTTTTCCTTAGCCTGCTTAAACAGGTCGCGCACCTTGGCGGCGCCACGGCCGACGAACATCTCGACGAACTCAGAGCCCGAAATGCTAAAGAACGGTACGCCCGCCTCGCCGGCAACAGCCTTGGCAAGCAGGGTCTTACCAGTGCCAGGAGGGCCCACGAGAAGAGCACCGCGCGGCAGCTTGGCGCCGATTTCCTCATAGCGCTGCGGCTTCTCCAGAAAGTCGACGACCTCCTTCAGGGATTCCTTGGCCTCTTCCTGACCAGCAACATCCTTAAAGGTCACGCCAACATCCTTGGAGGCGATAACGCGCGCACCGGACTTACCCAGACCGCCGCCGCCAAAGCCGCCGCCACCAAAATTCATGGACGGGCCGTCATCGCCCATGGCCTTCTTCATACGGCGGTTGAGCCACCAGCCGATGAGGAAGAAAATCGCCATGGGAAGGACGAGCGTGAGCAAGTAGTAAGTCATCAGGCCCGAGTTCTTATCGGGAACCACCGACTCCAGCGAGGCGCCGGCCTCGAGCACGCGATCGGTAAAGCCCGTGTCACTCGGCACGCCGGTCGTCTTGTAGGCGATGTTCTCGTCCTCGCCCTTCTTGGTGTAATAAATCGAGTAATCGTCCGTGTTGTACTCGACCTTGTCGACACTCTTCTTATCGAGCGCTTTGACAAACGTCGAATAATCGGTCTTCGTAATCTGCTGCGTGTGACCGATGTTGGGGAACAGAACGGTCGAGAGCACGAGGTAGACGACGAAGGCGATGAGCACGTAGAGGATCATATTCCGTCTACGTTTGTTGTCATCCATCTCCATCTGCTTGAACTCCATCTACTGGGGTTGATAATGCTAACTAGAATACCCAACCCGGCCGGCGATAAACCGACGCCGGGCACGAAAGAATAGAGATGGCATCACTCGAAGTCGGCAAGGTTCAGATCTATACGGGCGACGGCAAGGGCAAGACGACGGCTGCGCTGGGGCTCGCGCTGCGCGCCACGGGCTATGGACTTAACGTGCTCATGCTTCAGTTTGCCAAGAAGCTGCACTGCGCCGAGCATGATGCGGCACCACGCCTAGGGCTACGAATTGTACAGGCCGACCGCGACACGCCCGAGGCTTGCGCCGCACAGATCATGGAGCTCGCACGCGAGCAGATCTCACAGGTCGACGTTCTGATTTTGGACGAACTCGGCGAGGCCATGCGCCGCGGCTTCGTGACGCGCGAGGATGTCGAGGAACTGATCGCGATGAAACCCGACACCACAGAGCTCATACTGACCGGCCGCGGCCTGCTGCCCATCGCGGACCTCGCCGACCTGGTCACCGAAATGCGCCTCGTCAAACACTACTTCGACGAAGGCCTCCTGGCCCGCCAAGGCATCGAATACTAATTGATCCGAAGGGGACGAAGGGAAACGGATCATCGACATCACGACGGAGAGCAATGAGCCGTTTTCCTCCGTCCCCCCAGGGATCATTAGGCAGTGGCGCGGCCTAGCCAGTTGCCGCTGTGGTGGTAGATGGTGAACATCGTGGCGGTTATTACCCAGGTTACGGGGTAGACCAGCAGCAGATGCTCGAGCGAGGGGTCGAGCGGCATAATCGCGAACACCCACGCCACGCGGAGCACGACCGTGCCGTATATCGTGAGCATCATAGGCTGGAAGCTCACGCCAGCGCCACGGATGGAGCCGGACGCGTTTTCGATAATCGAGAAGATCGCGTAGAACGGCGCGATGAAATGAAGAATCGTCGTGGTGTAGGCCGAAATTGCGACATCGTCGATAAACAGACGCGAAAGCGGGCCCGAGAATACCAGCAGCACGGCAGACAGGCCACCGATAAGCACAAACGACAGCACGAGCGACGTGTGGTATCCCTTTCGCATGCGATCGTAATTGCGCGCACCAAAGTTCTGCGCCGAGAACGTAGTAATCGACACACCAAGCGCCTCGGTCACCATCCAGATAATGCCGTCCAGGCGACCGGAAAGACCCCAAGCGGTCGTAACATCGGCTCCAAACGAGTTGACCGACACCTGAATCAAAACGTTGGAGATCGAATACGCCGCAGACTGAACGCCCAGCGGCAAACCGCACGAAAGCATGCTCTTGCAAATGCCGCGATCGATACCGAGTTTGGATAGCGACAACCGCCACGCCCCCGGAGCGCGCATCATGCGGATCACAATCATCGTGGCATTGGTGCAGATAGTCAGCGCCACCGCGATGCCGCAGCCCAGCGCTTCCATGTGCAGCACGGCGACAAAGAGAATGTCGAGCGCCACGTTGACGAAGCAGCCGGAGGCAATAATGACCGCCGGACCGCGCGTGTCGCCCACGGCGCGCAACAACGCCGTCCCCATATTGAGCAGCAGCGCCGCAAACATGGCGGCAAAGTAGCAACGGGCATACGCCACACCCTCGGCCAGCAGCTCATGCGGTGTATTCATCAGCACAAGCATCGGCTCGACAAACACCATGCCCAGAATGGAAATGACAATGCCGCCCACCAGCGCGAGCGTCATGGCCGTATGGACCGATCGGCTCAAGCGCTCGTCATCGTGCTGACCAAAAAACTGGCCGGTAATAACGGCACATCCAGCACCGACACCGACGCAAAAACCAATGCAGAGCTCCGTAAGCACCATCGTGGCCTGAATGCCACCCAGCGCGAGCTTGCCGCCAAACTGACCGACGATATAGGTACCGATAAGCGTGTATGCCTGCTGAAAGAACGAACTAAAGAAGATGGGGACGCACAGCGACAGCAGCTGCTGCCAAATAACGCCCTGCGTTACATCGATAGCCGTAGATTTCTTAGCCACACGCCCTCCCCACCAGCGTACGTCAAACAACAAAACGGCACTTTAAAACGAAAGCCAAAACCAGCTTAGCACCGACCGACGTCGGCCGAAACGTCCCGAACCAGAGCCCGGTGCGAAATATCTGCCTAGTGATACAGCCCCGGCTGGTAGTGGTACTCGTTGCTCACATGCGGGCGCAGTTGCCA
>DXLY01000082.1 GCA_019414465.1 Collinsella sp.
GTCGGCGGGCAGGACGTCGGCGATAACCTGTTCGCTGGTGAGTCCCACGCGGCGGGCGATGGCCTCGGCCGTCACGCGGTTGTCGCCGGTGAGCATGCGCACGTCGACGCCGAGCTTGCGGAGCGCGGCGATGGCCCCGGCGCTCGTCTCTTTGACCTCGTCAGCCACGGCGATGGTGCCGACAAGCTCGCCGTTCTTGGCAAAGAACAGCGGTGTTTTGCCCTCGGCGGCAAATTGCTCGGTAAGACCCGCGGGCACGGTAACGCCCAACTCGTTCATCAGGCGTACGTTGCCGGCGGCGATGACATTCTGTCCCTCGCGCGCCGTTACGCCACGACCGGGCACGGCGGCAAAGTCCTCGACCATGCGCGCGACAATTCCGCGTGCCTCGCACTCGGCCATAATCGCCTCGGCCAGCGGGTGCTCGCTCGAGCGCTCCAACGCGGCGGCCAGCTTGAGCAGCGACTTTTCGCTCATGGCGGGCGAGCCGTCAGCACGCGTGGCTACTACGATATCGGTCACGGCAGGCTTGCCGCGGGTGACCGTGCCCGTCTTGTCGAGCACCACGGTGCCCACACTGCGCAGATTCTCCAGCGCCTCGGCACTCTTGAACAGAATGCCCATCTCGGCGCCCTTGCCGGTACCCACCATAATGGCGACGGGCGTGGCCAGACCCAGTGCGCACGGGCAGCTGATCACCAGCACGGCCACGGCGGAGGTGAGCGCCTCGTTCATGCTGCCGGTCAGTGCCATCCACACTACAAAGGTCACGACCGAGATTACAAACACCACGGGCACGAACACGCCGGCGACCTTGTCGGCCATGCGGGCGATGGGCGCCTTGGTGGCGTTGGCGTCCTCGACGAGCTGGATAATCTTGGCGAGCGACGTGTCGGCGCCCACACGCGTGGCGCGGAAGGTAAACGAGCCCGTGCGGTTGACCGTGGCCGCGTTGACAGTGTCGCCGGCGGTCTTTTCCACGGGGATGGACTCGCCGGTGAGCGCGCTCTCGTCCACGGCCGAGCTGCCCTCGAGCACCACGCCATCGACGGGGATGGACTCTCCGGGGCGTACGCGCAGGACCTGGCCGGGAAGGATGCTGTCGACGTCGACGGTGGTCTCGGCGCCATCCTCTGCCACGACGGTCGCGCTCTTGGGCGCCAGGTCGATGAGCGCCTCGATGGCGCCGCCGGTCTTGGATTTGCTGCGTGTCTCGAGGTATTTGCCCACGGTGACGAGCGACAGGATCGTGCCCGCACTCTCAAAATACAGGTTGCCCATGCTCGTCATCATGGCCTCGTGGATTTGCCCGGCGGCCAGCTGGTCGGCCATGATAAACATGGCATAGAACGACCAGGCGACGGAAGCGGTGGCGCCCACGGCAATAAGGGCGTCCATGGTGGGCGCGCCGTGCGCGAGCGATTTAAACCCGTTGATAAAGTACGCGTCGTTGACATAGACGATGGGGATAAGCAGGACGAGCTCGGTGAGGGCGAGCGTCATGCTGTGGGTATGGTCGGTGAAAATGCCGGGCAGCGGCCAGCCAAGCATGTGCCCCATGCCTATGTAGAACAGTGGGATGAGGAATACGATCGAGACGATGAGACGAGTGCGCATGGCGGAGGCGGCGGCCTCCAGCTTTTTGGTCGGCGACTCCATATGGGCGGCGCCGGACCTGGCTTGCGTACTGCCGCTTTGGGCGGCGTCGGTGCCCGTGCTGACGGGTGAGGCCGAGTAGCCAGCGCGATCGACGGCGGTGCAGATGTCGTCGGGGGTGACCTGCGCGGGGTCGTAGTCCACCAGCATAGAGCCGGCGAGCAGATTGACCGCGACGCTCTCGACGCCGTCGAGCTTGCTCACGGCACGATCCACGTGCGCCTGGCAGGCGGCGCATGTCATGCCGCCCACGTCGAACTTATCTTGAGCCATGGCTTCTCCTTTCTGTGGTTCGCTGTTGGAATTGTTAACCTGCTGATACTATACACCCATACCCCCTGGGGGTGTCCAGTAATAGTTGGAATGTATGACTTTTCATTACAGATGAGGGTGGCTGCTCAATCGGTGTCCGTCCCAACCAATCATCTCAATCTGTAACATCTAGAGAAGTTTTAACCCCTTACTGTTACAGATTGAGATGTTGTCTCGCGGGGTTGGGGTTTTGTCTCGTTCCGTAACATCTAGACCTGTATCTGCCGAGCTGGTGTTACAGATCGAGACAATTGCCGGGGAGGGGTCCCGTCACGGCAAGACGCCCGCCGCCTAGATACAGAACCCGGGGATCACACAGGTTAGCTTGTTTGGCTTTTCCGCAGGCGTTGCGTACGTAAAGACGTCGCCGTCGTGCCCCACGCGGTTCATATAGAGCGCGCCTTCGCTCTCCGATGTGTCGGGGCTCACCGTGCGCTCCCACCAACAGGTGTCCTTGCCCTTCCACTGGCGGACCATCGTCTCGTTCGTGGAATACGGGCTCACCTTGAGCTCGCGGAAGAGCTGATACTCCTTGCCCTCGCCGTTGTAGATGTCTGCCAGGTAGTGATAGTCCTCGGCAAACGAATCGGGCGGTTGCGTACCGCACAGCTCGACCATGGCGGGCAGCCAAAGGGTTGCGGGCAACTCGCTCAGGCACGATGCGCTGTTGGCGGCGCCCACATTGCTTGAGACCTTCTTGACCCCTTTAATGAGTGCGCGCAACTCGTTGGGCAGCAGCTTAAGGCCGTCGCCGTCGAGCCATTCTCGCAGCTCGCAATCTGCCCAGCCGGCGCTCGGCGGTTCAGCCACAGCGTTGCGCTCGGCAATACCCGCATCGAACAAAAACGTCAGTCCGGCCTTGCCCGTCCCGTCCAGAAGTTCATCGTGGCGGATGCCCACAAGCTGCGCGCCAACCTACAGCCCGTTGGTGAGCGTGACACGCTTGGTACACGGATAGGGGATATGCCCATCGGCATCGAGCAGATGATAGCGCCTGGCAATCTCGCGTGCCTCGCTACGGGTCTCGGTGGCCTTAATCTTGAGCGAAATCTCCTGCAGCTGATCCCAGGTGTAGTCGTCAAGCGTACCGTGGATGCCGTCAAGGTAGTCGGGGATGCCAAAGCCATGGGTTGCCGCCCCGATAACGCTGAGCCCCGCAACGGCTGCGATAGCGCCGCCGATAATAAAGCGGCGGCGGGTCATGGCATCGTGGCGGGCCTGATTCAGGATCTCTCGTGCGCGCTCGCCGGCGACGTCGACCTTAAGGTGCGTGCCAGAATCGATATCAATCGCGGCCTCGTCTCCTGTGCCTTCGCGGCCCTCGGATTCGGCATCAGTGAGGTATGCCGAGAGCACCTCGAGCATCTGCTGCTCGGTAGGGCGATCGCACTGCTCGACTGAGAGACCCTTCATGATGATTTGGACGAGCGCTTCATCGCTCTCGCAGCGCGGCTCGAGCGGTGCCGGCTTGGTCTTGGTCTTTACGAGATAGAACGAGCCGGTTGCAGCGGCGTCCGTCGACTCAAAGTCAAACGGCTTGCGACCGCTGTAGAGCTGGTACAGAATGCTCGAAAGCGCATAGACGTCGACCGCGGGCGAGCGGCGAAGGGCCGCGATGCCTTCGATATCCTGCGTGAGCATCTCGGGCGCGGCGTATGCGGGTGTGGCAAAGCGCCAGATGTCGGCGCGCCGGGTGATCGTGTCGTCGCCGAGAGCCATGGTCGCGGAGCCCATGTCGATGAGGCAGGGGTCAAAGGAACAATCGGCAATCTGCTGCTCGAGCGTTCGGCTGGAGGTGCGGAACATGATATTGGCAGGCGACAGGTCGCGATGGATGACCGGATTCACGAGGCCTTGGGTCATCAAGAGCGCACGAAGCACGGCGTTTCCGACGGCGGCGACCATCTGGGTGGTCAGCCCGCCCGAGGCGTCGTGCGGAAGCAGGGGCAGCGCCTGCTTGAGTGAGGTGCCCTCGACCCACTCCATGAGGATGAGCGGGTCATCCTCACACGAGCCGTAGCCATAGACGCGCGGAAATCCGCGCAGGTGCGAGACAGTGCACAAGTGACGGTACTCTTCGAACAGCGCGGCGGTGTTGGCCAGGTGCGCGGCCGATTGCTCGGCGGAGCGGTCGGGGGCTTGGCCGGAAAGGATGGCGTTGTCCTTGAGTAGCTTGACGGCAAAGACCTCGCCGCTCGTGTTGGTCGCGCGCAGCACGTGCCCGATGTTGCCGTTGTTGCGGTGGGCCGTTTGGAGAATAAGCGTCATAAACCGACGCTTGGCGTCGTCCTCGGCGCTGGGGTCGACTGCTACGGCGGTATCGAACGTGTCAAGACGGATGAGTTTGTCGCCATAGGCGCTATCGGTAGTATCCATGGCGTTCCTTTGTCTAGCTTGGGTTGCCGCGCGTATACGTGGGCAGTGTGGATATCGGTAAAGTACCATGATAGCCGCACTGCCCACGTATACCGCTGGGTATTGTCGTTTACGACGCAGAAGATAGAAGACGAAAGACGGACGGCGACCGTCTTCCGATCGCCGTCCGTGCTAGTCCACAATGACAAGGAATGTCGTGTAGAGACCCAGATGGAGCCTGTCGCTGTTGGCGATTTCCACGGGGGGATAGACTTTGCCGGGCTCGCGTTGGTCGCGCGGCGGCTCAATCACAATATCGCCGTCGCCCGCGCCCGATTCGAGCACTGTGCCGTTGGTCGATCCAAGGCCCTGGGCGTACCAGTGCTCACCCTCGAGCCAAATGCGAAGATGCTCGCGCGATGCGTCGGCGCCCACATCGGTGATGCTGGGCGAGGTTTTGGGCAAAGAACCAATCACGGTGCCGCGCGGATCGCGTGTGAGGGGATGGATTTGCATGCCGGCGCAGTTGTCGGCATGGGTTCTGAGCAGACCGAGGTTGGGGGCGACAGTGCGCGGCTGCTCCAGGCTGCTCATAAAGCCACGTCCGACGGTAGTTTCGATGGTGCCAAAGTGCTCGCCCGTCTTGCTGTCGCAAAAGCGCTCGACGGTGGCCACGCCCTGAACGGGATCGGCGAGCGCCCCCGTTGCCACAAAGAGCATAAGGTAAAGCGTGCTTTTCTCGCGCACGGCATTGCCGTCAAAGTTGTCGATGCGATTGAGGGCATTTGCATATAGGCGGCTGTCCAGCTTGTAGCTGGCGAGAGCCGACATCATTTCGTTGGCGGCCGGACCGCGATAGTGCTCGGCGATTGCCCGATAGGCGGACTCGCCGCCGCCGAGCTTGCTGCAGATTGCCGAGGAAAGGTTGAGCGTGGTGACGGTAAAGTCGCTGTAGATGGAGGGCGCGCACTGGTCAGGCTTGCGATGGACGATGTAACGGGTGAGATACGAGCGGTTGGAAGAGCATTTCTCGAGCAGGGTACTGCCGAGATAAGAGTTTCCATTGATGAGCATTCGGGCGATCTCGAGATGTTTAAGACCGCCGAACGAGCGAATATCGTTATAGAGGACCGAGCAAGGCGTCTCTGCTGCCACGGATACCTCCTTTGATTGCTTCCTAGCCAATATGGCGATAGGAATTAATGGCCCCCGGTGGGCGACGTATTAAATGGCTGCGCAATATATAGCGTAACCAAAGCAACATTATAGGCCACATGTTCGAAATTGCAGGAAGACTGAGAGATTTGGTTTGGACTGGACGGAAATCCCCCTCTGTCTTGATCTATAACAATTAGGGCCGATTTTACTCGTTAACTGTTACAGATTGAGACGTTTGTGGGCCGTGTTGACCGTTTGTCTCGATCTGTAACACGTAGAGGAAGATTTGCCCTGTAGATGTTACAGATTGAGACAATCAGCCGGGCCCACCTCGTCCGCCTCGTCATCTGTGGTTTACGTGGGGGCATACGGAGTACGGGTATACTAACCGGCGGCGAATCTGCTCCATCGCTTAGAGCTGCTGCGTCTGGACGGCGCGTGATAGGGCTGCCAAAGCGATCGCCAGCGTGCTGAGCAACGTCCTCTCTGTGCGCACCCGTTTTTGTATGTATTAGCGCACTACCAAGCACGCCCGCGCGGCCGCATGCCGTGCCCATAACGCGTGCAGATAAGGAACAACGACATATGCGTAATTCTGTATCTGACGTCACCGACGCCGAGATCCTGGACGAGGCCCGCGAGGCCATGACCCAGGCTGCCTTCGATGCCGCCGATGAGGCCAATGCTGCCCAGGCCGTCGAGTCCGCTACCGAGAGCCTGCCCGCCTTTGACGAGCTGGGCCTCTCCGACGAGATGCTTCGTGCTATCGAGAACCTGGGCTACACGGCGCCGACGCCCGTGCAGGCCGGCTCCATCCCCGTGGTGCTCGAGGGCCGCGACCTGCTTGCCGCCGCTCAGACCGGCACCGGCAAGACGGCCGCCTTTTTGCTGCCGACCATGAACAATCTGGAGCACATCGCTCCTCCCAAACCCGTGCGCGAGCGCGGCGGCCGCAACCGTCGTCGCGGTGCTAAAAAGCCCGAGGGCAACGGTCGCGGCCCCGTGATGCTCGTCATCACCCCTACGCGCGAGCTTGCCCAGCAAATCGACGAGGTCGCAAGCAAAATCGCCGACGTCACCGGCCATGTTGCCGTGACCGTCGTGGGCGGCGTGAGCTACAAGCCGCAGACCGCGGCACTTAAGTACGGCTGCGACATCCTGGTCGCAACGCCGGGCCGTCTGGTCGATCTGATCGAGCAGGGCGCCTGCCACCTGGACGAGGTTAAGGTCCTGGTGCTCGACGAGGCCGACCGTATGCTCGACATGGGCTTTTTGCCCGCCGTCCGGCGCATTGTGCGCGAGACGCCGGCCGAGCGTCAGACGCTGCTGTTCTCGGCGACCCTCGACGAGGAGGCCGTGGGCGAGATCACCGACCTGGTGAGCGACCCGGCCCGCGTGGAGATCGCACCTGCCACGTCGACCGCCGACACCGTCGACCAGTTTGTGTTCCCGGTGTCCATCGAGGCCAAGAATAACCTGTTGCCCGAGTTCCTCAAAAAGGAGGGCCCGGAGCGCACCATCGTCTTTATGCGTACCAAGCACCGCGCCGACAGCTGCTGCCGTCGTCTGGAGCGCAAGGGCATCAAGGCCGCCGCGATTCACGGCAACCGCAGACAGGCCCAGCGCGAGCGTGCCCTTTCGGCCTTCCGCGACGGCACCGTCGACGTGCTGGTGGCGACCGACGTGCTCGCCCGCGGCATCGACATCAGCGACGTGCGCTACGTCGTGAACTTTGACGTGCCGGCCGAGCCGACCGACTACATCCACCGTATTGGCCGTACGGGTCGTGCCGGCGAGCTGGGCTGGGCCATCACGTTTGTGACCGAGCAGGATGTCGATGAGTTCTACGAGATCGAGAAGCTCATGGACAAGACCGCCGACATCTACGAGGCCGGCGACCTGCATGTGGGCCCCAATCCGCCCGCGGTTGACCCCGAGCGCGATCCTGCGGCCTTTAAGGTGAAGAAGAAGACCAAGCGCGGCAAGTCCAAGAGCAAGAAGAAGCTTGAGCAGGCGCGTCGCGACGGCAAACGCAACGGCGATGACTACGGCGATGTGGCCGGTCGTTCCAACCGCGGTCGCGACGAGCGTCGCGGCGATGGCGAGCGTCCGAGCCGTCCCAAGCGCGGCGGCAAGACCCGCGTGCGCGAAGGCGTTCAGGCTCGCGTGGACGAGGCTGTTGAGAGCGTGGCCCGCGAGGTGGCTGCCGAGGAGCGCGGCGGTGCTGTCGAGCAGGCCCCGCGTGGCAACCGTGCCGAGCGTCGTGCCAAGCAGTTCCAGGGCGAGGCACATCGCCGCCGCCGCGAGGACGAGGATCGCGGTGGCCGTCGTCGTGTCGAGCGCGAGGACGAGGGCCGCGGTTCGCGCGGTGGCAAGCGCGGTTCGGGCGACCGCCGTCGTTCCGGTCGTGATGACGAGCGCGGCGGCCGTGACGAGCGTCGCGGCGGCGAGGGTCGTGGTGAGCGTGCTGCCCGTGGCGGTGAGTCCCGTGGCGGCAAGCGCTTTGAAGAGCGCGGTAGCCGCGGCGGCGAGCGTCGCGAGGGTGCTCGCGGCAATGGCGGCCGCGGCGGCGCTGGTCGTTCTAACGAGTTGCGCGACCGTCGTGATCCGCGTGCCAGCCGCGATCGTCGCGATGACTGGCGCAACTACGACGATACCCGCGAAGAGCGTCGCGGCGGCTACCGTGGTGGTCGCGGCGGCAACCAGGCCGGTTCCCGTGGCGGCCGCGCCGGCGGTCGCGATAACCGCGGCAGCTATGGCAACAGCCGTGGCGGCAAGCGCGGCGGCAGCTCCCGTCGTCCCGGTGACGGCGGCGGCAAGCGCAAGTAACATACGCATCGCCCGCTAGAGCGAGGTGAACCAAGGGTCCCGAGCAACTACGCTCGGGGCCCTTTTTGTTTGTCGTATCCGATCGCTAGTTCAAATGTGATTTCCTCGGGAATGCATCTAGAGGATGCCGTGGACCTGTTTTCTGCCATGCGGCAATGGGTCCCATGGGGTGCGCCGTGCATTTTTTGGAGTATTCTGCAGTTCGAGTTGTCTGCATATGATCCGACGTCGCCAACGGTGGCCTTCGGATATCCCTAGCGAGCGTTCCGAGTCAGATTTCGCCGTTTTCCGGAGCAGGGGCGCGTCATTCTCGCCATGTCGGGACTTAGAATGATACGGCGCCCTACAGTTTTGCCCACCCGCGGCGGTGCTGGCG
>DXLY01000083.1 GCA_019414465.1 Collinsella sp.
GTGATACACCACATTGATGAGACCGGTCGTCGCGTTCTCGAACACGTAGAAGTCGTGGCCCAGCAAATCGGTCTGCACCAGCGCCTGCTCCTCGGTCATCGGGGTGACATCGATGACCTTCTCGCGGACGAGCAGGTCGTCGTCCTCCTCGGGCAGCAGCAGGTCGGCCAGATCCTCAACGCGCTCGACCGGCGCGACATCCGCGGCACTGGCACCACCCTGGCGGTTGTCCACGACCTTGGTCTTGAACTTGCGCAGCTGGCGGGTGACCTTATCGGCGGAGAGGTCGATGGCAGCATACATATCTGCGCCGTGCTCGGCAACGCGAATCACCGAACCGCGGGCACGAGCCGTGACCTCGACGATTGCCGGGTTGGGGTTCGAGGGGTTCTTCTCATAACGAAGCACGACGTCGACTGTCATGGGCTCGATGTCGAAAACCTTGAGCGCCTCGCCGATTTTCTCATCCACATGCGCACGCAGAGCATCGGTTACCGTCGTCTTGCGTCCAGAAACCTTGATATCCATACGTGGCTCCAATCTGCCTCGGGGACTTACTGTACTGGCTATGTACCCATTGCCGTGCATTTAATCACGCGAATTCCCAAAGACCCGAATAACGACTGCTTGATACCGCATACCGAAGTCTCGCACTTTTCCGTGGCAAAGTGCGCTATAGGAAGGCGTCGACGGAGTTAATTTTTCTCGTGAAAATTAGCTTTGACCTGCTAGTTTTACCAAAATAGAAAAGCCGGGCTCCCCTATTTGGGAGACCCGGCCATGCGTGTTGAAACCGTGAAGAAGCGCCTTGTTCAGCGTGTGGCAGGCGCCACCCCTACCAATAACTAGCTATTGAGCTTGTTGATGTCATCGTCGGTGATGGTGCCCTCCTGGCTAGACGACGGGCCGTCGCTGTTGTTATCAGAGGCGTCGTCATCGGAGGACTCGGTCTCGTTGGACGTGGAGTCGGATGCCTGCACATTGGCCCCCGAAACGGTCTTGGCGGTAAGGTCATAGGGCATCTGTCCGTACCAGACGCAGTGGACTGCCTCGAGCGTGCCATCGACCGTGATGCCATCGAGGGCATCGCTCGCGGCACGGCACAGCTCATCGTTAGAGCTTAGGCCTGCGACGCCAAGCGTGGAGGGCGCCTCGAGCGTACCGACATAGGAGATCTGGCTCATCAGACGCGCGAGGTAGCCACCAGCCGTGGAATCACAGATCACGTAATCGACCTCGCCCGACTCGAGCGCCTCAAAGCACTCATTGATGTTGGAGAAGGTCTTTTGGTTGGCCGTAATGCTCTGCTTGGCGAGCGCTTCCTGCGAGGCCGAAGAGGTCTGAACGCCCAGGGTAGCGGTGTTAAGCGTTTCGGTGGAAACGCTCAGCGACTCTCCGTCGCTGCTCTTGCCGAATACGGCGGGGGCGTCGTACAGACAGGTGCCAAGCGAGCTGATATCGCCGTCCGTAGACCTGACGTCACCAATGAAGATGTCGGCCTTTTTATCGCTGAGCGCGGAATCGGCCGAGGACGCATCGACAAAGGCGACCTTGAGACCCATGCGGCATGCGAGGGAACGAGCGGCATCGACCGCATAGCCCGTGAGGTTTCCGTCGGCATCCTGCATGGCTTGCGGGGCATCGGAAGTATCGAGAGCGACCGTCAGGGTTCCCGGCGTGACCAGGGCATCGTCCGATACCGTGGGGGTAACGGTCTCGCGCTCGATCTGGTCGATCGTGGGCGTCGTGAACGTGGACAGTGGATTGAACGCGCATCCACTCAGGCCCAAAACGGCAATGACCGCCGCGGTCCCAGCACCCAACCGAGCCGCGTGCATCAAGCTGCCCCTTACCATGTCCACTACCCTGCCTTCTGTGTCGTATACGATCCGTGCGTTGCGCGGAATAACGGGTGTTCCCACCAGCTGACCTGGTATTTGACCCCACACTTGCGCACCGGGGCGTTTGCTCGGGAGGCCGCAGCCACCTTCACGACTGGCCCGCTCGCCCGCGAGGCGGTATTGCCCCAAAGAAAGTAGAACGGACGGTGCGGCTTACATCTAGGACGCGCCATGATCGCGCCGCGCGCACGCGGTCGCTTACGTGGATCCCTTTGACCGCGTCTGTCTTGGACTAGGATGGACATTTCGTCCGTCCGCAACCACAGCCTGGCAGGAACGTAGCGCATTATAGCTAAGTTCAAGCTATAGTTTAAGGTTAGGGACGTTATTCGCATCGCGAGCACAGATTTCGCAGGTCGGAGCGGACCGTACGCGCCATGATTGAGCCCGTCGCTCCCCTACGGAGAGCCCCAACACGCCCGTATTGGGGCGCGTGGCCAAAAAATTGCAAATATGAGTACTGTTACCAAATCAGTGGCAGGAATTTTTTGTTCTGCAAACAGTTTTCACGCTCTATAACGTCAGATTGATGCCAGGATATTCCACGTTTGTTTAATATCTTTCTAATTTACGCCATCTTCCAGCCCCAAAATCCCTGATTTTGCTGTTACTGAATTTGTAACAGTACTCATATTTGCTATATTTTGGCCAGAGCATATATCCAACCCCCTATTTCAGAGCATTGTTAGGCAGGTTTAAGCCCAAAACACGCCCTAAGCGTGTTAAATAGCGCCTCTTGTTTCTTTCTGCAAGCGTCAACACGGTTGCGATATCGTTTGCCCATACGCTGGTGAATGCGCCATGCGAGCGCTTCCATCGCCTCCATGTCGCAGAGCATTTCGTTGTTGACCGTCGCGACCTCGATTCCCATAGCAATCAAGCCCGTGTTGCGTTTTTCATCATGGATACGTCCCCTCCGGGAGGAATGGCCCAGCTCACCGTTGTATTCGAGGTCAAACCGGGCCGTCTCCTGATACGCATCGCAAACTGCATGCGGCATCCCCGAGATTGCCTGCGCGCGGTCATCGAACTCGATCTTGTAGTCGGTCTTAAAGGGACCGCAGGCAAATCCGCCATAGGAAAACGGAAGCGAAAACAGAGCGAGCATGATGCACTCCATGGGCGAGCGCAGGTTTTCTGACAAGTAGGGACACAGACGCTGCAGTTGTTTGGCCGCATTCCCCTTGCATACCGCGAGGTAATCTGCCAGACGATCGGGCGTCAGCACCGGCTCAACCTCAAAGTAGCCCACGTCTGCTGGCTGGTCCTTGTCCTTTGCAAGCTTATTCGTAACGGGCGAGGTGTAGGGAGGCAGATACTTCCCGCGATCACTCAGCGAAATCTTAGAGCACAGCTCCTGGGCCAGGGCAAATGCCTGGATACAGCCGACCTCGCGGGCGACGACAACACAAAGGGCCTCGGGAGATAGACTGCACACCCCCGGTTCCACCTCTAGAATCGAGCCGGCGGGCAACCCGGAGCATACGGACCAGCCCACGCCAGGCATGCGGCGGCGCTGCGCCGCAGATCCCACCAGCAAGCAAAGATCTTCTTGCACCTCGCCGCTTGCGGCCCCAATCCGCACCAAGTCGGGAAGATAGATGTCCTCGGTCGAGGGCGACGACGTGCGCAGCACACGGCGCTCTTCATCGGAATCGAGGTCCTTCCAGCTTATGTAGCCCATCTGCCGGCGCTCGGCGCGCATCATGCGCAGCGCCGAGGCACCCGTCAGAATTACGGAAGCAGCCAGCTGCTCGCTTGCAGGCTTGCCACGCTGCCCGATCTTTATTGCCATCTGAACCACCCCTACCAAACGCGTGCGATAGCGAGGCCATCAACGGCCGCGGCACCGGCGCGCTTGAGTTCCGCCGAAGCCGCTGCCATCGTCGCACCCGTGGTGATAACGTCGTCGATAAGCAGCAGGCGCTTGCCCCGCACATCCTCAACCGTCTCGTACATGCCTTGGGCACGCTCGCGGCGCTCCTCACGACCGAGTTCGCGCTGGTCGCCATGCCCGTACTTGACGAGAGCATCGAGCAGGGGAACACCCGACAGCTCGCAAAATGGGCGCGCAATGGCCTCCATATGATCAAAACCACGCCGCCGAAACGCTGCCGCCGTCGCAGACACAAACACCACCGCATCCGCACCGGACAGCACACCTCCGTAGCGATCGGGCGCTACGACCTGGGCATGCAGGGCGGTGTCGTAGAGCAGCTCCGCCAGATACGGAGCCAGACGTCGCTCGCCCGCATCCTTGTACGCTTTAATGATGCGCGGCAGCGGATGCGCATAGACGGCGCACGCCAGGCAGCGATCGAGCGCCTCCGCCATTGCCGAGGACGTGCTCTCGACCGAACACTCAGTGCACAGCAAATCCCCAAACGGGGCGCCGCATCGGGTGCAGCTATGACGTGGGTCGATGAGCGTGAGCGCAGCCAGGCAGTCTTGGCAAATAAGCGTACCGGCGCGCTCGCAGCCGGCACATCGTGTTGGCGACAATGCCTCGAGCGCCTCGCGTGCCACCCGCTCGGCAAACGGTAGTAATTCGTCCGCAAACGGTAGGGCACCGGCACCCTGCAGACGGCTCAATATGTTCAAACGGCTCTTCAAGACACAACCCTCCCTACGTTCGGTCGCAGGGAGGGTTGTTGATTCGGCGCTATGATACCCCGATGCGCTCGGGGCAAGGCGAGCTAAATCCGCTCGCGGGCGTTATTCGCCGGCGGGCGGTTGTGGTGCGGACGAAGACGGGGTCGAGCCCTCGCCACCATCCTGGCGCGGCTTGCGGGAACGGCGACGGCGACGGCGCTTTTGACCCTGGTCGGCCGAGCCCTCGCCACCGCGATCCTCGCGCGGCTCGCGCTCGTCGCGAGCGGCGCCACGCGAAGCCTTGGCAGCCGCTCCCCCGCCATCTCCGGGACGACGGCGCGTGACCTTGACCTCGCCATCCGAGACCTGATCGGCCACGGAGGGCACTGAGGGCTTCTGCTGCGCGCCCGAGGAATGGCGACGGCGCGGACGCGGCGCGCGCTCCTCCTCGCCACGTGACTTGCCACCCTTGTCGGCAGGCGCATCGGAACCCGAACCACCCTTGGGGGCGGCACCAGCCTCGCGAGCAGCTGCGGCGCGGAAGGCGTCCTCGCGCTCCTCGCTCGACAGATGACGGCGGCGGCGACGTGTGGGGTTCATGCCGCCGCCGCGATTCTGCTGCTGGGGCTGCTGAACCTCGCGCTCGCGAGAGGAGTTCTTGCCTGCGGCTGCAGCCTCGGTAGCATCGCCCGAGCCCGCGCGCTTGCGACGACGACGGCCACCGGCGGCCTCCTCGGCCTCGGGTGTCTCGGCCTTACCACGGCCCTTTCCGCGGCCACGGCCCTCGCCCTGGCTCTGAGCAGCGCGGGCATCGGAATCGGCATCGCGACGACGGCGCTTGGGCATCGACGTGCCGGCAAGACGGTCGGCGCTCGACAGGCCATCGCCCACGTCGACGCCGTTCTCGCGGTCGAGCTCCATGAGCGCCAGGCGCATCTCGGGCGACTCGATGCGCTCGAGCACGTCACGCGTCACGCAGTCGGGGCGGCAGTTACAGCCCTGCTCGGCAGCCTTCTTTTTGCAGCTCTCCGAGCACGTCATATCGGCTAGGTTGACCTTAAAGACCTTGCCGTTCTCCAGGCGCAGCACCAGCTGCTCACGCGGCGTGTCATACTCCTGAATACGCGCCTTGCCAAGCGGCGTATCGATGAGCGTCTTCTTTTTGGGCGCACGGCTCTTAAAGTCCTTGTACGCCTCGAACTCATAGCGCAGGCAGCACATCAGGCGGCCGCATACGCCGCTGATCTTGGACGAGTTGAGCGGTAGGTCCTGCTCTTTTGCCATGCGAATCGAGACGGGCTCAAACTGTCCGCCAAAGCGCGTGCAGCAGAGCTCCTGTCCGCATTGGGCATAGCCGCCCACCAGGCGGGTCTCGTCGCGCACGCCGATCTGGCGCATGTCGACGCGAATGTGAAGCGTCGAGGACAGGTCCTTGACGAGCTGACGAAAATCGACGCGCTCCTCGGCCGCAAAGTAGAACACGGCCTTCTCGCCGCCAAACAGGTACTCGACGCCGACCGGCTTCATCTCGAGGTCGAGCTCCTTGACCAGGCGGCGGAAGTCGACCATGGCCTCGTCGCCCTGGATGGCCAGGTCGTCAGCAAGCTGCAGGTCGATGTCGCTCGCCACGCGCAGCACGGGCTTGAGCGGCTGACCGATCTCGTCTTGCGGCACCTCGAAGGGATCGGCCGTAACCAGGCCGATCTCGGTTCCGCGCTCGGTGGAGCAGATAGCGTAGTCTGCCTCGAGGATATCCAGATCCTGCGGGTCAAACCACAGGTCGCGCGAGGCGTAGGTAAACTTAACGGGTACGACTAACGGCATTTCAGTGCCTTCCTGATATCGAACAGCATGACCTCGATGGCCAGCTGGGGAGTAACGTTTCTGGCGATGTTGCGCTCGGCGGTCGCGACTGCCTCGAGCGCCCGTGTGGCACCCGCAACATTGGTCGCGGCGGCAAGCCGACCGATCGTGTCGCGCACGTCTTCGTTCACCACGTCGGCTGCCTTGTCCTGAAGCGTCAGCAGCACGTCGCGCATGAGCGTCCGCGCGCTCGCCAGCGCTTCCATGATACCCGAACGCTCGCGCGCGTTGAGTTCGCGCTTGTTGCGGTCCTCAAGCTGCTTCAATGCTCCACGCGACAGGTAGTCGGCGTTTTGCTCGAGCACCTTTTCCTGTGTGGACTTGACCTCGGCGAGCGGCGCCTTAACGGCGACGATGAGTGACTTGGCGCGGCTGAGCACGTCGGCCTCGTCGGCGGCGATAAGCGAATCGATGGCGCGAACCATCTGACGGCGGGCGTCCTGGCGCTCGGCGCTCTTGAGGAACTCGATGCCACGCGTGGGGCTTCCCGCCACGGCGACGGCCATGCGGCAACGCGCAGGGTCCTGACCGGTGGCGCGGCTCACGGCCTGCGCGGCGACGGCGGGCGATACCAGCCGAAACGGCACGCACTGGCAACGACTCACGATAGTGGGCAGCATCACGTCTGCCGAGGTGCCCAGCAGGATGAACATAACGCCCTCGGGCGGCTCCTCGAGAGTTTTGAGCAATGCGTTGGCGGTGTTGGCGCGCAGCTGCTCGGCACGGTCAATGATGTAGACCTTGGCCTTGGCACGGATGGGCGCCAGGGGCACGTCGTCGAGCAGCTCGCGTGTCTGGGCGATAAGGTAGCCCGTGGCGCTCTCGGGCGTGTAATAGTGCACGTCGGGGTGCGTATGGCGGGCGACGCGCACGCAGCTATCGCATGAGCCGCAGCCATCCTGCTCGCACAGGAAGGCTTGGGCGAGCGCCCACGCGGCGTCGAGCTTGCCCGCGCCGGGCGCGCCCAAAAACAGGTAGGCGTGCGATGCGCGACCGCTGGCGACGGCATTGGTCAAAAAGTCGCGCACGCGCTGTTGGGTGTCAAGCTTGGCCAGCAGGCTTGCCTGAGCGGGGGCCATGTTACTCGGCCTCCTGGGCAAGCGCGGCGGTGACGGCATCCTGGGAAATGTCGAGGCCGTAGGCGCGAACCTGCTCGACCGTCTGTGCGAATACGTCCTCGATGGACGCGGTCGCGTCGATGAGCTTTACGCGGTTTGGCTCCTCGGCGGCAATTGCGCAAAAACCCTGGTAGACACGCTCTTGGAAGGCCATGCCCTTAGCCTCCATGCGATCTGCCGCGCCACGGGCTGCCATGCGCAGCGCCGCCTGCTCGGGCGTGATGTGATAGACGAGCGT
This sequence comes from Collinsella sp., assembly GCA_019414465.1. Taxonomy (GTDB): domain Bacteria; phylum Actinomycetota; class Coriobacteriia; order Coriobacteriales; family Coriobacteriaceae; genus Collinsella. The sequence goes on from DXLY01000083.1 coordinate 7,713, forward strand.
GAGCGCCGGGTGCGTACCCGCGACGGCCAGGTTGTTGGCATCGCGCACCATCTGACGATCGAGGCCATCGGCAAACGCCTGGTAGCAGGTCGTGGAATCGTAGAAGCGATCGCACAGGACCACCTTGCCGGCAGCAAGGGCGGGCGCGATGACCTCGTGCACCAACTGAGCGCGTGCCGCCTCGTAGAGCAGCAACTCGCAGGTGTCGCCCATCGCCGTATTGGCAGGGTCGAGCAGCAGAGCACGGATCTTTTCGCTGATGGCGGTACCGCCCGGCTCGCGCAGGCTCACAACCTGGTAGCCAGCGAGCTCGAGCGCACGGGCAAGCAGGCGCGCCTGCGTAGATTTACCGGCGCCATCGACACCCTCGAGCGTAATGAAGCTATGTTGAGCGGGCTCAAAAGCCATGGGCGCAGCCCCTTCCTACAAGGCGCGTAAATGCAGATATATCAACCAAGCCATGATACCCCAGTGCTCGGTGCGTCCCCAATGGCTAAAGGTGCCTTTCCAAAGTTGCGGTGAAATAGGGACTGATTGAAGCTCTGAGACCGCCAAACAGTCCCTATTTCACCGCAACTTATGATGGGGAATTTTGGACGCTGGGTATAATCGTCGTATTGCATTGAAATGTGGCGAAAGGAGTGGCAATGTCTCGGTATTGCGCCTCGTGCGGCAAGCTTCTTGCAGATAATGCCAAGTTCTGCACCTCGTGCGGTGCACCCGTTGAGCAAACAACCGCGAGCGATAGCCAGCCCGCTTTTGAGCAGACCGGCTCCCTTGATGCGCCGCAAGCCAAGGC
>DXLY01000084.1 GCA_019414465.1 Collinsella sp.
CGAACTTGTTCATGAGGTACTCGAGCTGCATGAGCTCGTCCCAGGTGCCGCCGACACCCATCAGGAACACGGCGTCGTAGCCCTCGTCGGCGACCTTGTCGGCGAGCGCGGTCATCTTCTTGCCGGTCTCGTAGAGCGCCTTGCCGTCCTCGAGATAGCCCTCCTGGTCGAAATGCATGATCTCGATCTTCTCGGTTTCCTTCATTTGTCTCTCCTTTCTGGGGTTGTTTCCACATCCCCCATGCCAACGGGCATCAAAACCCGCTTACATTCCGTAACACTCGGCCGCTTTGGCCTTAAGCGCATTGACTGACTCTTCGTAGCCCTCTGCCTTGACCTCCATTTGCTTGGAGACAGCATCGAGATACGGGTGCACGTCCCATGACTTCAGACGCTCGGCTATCATGGCCGCAATCGTCTGGAAGAACACAAGATTGGGAATTGCGCTGAGCAGCGGCGCCACCTGAGGCACCGCAACCTCGTGAGCCCTACCCTTGGGATGGGCCGTGAGCAGCACCGTTTTTGTCGTAACGTTCGATAGCGCATCAGCGATATTCGCAAGACGCTCCGACCCCTGCGGATCGTCGACGATAAACACCAGATAGCCCGGAACGATCTGCATCTCGGGACCGTGGACGAACTCCTCGCCTTCGTGATGCATGGCAGGAATCTTGATGGTCTCGCTCAGCTTGAGGGCCGCCTCTTCGGCAACGCCATAGTTGGGGCCGTTGCCGACGACCATGGCGGGCGTGTGCTCAGAAAGCTCGAGCATGTGGTCTTGGACATATGCCTCGGCGGTCTTGCACATCACGGCATTGGCCTGGATAGCCTCACGCAGGTCGTCAAGACGCTGGGCAACGCCCTTGGCGTCAATCGTTCCGCGCGCCTGACCGCCGTAAATACCAAAGAGCACCAAGTACTCAACGAGCACCTCGACGCCCAGAGTCACAAAGTCCACCGACTCGACGCCCACACCGTAGTCAAGAACGATGTCAGCGTGTTCCTTGATGGGTGCCTCGACGTTTGCCGTGAGCGCAACTGCAGCCATATCGTGTGCGCGCATGTAATCGAGCGCCGCAATCGTATTGGTCGAATAGCCACTCTGCGAAACGGCAATGTTGAGCACATGCTGCGGATAGGTGTGTTCAAAATCGACGAAGGCCTCGGGCGTCACAACGGACACCTGCATTTGCAGGGCATCTTGCAGGTAATCGCGGGCGCAATCGGCGGCATGGCGCGACGAACCCGAAGCAACGATGCGCAGCGCGTCAAAAGAACCGGACTGGAAAATATCAACGAGCTGCGCTACCAGCTCAGACGAACGCTCGAGGTTCTCCCCCATACGCACATGGGCAAGCTGAACGTAATCGAGCATCTTCATCGTCTCACCTCGTAACAAATCATTAGTATTTGATACCAATCACAGTTACAGGTTACGGCTTTTTGATACCTCTTTGTCGATTAATTTATCCCCATCGGCGAACGGTCGATTTTGAGCCCTGTAAGGTTGTATATACAGCTGACCCAACGATCAAAACTGGTTAGTTTCCCAGCCGTTATTCACAAAATACCAGCTAGTACGTATAGGTGTAGCCGCCCGTATCGCCACGATTGAAGGACTTTACATACTCGATAGCCTGACCGCTCGCGTCATAGCTCACGCATTCCAAAAGCAAAACAAGATCGCCCTGTTCCAGTCCAAGGAGGCCGGCATCTCGTGCGCCCAGCGCTTCGATATCGAGCTTTTCCTGTGCCATGACTGGCTTTCGGCCCAGCATCTCATAGGTCTCGTACAAACTGAAGACCGACACGTCAATATCTTCGATGGTTGGGAACAGCAGGCAGGGAATCAGCGCCGTCTCAATCGATACGGGGCTACCGTTTATGCAGTTCAGGCGTCGAACGGAATAGAGCAGGTCGTCCTCGGCGATGCCAAACAGGTCGGCGTAATATGGCCCCGCATAACGCTTGGAACGCGCGAGAATACGGACGGACGGCTCGCCGCCCGAAGCACGGACCGATTCACGGAAACCGACCGTGCGTTCAAAAAAAGCAGGTACTTTCTGCGCCACAAAGGCACCTTTTCCCCGAACACGGCGAATCTGCCCGCGCCGAACCAGCTCATCGACAGCGCTTCGGATGGTCAAGCGTGTCGTACCAAATTCCTCGGCAAGGTCTTTTTCGGACGGAATCATGGAACCCGTGGGATATATACCGCGCTCGATACGTTCCTCGATGCGGCGTCGAATGCGCATATAAACCGGGGTGGCATCTACTGTTTCAGCCATTGTTCACCTGCCACGCTCCTCATGCCGTTCTCTTCGCCGTTATCGGCAAAGCGGAACTTTGTGGGCAAAATCACCGATTTGCAATGCTCCACAAAACGCATGTCCTTATCGAATTCGATCGAGCTCTCATAGAACACCGGCGTTCCCTCTTCTTGCTGGAGCAGCTCGGCCTCTTCGGCGTTCAAACGCGAGATGGAGATATGCTCACGTCCATGCTCAACACGCACGCCACCTTCTTTGAGCAAGACATCGTAAAGGCTCTCACACTCAAAATCGTGCTCGGGAAGCGCGGGGCACAGGGACAGGTTAACGTGAGCGGTCTCGATTGACGCCGGCTCGCCCTCTATAAGTCGAATGCGCTGCATGCGGAGTAAAGGAGCGCCCACAGCCACCCCAAGCTTGTCGGCAAGCGCCTCATCCGCCTCGATGGTCCCGGTGGAAACCAGACGAGAAGAGGGGTGCAGGCCGGCAGTCCGCACAGCATCGGAAAAGTTATACGTTTCCTGGAAGATATTCAGCGGCTTGGGAGGACACACATACGTACCCGATCCGCGACGGCTCTCGAGCGTTCCACACGAGATGAGCCGCGTGATACCGGCGCGCAACGCCGTACGCGAAACGCCAATCTCTTCGCACAGCACGCGCTCAGCCGGCAGGCGATCGCCGCCGGCAAGCTGGTGGTGCTGGATATACCAAAGAATTCCCTCAACAGCACGATCTTTGGGGGGAATTGCATAAGATTCGCCTGCCATTGCACAGACTCCTCATTCAGAAACGTATGCCGCCAAAATTAGACCAGCCCTCCCATGGCATCAAATTCGGCCTTGATCTTCTCGGCGACATTCCGATACGACTTATATAGACTTGAATCGCGTTTGACTTCGTCGGTCATAACGGGAATCTCTAATTTGGAAACCTCGTCTTTTCCCGTCTGAACCGCCACAACAACGCCCATACCAAGACACATATTACGCTTGGCAGCGTTTATTTTCGCCGCCTTGGCAGGATTTGCCAGGATACGCTGGGCAAATTCCTGTTTTGAGGCCACTTCCTCGGCCTCCGGATCGCCCGCCTCGGCCACTTCGCACTGCAACACATCCGCATAGTCAAAAATCTTCGGCTCGCCGCCGCGCTGATGCACGGCCCACTTGCGGCGCGTGGCATCCTGGTAGATAGCCGGCAAAAACGTAAACCGCGGTGGGTCCAAAATCGTATCCGTGATGGTAAACACATCGGGATCAAAGGCATCCTGCGGGTTTTTCTTCTTGAACAGCCCCATATCAGCCTCCCGTACTAGCATTAAACAACTCATGCTGAATATAGCACCAATTTCAAGCCACTGCTTTATCGCATCGGTGCGCGGCGTCTATGGCTCGCCCAGCGGAAGAGTTCACGGACGAGGGCCGGGGTGCCTGCCTTGTTTTGAGAAGTGGGCTCCGCGAACTTCTCAAAACAAGGCAGGCACCCCGGCCCCGCCGGCAAATAGCAGACACTCCGCATGCAATCTATGCAAACAAACAAGTACGTTTAGCTACATTCGGTAAGTTCGAGCACGCTGCCCTTAACGATAAGCGCCGGCTCCAGGACGACCTCTTCGGCACGCCTGCCGCCCCTGCCGGCAAGACGCTTGGACATGCAGCCAAAAGCATGCTCCGCAAGGACGCCAGGATCCTGCTCAATCGCGGTCAGCGCCGGCTCAAAGAGAACATCGGCCGCCGAGTTGTCATAGCTCACCACCGAGATATCGCCCGGGATGCTCTTCCCCATCTCGTGCAAGCGCTTGAGCAGACCGAGGGCGATGTTATCCGAACTTGCGAACACAGCGGTGGCATCAGTTGCGAGCACCGCCTCCGAGGCCTCGTATGCACTCGGAATGTAGTACTCGCTCTCAAACTCCAAGCGTGCGTCGATAGGCAGGCCAACCTCGCGCAGCGCGCGCTCATAGCCGGCAAGTCGTTTACGCCCCGTATTGGAACGGCGCGCGTTAACCAAGCAGGCAATGCGACGGTGGCCCTGCTCGATCAGATAGCGGGTGGCCATGTAGCCGCCCATCTCGTGATCGAACATCACCTTGTCGCACTCGAGTCCCTCAATGGCACGGTCGACCATTACGGCCGGAATGGGCAGGTGGCTGACTTCTTCGCGCAGGGCGCGGTCGTCGGAGAACTCGTCGCCCACGACCAGGAAGACGCCATCGACGCCGCGCGTCACCAGCTGGCGCAGCAGCTCCAGATCGTCATCGGCGCTTCCGCCCGAGCTGGTAATGAAGAGCGCATAGCCGTCCTCGCGGCAGCGCTTTTCCAGGCTACCGGCGAGCGAGGCAAAAAAGCGGCTCTCGATGTTAGGGACGATAAGGCCCAGCGTGCGCGACTCGCGCATGACCAGACTACGCGCAATCTGGTTAGGAACATAGTGGTTGCGCGCCGCGACCTCCTTGATGAGTTTGCGGTTTTCTTCCGAGATGCGACAGGGCCGATTATTGAGCACAAGCGAGACCGACGAGGGGGAAAGCCCCACCTCCTGGGCGATCTGCTTGAGGGTGACTTTGTTGGCCATCTCGCTCCTTCCGGGTTTACGCGCAATCTCTTGAAAGTATAGCGACTACCCCTCTACCTCGGTGATAAACACTTTACCAATCCGGTAGACGGCTGTTTTATCGCCGCCAGCGCACCAAATCCGTCCGGGTGGGGTATATTGCAATCGATTGATGACAACGACCACCAAAAGGCGGATATTCGTATGCACGAGAACGACTTTTTTAACGAGGACCTGCTGTGCGCGCTCGCTGGCGTTGCCGGCGAGGACAACGTGCTGATGAGCGAGCCCATGCGCGAGCACACCACGTTTAAGATCGGCGGCCCGGCCGATGTCTTTGTCACGCCCGATACCGAGCAGGGACTCGTCGCCACGCTTGACACCTGCTATCGTTGCGATCTGCCGCTCACCATCGTGGGCAACGGCTCCGACCTACTCGTCGGCGACAAGGGCATCCGCGGCGTCGTCGTGGCGTTGGGCGAGGGCCTCTCCAACATCACCGTCGACGGCACGCATGTCACGGCGGCAGCCGGTGCCTTGCTTTCCGATGTCGCCGTGGCGGCAGCCGAGGCCGGTCTCACCGGCATGGAGCCCATCTCGGGCATCCCCGGATCGGTCGGCGGCGCCTGCTACATGAACGCCGGGGCCTACGGTGCCTGCATGGCCGATGTGCTGGAGTCCGTGCGCGTCTACAAACCCGCTCGCCAGCTCGACGACGGCACCCGCGGTAGCGGCAATATCATCGAGTTCGATGTCGACGAGCTCAACCTGGGCTATCGCAAGAGCCGCATCGCCGACGACGGCTTTACCGTGCTTTCGGCCACCTTCAATCTCGCCCCGGGCAACGCCGCGATGATTAAAGCCGACATGGACGACTACCGCCAGCGCCGCGAGGACAAGCAGCCGCTCGACATGCCGAGTGCCGGCTCCACTTTCAAGCGCCCCGAGGGTTACTTTGCCGGCAAACTCATCATGGATGCCGGCCTGCGAGGACACGCCGTTGGCGGCGCGCAGGTGAGCGAGAAGCACTGCGGCTTCATCGTCAACGCCGACCACGCCACCGCCGCCGATGTCGACGAACTCATCCGCCACATCCAGGCAACCGTCAAAGACCAATTCAACGTAGACCTAGAACCCGAAGTCCACCGAGTCGGCGAATTCCTCTAAAAGAGAAGGCCCCGAAAGGGGCCTTCACCATATTTATTCAGATAACCCAGTCCGGTGTGTCGCGCCCCGAATCCGAGAGGGCCGGGACAGTCCGAGAGGCATAAGGTTGATCGCGAGTTCCGCACGAGCCGGAGAGCACTTAATGTGCTCTCCGTGCGAGCAGGACTGCCCGAGCAGGCAACCTTATGCCTCTCGGACTGTCCCGGACCAAGCCGCAGCTACGACAGCGCAATACCGCCGAGCCAGCCCCAACGCACGCCAGAGCCAGTGCCATAGAAGCTAATAAACGAATCGAGCGACTTAGACGTAATGGCTCCCTCATTGCTCATAACGATGCCGCCGCCAACGTAGATACCCACATGACCGTAGATAAGGCCCGGAGCACCCGTGCCGCTGTGCGAGGAATCGGCCACGATCATGCCCACCTGCAGCGCCGAGCGGTCGGAGCTATAGCACCAGGCGTTAAACATGTCGCACGCATTGCCTCCAAAGTAGCCAACGCCGGCGTTACGGAAGACATTGGTGACCCACGCCGCGCACCAGTTCTGACCCGGCGAAGGCGTGGAGTAGCACGCGTTGACGACAGCCTGCTGCTTGCCCGAGCCGGCATTCTGCTGCGGGGTTCCGGGCGCGTACGATCCACCACCCGAGCTCGAACCACCCGAGTAGGAATTGTTCTTGTTCGCGGCAGCCGCGGCAGCGGCAGCCTTCCTAGCGGCCTCCTCAGCCTGGGCGGCAGCGAGGATCTCGGAATCGCGCTGAGCCATGAGCTCCTTGACGTCGTCGGAAAGACCGTTCAGCACGGTCTGGACTTCTTGCTGCTTGGCCTGCATGTCCTGCATCTGGGCAGTCTGCTGGTCCTTGAGCTTCTCTAAGTCGGCCTTCTGCGACTCGAGCTCGGTCTTTTGCGCATCGAGCTCTTCCTGGATGGTCTGAATGTCCTCGATGGCGTCGCGGTCGCTCTTGTTGATCTTCTCAACGTAATGCGCGTTGGCGACGAGTTCCTCAAACGAGCCAGAGGCCAGCAACAGCGACAGGATGTTCGTGCCGCCGGACTTGTAGCTGGCGGCCACGCGATCGGAAAGGTCGTTGCGCTTCTTCTTGAGCTCGGCCTTCTTTTCATCGATCTGGGCCTGCGTGTCGTCAATCTTGCCCTGGACATTCTCGATGTCGTTGAGGGTCTGGGCATTCTTGTTGGCCAGCGCCGCATACTCATTTGCGATGCTGTCGAGCTGGGCCTGAACCTCGTCGAGCTGGGCCTGGGCGGCATTCAGTTTATCGGTGGTTTCTTTGGAAGCCTCCGCCGCATGGGCGCGAGCGGGCAGGCCAAAAAGAACTGCCGCAGAAGCGGCGCCGAACAGGGCCTTGAGGGCAGTGCGGCGCGAGAGCTCCTGGGAAAGGATGGAATCGCTGTTTGGTGACATATGTACTCCGTTACATGCTTATTTATATGTCGCTCAACTCATACATATTAGCGTACATATGGCGCGTCCCAACGATTTCCACGAACGGCAGGAAACTGCAAGGTCGGCGGCTCGTAAGCAAATACCAAAGATCAGGTTATGCGTACGCAAGCTCTTATATGAGTACGTTAACATAATCCTCTGCTTTTCCTACAGCGCACGATTTGGGCGTCCCTGCCTGCGCTATACTCCCCTGAAGAAGTGTTCCTGATTCGATAGGAGACTACATGTCCAAAGCACTCGACCCCAAAGACACCTGTGTCCTCGTTACCGGTGGCGCCGGCTTTATCGGCTCGCACACCGTCGTTCAGCTGCTCGAGGGTGGCTACCAGGTCGTCATCGTCGATGATCTCTCCAACTCCAGCGCCGTCGCCGTCGACCGCGTCAAGACCATCGTGGGCGACGAGGCCGCCAAGAACCTCACCTTCTACGAGGCCAACGTGCTCGACCGCGATGCGATGAACAAGATCTTCGATACCCATCAGATCGACCGCGTCATCCACTTTGCCGGCTTTAAGGCCGTCGGCGAGTCGGTGAGCAAGCCCGTCGAGTACTACCACAACAACATCGAGAACACCCTGGTGCTCATCGACGTCATGCGCAACCATGGCTGCAAGTCCATCATCTTCTCGAGCTCCTCGACCGTCTACGGCGACCCGGACAACCCGCCCGTCACCGAGGAGGATCCTAAGAAGCCCGCGACCAACCCCTATGGTTGGACCAAGTGGATGATCGAGCAGATCCTTATGGACGTCCACACCGCCGACCCCGAGTGGGACGTCGTGCTACTCCGTTATTTCAATCCCATCGGCGCCCATCCGTCGGGCCTGATCGGCGAGGATCCCAAGGGCATCCCCAACAACCTGGTGCCCTATGTCGCCCAGGTCGCCGTGGGCAAGCTCGAGGCCGTTCAGGTCTTTGGCAACGACTACCCCACCCCCGACGGCACCGGCGTGCGCGATTACATCC
>DXLY01000085.1 GCA_019414465.1 Collinsella sp.
TCCGCACATGTGCGGATGAATGTGGGAAGTGTTCGGATGAAGTTGATAATCAAGGGGTTACAGAATTATGTAGAGCTCCACATAATTCTGTTGCATTTTCCAGCCTCTTGTGATAGTATTTTGATACTAAGAAATTTGACAGCCGAAAATAGCAGGTAAAATATTAGCAAATTTGCGAATATTTTACCTGTAAATTCAAGAGAAATACTTCCTCATATACTTGAATTTGTCGAGTGGGAGTAGGCTGATAGGGTTCTGACCTGCACTTTTGAGTGACGCACTGTGCCGCTGAGTTTCGTTTCGTACGACAGTCATGGCAAAGCCACCAGCGACGGCGGTGAGTAAAAACGATTTCCTAGCCTCCGTTCCCGCGTTGGGACGGAGGCTTTTTCTTTGGTCTTTTACTCCCTTTCACCTGCTATTTCGCTATTTACTCCCAGTGTTTCAAGATGGCAAAGCACTGGGCGGTATTCGGAGGAATGGGAGTAAGGATTTATCCCAAGTGAGTAGACGTGCGATTTTTGTCCCCGGGCCCCGAAACGGGGACGTTTCGGGGCCCGTGAAACTCAAATCGAACTCAATGGGCGGCACCGACGGCTTCGTGCCGTTCCAGACCTCCGGCGCCTCCGTCCTCAAGCTGGGGGCGGGTGGCGTTCTGACTGACCCCGAGTACGAAGTCCGCACCTGGCTCAACGCCACGCTGTTCGCCGACGGCGAGCTCAAGATCGGGTTCGCCAAGGCCGATGCGACAGGTCGCGAGGTGCTGGCCTCCGACACGCTTTGCGCCAACGCCAAGTACGCCGCGATCCAGGCGACGCCCTGGGCTTCGTTCGGCAAGAGCGTGAAGCGCGTGACCATCGCCGCCGACACATCGAGGGTCGCCAACGTGAACCTGAACTACTGGTTCTACAGTTGCAACGCCCTGACCTCGGTCTCTGGCATGGCGAACCTGCGCGGCGTGGCCTACATGAACCGTACGTTCAACTCGTGCTCCGCGCTCACCGAGCTCGATCTGCGGGGCATGAGTCTGGCGTCGCTTTCTAGCATGCTCTACACGTTCGGTGCCTGCACCGCCCTTGAGCGCATCCTGGTCGATGCCGACTGGGGGCTGCCGAGCGGGTGCACGGGCTCTTCCACGTTCTACAACTGCAAGGCCATCGCGGGTGGCAACGGCACGACCTACGACTCTAAGCAGACGACGTACGCGATGTGCCACATCGACCGCGAGGGGCAGGCGGGCTACCTCACTGCCGGGTAGCGGCTTGGGACTGAGCATAATGGCACCCCTGGCAGCTGCGCAGGCGCCCTTCCTGCGCTGCTGCCAGGGGTGAGCGCGCCGCCCCCGTGGTGTGGGTTAGGCGATGGGATGCGGCGGCGTGTAGCGAGAACTGCTTTACTCCTCGATTTCGGAAGATAGGTGAACCTTCCCCTTTATTTGAGGCTTCTGCTTTTCGATCTGGCGATAAAGCCTGTTGTACTCGATAGCCCACGGCCTTTCGATTTTTCGCAGAGCCAGAAGGTTCATGTGGCTAGTCGTATATGCCCTTGCCTTTTCTTTGGAAAAGCCTTCGTACATCGTCAGGTATCTTGCGAAATCACGCTGGAAGAATCCTTCGTAGCGTTCCTGCGACAACAGCTGCTCCGCTTCTCCTCGAGGCAAATCCCAGTGTTTTTGCAACAGGCCCAGGATTGCTTCCGTGGATGCAGGAGTCTCGTTAAGAGCCGCTACAGCTCTCAAGAGACTTTCGTCGTACCCCTCCTCGTAAAGCCGGCTTTCCATTTCTACCTCCCGTTAGCGACTCTTTCGAACAATCGTTACTGTGCTTTTTCTTATTTTACCTCGCTTTTTATAGCAGCGATTCAGCTACCAGCTGATTTGTGACCGCAGCGGATGATGGGGCCGTTGAAGTTGGTCCATGTTCTGCTGGGAGGTCCTTGTGGAGTCTATTGCGGTGGCGCTCATCGGCGTCGTGACGCAGGTCGGGGTGATCGCGTCGAACTCGCGAAGCCGCGCGGTGATGGAGCTCAAGATTGACGAGCGCGCGCGGCGCGTTGAGAAGCACAACTGCCTCATCGAGCGCACCTACAAGCTCGAGCAGGACATGGCCGTGGTCAGGCGCGACGTTGACGCTCTTGAGGAGAGGAGCGGCAGATGAACCGTTTTCTGACGAGCAACGAGCGGCAGTGGCGCTTTATGCGCACGGTCGTCCAGGGCGTCCTGGGCGTCGTAGTGGCCAACGTCGACCTGCTCATGGGCGTGGCCGTGCTCGACCCCACGCGGCGCGCGCTGTGCGTGGCCATGGTGATGGCCGTGCTCTCGCCCGTTATTGCCGAGCTGGGAAAGGCGGGCGATTCCTATGAGTGAGTACGCAAGCGAGGAGGAGCGCTGGGAGGAGTTGCGCGAGCCCGGCTGCGAGCCCGACACGCCCAGCGACTTCAAGCCCGAGGAGGGCGAGGACGCGGGATTCAAGGAGGTCAGCGCCAATGGGGCATAGCATCCTGTTCAAGCAGTGCGGCAGCGACCGCATGACGCGCAGGCGCTCGCACGCCATCGACCGCATCGTGATCCACTACACGGCGACTCTGGCGTCGGCCCGCAACAACGCGATCTACTTCTCGCACAACGAGCGGCAGGGGTCGTCCGCCCGCTACTTCGTGGGCGACATCACCGACGAGATCTACCAGAGCGTGGCCGAGGGCGACACCGCCTGGCACGCCGGCAACTGGCTCATGAACTGCCGCAGCGTCGGCATCGAGGCCGTGAGCGCTAGCGAGGACTACAGCGAGGTCGAGGCGGGCAAGCTCGCCTGGCTCGTGCAGACCCTCATGAAGCGCTACGGCATCTCCGAGGGCGGCGTCATCCGCCGCTACGACGTGACCGACAAGATCTGCCCCGCGCCCTACATCGCCGCCGGGCGCAGGGCGGCCCTGCGCCCGCGCATCTGCCGAGGCGCCGGGTCTTCGGACACCGTGGCTGCGGGGTCTTCCGGCAGTGGCGGCTCTGCGCCCTCGGGTGACGTGGCGAGCCTGGCGTGGCGCGTCATCAACGAGGAGTTCGGCAACGGCGAGGCGCGTAAACGGGCCCTGGGCTCGCGCTACTTCGAGGTGCAGGCCGAGGTGAACCGGATTCTCTCGGCGGTGGTTCCGGCGGTTCTTCTTCGTCCGGCAGTGGCGAGGTCGACATCGACGCGCTGGCACGCACCGTCATCAACGGCGACTACGGCAACGGCGAGGAGCGCAAGCGACGGTTGGGCTCCAACTACGCCGCCGTGCAGCGCTGTGTGAGCCAGATGCTCTCGTGAGGCGGTTTCGCGAGGAGCTGGCGGAGGGCTGGCAATCGTGGCTTGCATCCCTGTGTTGCTGGCGGCGGCCGTTCTCATGCCAATCCCTTGGATGCTTGGATTGATATACAACAAATAATACTTTTTGATGAGAGGCGCAGGTCAAGTTTGGACTGCGCCTCTTTGTTTGGACGGTCGGGGGGTTACGAACAATCCTGAACGGAGCGCTTCCGAGCGTTGCGGAGTGTAAGAGACGATTTTTAAAACAGCATATTCTACCTGCGGTTTTGTTGATTATCGTTCTGAACCGTTTTGAAGTGCTCTATGGTCTCCGATTAGCTCGCGGCTAAGTCCCTGAAAAGTAAAAGGCGCCCGTGCGGGCGCCTGCCTAGGACCGAGATTCGTTCGATTGTGGTCGGAATGCTCGTCTTCCGCGGTGCTGTCGTCCGGAGTCCGGCATCTGTCGTTCGCCTCTTCTGTCGTGTTTGATGTTGCGCGTTCTGCGAGCGACCTTGCGCAGGCCTACCGGCCCGTTGCCCCAGGTGCACCCGGATAAATGGCACCCATCGGTTGGGACTCAGCTTATCGAAATCGAACTATATGGGAGCGAGCGGAAGGGTGAACGGCCTAGGGTGCAACCAAGATGCCGTCTATCGTATCGTTTTCCCTAGACGAACGCAGGCCTGCGCTGCATTAATGAATCTACACGGAGTCGTTGAGAAGGTCTTCCAGCATCGGGTCTATTCCGCTGGTGATAATATCCTCAATCAGATGCTGGGCATGGAAACGGTTGATTTGCCATGCTACATATGAAAGCGTTTGGCAGGCACGCTCCTTGATGTCGTATGGCGCCTTGCTTAAAACAATCGACTTTGCGATGTCGGCAAATGGATCGTGGTCTTCCCATGTCTTGCAGACTTGCGTCATGCTCTGGTCGATAGCATCCATGACAAAGGCCGCATTGCCGTTGTCGATTTCCGTAAATTTGACAACCGTTTTAGCGAACGCGGGGTTTGACGCTACCCGTGAGCACAGCTGCTCATCGGTCATTTCGAGAATCCATTCGGCAACCTCTCCGTCGAGGATTCCCCGTGCTGCCTTTTCCGCAAGTTTCGTTTCCCGGTCCGCATCTGCTATCGAAGACAACCTTCGCTTTATCGCGCTCAAAAACTCTGCCGCATCCTGGTATCTTTTCGACGGATCGTCTGCGGTTGCTTTTTCTACCAGCGGTCGAAGACGATGATTCGTTTTTGTCGGATGTCCGGCGAGCACGAAGTTGATAATCCTGCCCAAGGAAAAGACATCGCTCCTTTTGTCCCCATCTTTTAGATAGACAAGCTGTTCAGGTGAACAGTAGAACCACTGTCCATAATTGTTTGTGTTGGTGGTTTGGTAGGATGAAAGTGTGTTCAAGTTCTTTCCAAGCCCGAAATCGGCAATCTTCAGTTGGCCGCTCAGTAGAAAAATATTCGTGGGGCTTAGATCTCGGTGAATGTATCCGCGCGAGTGAATGGCAGCCATGGTGCCAACTATCTGCTCGATTATGGACATCTTGACTTGCTCGGATAGAGGATTGTCCATGAACTCTAGTAGCGTGGTCTCGCCGGCCTCCATCGTGTAGGAGCAATTGCTCTCGTCGAAATCAAAGACACGGAGAACCCCTGGCAGCTCCGAAAGATCATTCATTATCTCGTATTCGCGCTTGAAGCGATGGCGGTTTCTTGCATCAAGGGCTACTTCGGGCATGAGCTTTTTCAGGACTCTGCCTGTTGACTTTTGCCTGAACGCTTCGGCAAAGCCGCCTTTCCCGATCGGGATTAGATCCGAACCAATCACCACAAGCTTCATCTCGCCGTCTGTTCCGACTATCTCAAGCTCGTCGGAGATTAGTACTTGGTTGAACCGTTTCTTCGCTTTGTCCGCCCTTTCTCGGGCTTCGATTTCATCGCAGCCAAAAGTACTGACCATATACTTGAATCCAAGAACGATTGAGAAAAAACGATCGAGACGGCCGCTCGACGCGACACTGGCTATCTTTCCGGCGGCGTATCTCCATCTGGTAGGAGCGTTGCCGCCTTGGTAGATGTCCCGGAAGTCAAAATGGTCATTGAAGAATGTCACTATTTGAGGGCCCGACAAGTAGTGGAACAGCTCTCCTTCGTCGCCCACGAACATCTTTGCAATAGATTCGAGCGACCGCTCGCTGAGTGATGGCATCGTTCTGTCCTCCTCGTTCATCTGTCGTCATCCTAGTCACCGGAGTGCATTCTGCCAAGGATATTTGTCTTAATGAGCTGCTATCTTTTTGTGCTCTCCGCTCATATGATTATCCGACTTTGCCTGGTTATTAATGCATCAGAAAATCGACAACCCCGTAGCTGGCATCCTCGTTAGCTCAAAGGATATTATGACGACGAGGCAATCCCGAAGCTGGCGACATCATTCGTGTAATAAGTCTTGTCACGTTTCAGGATTTCACTAACTTATAAGCAAGCCACCCGAGACTACTCACCTTTCCCGCCGATGGCGAAGCCCTGCGACCTGGGGTTTTGCGAATGTCGCGCAAGCCACCTGCGTTAATTCACCTACGATTGCAGCTGGCGGCTTGCGGGTTAAAGGGCGGTTGAGTTTCAAAACGGGCGTTTTCAGCGCTATCGAGCCTCCTAAGGCGCCCCGCTGCGCTCTTTGGGACAAAAACAAAAAATCAAAGTCCTGAGTTTGAAAAAAGTATTTGAGGCTGTCCCAGCTTTTGTCCCCGAAGCTGACGAAGCACGACATGGTGTCACCTGGCGGCACTTGGCTCGAGACGGCACCGAAAACTGGGTGCAACTGGAGTGACGGGACGGCAGAATCGACGCCATCGAGTGGGAGTAGAACACACGTTCTGTATAACGTTATAGCACCAGGTGGCAGGCGTAGTTTCAATCGAAGCTACGCCTGCTGCTATATATGGGTCGATGGCGGTATCAATGCCCTCGATGCTTCTGCTTGCGCTTCAGCTTTCGCTGCTCGAAGCGCGCCTCCGCCTCATCCGCGCGGCGTTGGCTTCTTGCGCGGGCTGACTCCCGTTTCATTGTCTCCCGCTGACTCGCGAGCACCTGCTGCGCCCTGGTGCCCATCGCCGGCTGCTTAAGGGCCTTCGACGCCTCGCGGGCGCGGCGCTTGGGGTTCCTCGCGGGCTTGCTCGCCTCGGCGGGATCGTCACCGAAGAACGCGAGCTCCGCCCATTTGCTTGTAACGAATCGCAGGATTTCCTCATCGGACGGTTCCGCGCCGAAGACGATGCGGGCGGCGCCGTATCTGCCGTCCTCGACATGCTCCGCCAGCCCGACCCAGAATTGGCCGTCGTGATATACGGTCAGGGTGGATGACACACTGATCTGCATGGTTGGTTCCTCCTTTATGTAGATGACCATGCAGAGAAGGGACAACCAAGGAGGCAGGTTACTGATGCGGACTCCCGCACGCCCACGACTACCCGACGGGGACTGTGTTTTCATCTCTGGTGCCCGCATTGTAGCACGCGCGGATTTACGATGTTGATCGCCGGCGCCTAGGCGGAGATGAAGGCGGTTCGATCTAGGTCAAGCCGGTCGCTCGTTCATGAAGCGGCCGATTCCCTGAAAATAAAAGGCGCCCAGGAGGACACCTACAGGCTATCTTCGAAATACTTGGTTTGGGGCAGACGGAGGAAAAAATAGGGCAGAATCGCTCTCACGATCCCGCCCCGCAAACCCGAGGGTTTCTAACTGGCTCCATTATTCCGGGCTTCTCAGTTCTGTCATTGACCCAGGTATCACCCGTCTCCTATAGCGAGTGAATATAAAAATAGGGCAGAGTCGCTTGCGCAAGTCCGCCCCTAAAACCGTGAAGGTTTTGCTATCTGCAGGCTATTCTACCAACCCGAGCGATTCTGTCAACCTGCGAAGGAACTCGAGCGCGGAGCGAGCTGCGGCGTCGGGCCCCTTGTCGGGCAGCGCCTCGGTTTCTCCGTCGGCCCTGGCGAACATCTCGGCGAGCTCGGATGCGGCGCGCGAGCGCGAGGAGCCCTCGGGTACCAAGCCGGAGTGCGCCACGAGCACGGTCGCGACCTCCTGCATGGCCGTATTCCCCATCCACTTCCTCCTGGTCGCCTTGGGGATTCCCACGGCGGCGACCCTTCGGGAGACGCCACTGGACGCCGAGCCCCGGGCGGCGCCCCTCTCGGCGAAGCAGTTGATCAGGCACGAGCCGTGCGCGGCGCAGTTGCGGACGGACTTCACGCGCTTGAGGTCGTAGTGGGAGGCCTCGAAGCGCCTGTCGCCCCATCGCCTGGCGCAGAAGCGCACGAAGTCGATGAGGGTGCCGAACGAGGTGAGCTCAAGGAAGGCCCAGGCAGGCATGTCGCCGGAGTACTTCGCGTAGAGGCTCGAGCTGTAGGGGCTGCGGCCGCTCATCTTGAGCTCGCGCAGGCGGTACTCCCTGTTTGCAGTGGTAAGCGATGCCATGTAGTCGGCCACGATGGCGTAGCCATCCTCTCCACGGTCCTCCATCTCGCGAAGCAGTGTCACCTTCTGGAAGTGCTCGATGTCGAGCGTCATGCCGAGCAGGGCGTGGCGTAGCTCCTGGTCGAGCGCCGCGAGCAGGCGTAGCTGGCCGAAGTCGAGGTCTACGTAGCGGCCGTCGCGCGGGCCTCCCTCGTATTTCGAGAAGAGTTTGCGATAGGATGCGAGCTTGAAGAAGTTGCACTTGTCGCGCAGGTAGTCCTCGGCCTCTTCCTCGGAACACAGCTCGAAGGCTACGCCCTTCTGCTTGAGGTGCTCTATCTGCTGCTCGATCGTGAGGATCGGCTTCCTATCGTGGGGTTCGGCCATGCTCGTTCTCCTGTCATAAAAAGTATTGCCTATTTTACCAGCATGTTCTCGACATTCGGTGAAGGCCTCATCGTCGACTCATGGGCAAGCCGCCTGATACGACTCCCTTTCCCTGCCAGCAGCGCAGTCGCCTGACCTGCGGCTTTGGAATCGCGTTGGAAGCCGCCCTCGATCAATCATTTGCAG
>DXLY01000086.1:0-4911 GCA_019414465.1 Collinsella sp.
GCCGCACTACGCGGAAAGCTCAAAGCCGTACTTAGCCCAAATCTTCTGAGCCTTCCTGTTGGACAGACAGAAGTCGATGAACGCCTTGGCTTCGTCGGCGTGCTCAGAGCTCTCGGCAACGGCACCCGGATACACGATGGGCTTGTGCGAATCCTCGGGACACACAAAGGCCTCCTCGATGCCGTCGTAGCGGAAGATATCGGAGCTGTAGACAAAGCCGGCCACGCAGTCGCCCGTGGACACATAGGCGGCGGCGGTACCAACTTTGTCGGCCAGGGCCACCTTTTCGGCGATCTCGGGCGCATACTCGCCGTCGTCGCCCTCGGTGCCGGTGTAGAGGCCCACGGAAGCCAGCGCCTGGTTGGCGTACTTGCCGGCGGGGACGGTCTTGGCGTCGCCAATGGCGATCTTACCGTCCAGGTTCGCGACGTCGGCGATGGCCTCGACCTTGGTGTCGGAGCCCTCGGCGCGAATGATCACGAGGTCGTTGACGAACATGTCCTCACGCGTATCGACGTCGACGAGCTCGGCGGTCTCAGCGTCATCCATGGTGCCCTTGGAAGCGGTGATGAGCACGTCGACGGCAGCGCCGGCCTTCATCTGCTCGACGAGGTCGCCAGACGCCTTAAACTGCGTGTCGGCAAACGTGGTGCCGGTCTGCTCGGTGTAAAGCTCCTGAACCTCCGGCAGAGCCTTCTCGAGCGAGTTGGCGGCAAAGACCTGCAGCTCGACAGCTTTCTTGGAAGATGCCTTAGCAGAACCGGCATCGGATCCGGCCGGCTCGGACGTCTTGCTGCCCGAACAGCCGGCAAGACCAAGGCCGGCAGCGGCGACAGCAGAAAGCGAAACGAATCCGCGGCGTGAAACCATATCGAACATATTCAACCCTTTCGGATCTTGTGCCCGGGTACCCCACCGCGGGCTTTAATCTGCAATCAGATTATACTTCTGCGCGAATAATGAAAGTGAGAAATTATTCTCGTCAGAGAATATAGTTTCGAATTACCGTGCACCTCGGCGTCGCTTCGGCGGAAAACAAAGGCGGAGCAGCCGTTCAGGTCGCCCCGCCGCAGGTAAACCGCTTAGTTGGTATGTCCGCCGCCCGCTGTCATCTGAGCCGCATGCTCCAGCTGGTCTGCTATGGCCTCCCAGCTTTCGCGGGCGGCCTTCGTAGAACCGGGAAAGTTTACGACAAGTGTATGACCTCGTTGCATGCAAATAGCGCGCGAGAGCATAGCGCGGCGCGTCTTGGTCATCGAATACGCACGGATTGCCTCGGCAATACCCGGCACATCGCGGTCACAGACGGCACGCGTCGCCTCGGGTGTTACGTCGCGCATCGAAAGCCCCGTGCCGCCGCAGGTGAGCACGACATTGGCGTGGCACTCATCGGCGGCTTCCGCAATGGCATCACCGATCTCGCTGACGTCGTCACGCACGACCACATGCGAGGCGACCGTCCAGCCCTGTGCCACGATAAGCTCCTCGAGCGCAGCACCCGCCTCGTCCTGGGCAAGATCGCGCGTATCCGAGCACGTCACAATCGAAATCTTCAACTCCATAGCATTCCTCCTATAGCACCGTGCCCTCAGGCAGGTCGACACGCACGACATCCACGACGTCGCCCGCCGCAAGGTCGCACGGTCCTTCGTGAATACGCAACAGGCAGTTCGCACGCTGCATGGTTCCAAGCAGCGCCGAATTCTGCGTCTTGGCCTCGGTCACCAACAACTCACCGGTCTCGGGGTCGCGCAAAACCGTGGCGCGATCGAAGAAGCGGCGATGCTGTCGCTTTTTCACGCTATGCGTGAGCGTCGCCTGCTGCACGGGACGCGCACCCTCGGCAAAGCCGCGCATCTTGCGAATCGCCGGACGGGCGAGCATCTCAAAGCCCACATACGCCGCGGCAGGATTGCCTGAAAGCCCCAGGTAGGGCTTACCCCCGAGCAAGCCAAACGTGATAGCCTTGCCCGGACGCATCGAGATGCGGTCGAAGAGCACCTCGCCCTCGCGATGGACCAGTGCCGTCACATAGTCGTAGTCGCCCGCCGAGGCACCGCCGCTCGTAATGACAAAATCGCACTCCTGCACGGCACGATGCACCAGCTCGGCAATCGCCTGCTCATCATCGGGCGCAATGCCGTAGAACACGGGCTCGGCGCCGGCATCGAGTGCCTCGGCCATCAGCGCCGAAGAGTTGGAATCGCGAATCTGACCGCGCGCCGGTACCTTACTCGGTGCGACCAGTTCCGTGCCCAGCGAGATAATGCCCACACGTGGGGCAGCGTGCACCTTCACGCTCGCATATCCGGCGCTTGCCAACAGACCCGCGCCCGCCGGAGCCACGACCTCGCCGGCGTGCATCACAACATCGCCGGCATGGGCCTCCTCGGCGGCAGAGCGAACGTTCTCCCCCACCTTGGCCGGCGCCGAGAACCTCACACGCGAGCCCTCGTTGCCGTCACCGTCAAGCACATCGACGATCTCGTACTTCACCACGGCATCGGCACCTTCGGGTACCGGCGCGCCCGTCATGATGCGGACCGTCTCGCCCGCGCCGATTGCGCCCTCAAACACATGGCCCGCGGCCTCGTGTCCGATAACGTCGAGCGTCACCGGCGCCTCGCCAGATGCCTGCGCCAAGTCCGCCGAGCGCACGGCATATCCGTCCATAGCGCTGTTGGCAAACGGCGAGATGTCGATATCGGCCACCGCGTCCTCGGCCAAGGGAAGACCGGCGGCCTGCCACACGGGAATCTCGATGAGATCCGTCGGAGCAACGTGCGACAGGACAATCGACTGCGCGTCCTCCAGTGGAATGAGTTTCTCTGCCATATGCACCTCTTAATGCCACGGCGCACAACAGGGGCGCCGATTCTTTATGCTTTTCTCAGTATAATCCCCCGATGCACGGCCGCGACTCGGCCTGTACCCGCAAATACACCTGTCGGTTGCAGGCCGCGAAACAGAATGGAAACCAACCCACCGGCTCGTCGCGTTTACCGCGTTTTATAATGCTTGCGTTGCAACCTAAAAGAGGAACGTATGGCTCATAACGACAAACCCGAAAGCGCAAACGAAGCGCAGGATCATTCTCAGCCGCTCGACGACGGCGGCTTTTTCTCCCTGAACGACGTCATCATGGCAGGCAGACATCAGCTCACTCGCTCCGAGCATCTCTTAGCTGCCGACACGCGCCGCAACGTCCGCAACCTACTCGTGAGCGCCAAGTTGCTCGTGCTCGTCGTCACCGTATCGCTCGCCATGGGCGTTGCCGCTTGGGCGTTTTTGGCCTCGTTGAATATCGCGACCGACTATCGCGAGCACCATGCGTGGATTTACGCGCTGCTTCCCGTTGTGGGCGTTGCCACCGCATGGGTGTACAAAAACCACGGTCTTGCCGCCAAACGCGGTAACAACCTGGTCATCGACTCCGCCCTGGGCACACGCCTCATCCATATGCGCATGGCCGTCCTCACCTTCGTCTGCTCCACGCTCACGCACCTAACGGGCGGATCGGCCGGTCGCGAGGGAGCCGCGGTGCAGATTGGCGGCACCATCGCCAGCAACATCTCGAGCCTCGCCCACCTCAAAAAGCATGACCACCACGACCTCATGCTCGCCGGCATCTCGTCGGCCTTTGGCGCCGTGTTCGGCTCGCCCCTTGCCGGAGCGTTCTTTGGCATGGAGATGTGCTTTATCGGCAAGATCGACTACACCGCAGGCATCTACTGCCTGGTCGCCTCGTTTACCGGCTACTTTACATCGCTTGCCTTGGGAACCGAGTACGAAGCGAATGTCATCGCCAGCGTTCCCGCTATGACGCCCAAAACGGTCGTCATCGTTGTTATCAGCGCCATTATCTTCGGTCTGACGGCACGCCTCTTTGCCTGGTCGGTTCGAACCGTCAAGAGCCTGTACGGTCGCTTTATCACCAATTACCTCGTTCGCGCACTCATGGGCGCACTCGTGGTTTTGGCCGCCTATGCCCTCCTCGACGCCTGGAACTACGCCGGCCTTTCCACGTGGCTTTCCGGCGCCGGATTTGCCGGCAACACCACCCTGGCGGACGCAGCCATCAAGTTGGTCGTCACAGCGCTCACCCTGGGTGCCGGCTTCCAAGGCGGCGAGGTCACGCCCCTGTTTGGTATCGGTGCGGCGCTCGGCGGCTGGATCGGTTGCCTCGTCGGAATCGATCCCAGCTTTCTGGCAGCGCTGGGCATGCTCGGCGTGTTCTGCGCCGGCCTTAACGTGCCTATCACCACCTGTATGATGGCCATCGACCTGTTCCACGGCACGGCAGCCGGGTTCTTTGTCATCGTGGCCTTTATCAGCTACCTAACCGCCGGACACCGCGGCGTGTACCCCGCCCAGCGCATCATCTCGCCCAAGCGCCGTTCGCTTATTGTGGATGAGGGCGGTACGGTAGCGGATGCTATCGAGCGCCACAACGACCTGATAGAGTAGACGTAAGTATTCGACGTGCAGCCACAATCGGGGGCAATTCGACCTGAGCGCGACCGCACCGTCACGTCATACGCCGGGAGTCGCCCCATGCACGCAACTGATTTTGGCCGCACGCTCATCATCGCCAACCCAGCCGCCCAGTCGGGTGCGGCGCGCGAAGTTGCCGAGCGCCTGCAACGCTTTTTGGACATGACCGCGCGCGCATCCCAGTTTGATCTGGTGCTGACCGAGCGCATGGGACACGCCAAGGAGCTGGCCGCACAGGCTCAGGGCTATCGCACCGTTATCGCCCTTGGCGGCGACGGCGTAATTCACGAGGTCGTCAACGGGCTTATGACGCAAGAGGAGGACGCCCGCCCCGCTCTTGCCGTCCTGCCCGTGGGCTCCGGCAACGATTTTGCCCAAACGCTCGGTATCGACGATTTCTCCGGCAAAGATTTTGGC
>DXLY01000086.1:4921-8195 GCA_019414465.1 Collinsella sp.
ACCTGCGAGCTGCAGCACCAGGACATCGGGCGCATTCGCTCATGGAACCCCGCAAGCGGCAGCGGCGAGGCTACCGTTGAGTACTACGACCAGACGCTTTCGATCGGCATCGATGCCGCCATCGGCCTTGGCACCACCGAGCTGCGCAAAAAGACCGGCTTGACGGGCGCGCCGCTCTACACCCTTTCGGGACTTGAGCAGTTTGGCCTGCGCTATCGCAACTACCCCATGACAGTCAGCTTTGACGGGGCGCCCGCCGAGCGCGTGAGGGCGATTATCATGGCGATTCAGCTGGGTCCTACCTATGGCTCGGGCTATCGTATCTGCCCCGATGCCGACCCCTGCGACGGCGTACTCGACGTCTGCTACGCCTGCGGTCCCGTCCCTCGCGCGGTTGCCCTGCCTATGTTTCTTTCGGCCAAGGACGGCCACCATACCAAGTTGCCGCCGGTTCGCATGCGCCGCTGCCGCCATGCCGAGCTTACCTTTGAGGAGCCCGACTACCCCATTCAGGCCGACGGCGAGCCCGTTGTCGCCTCGCGCATCGAGGTCGACGTCCTCAGCGGCGCCCTCCACGTCTGGCACCCCACCCGCTAACCCCACCTAAGTTGCGGTGAAATAGGGACTGTTTATGCAGCTAAAGCCGCAAAACAATCCCTATTTCACCGCAACTTATGAGGAAGCTATTCGTCGCTGCCCGGCTTGCGACGGTTGGCCTTTTTAATGGCGTTGAAGTGCTTGTCATTGAGCCTGCGCTGGCGAGAGCGCTGAGGCACCTTGGTCTTTACGCGTCGGCGCGGCGGACGGCCACGACGCTCAAGCTCTGCCCTCAGCTTACGCAAACAGCAGCTGCGATTCTGAAACTGGCTACGGCTCTCGCGCGCCGTCACGACAATCCCCGTGGGCCCATGTTTCATGCGCACCGCAGAGTCCGTCGTGTTCACGCCCTGTCCGCCCGGACCTGTCGCGCGAAACACCTGCACCTCGCAATCGCGCGCCAACTCCTCGACCGACATCTCGGCATAGCGTGCATACTCGCGCCATCCCATCTTGTTCTCATCCATATCAACACCTCCCCTCATACAAAAAATGTGACAAAGGGAAAGTCCCTTTGTCACATCGCATACCAATCGCTTGTGTTGCGCGCTTAGGCGAAGGTGATCTCGCCGGTATCGCAGTCCATATCGGCGATACGGGCCAGGCTCTCAACACGGAAGCCGCGCTCGCGGAGCTTATCGCCACCGCCCTGGAAGCCCTTCTCAACGGCGATGCCAATGCCGGCAACCTCGGCGCCCGCAGAATCGCAGATTTTGATAAGGCCCTCGAGCGCGCAGCCGTTGGCCAAGAAGTCGTCGATGATCAGGACCTTGTCGCCCTCGGACAGGAAACGCTTGCCAACGATGACCGGATACTCCTTCTGCTTGGTAAAGGAGTAGATGGTCGTGGCATACTGCTCGCCGTCGAGGTTGATGGACTGCGCCTTCTTGGCAAAGACAACCGGCACGCCGCCAAAATGCTGGGCCGCGATGCAAGCCATGCCAATGCCCGAAGCCTCGATCGTCAGGATCTTGTTGATCTCGACATCCTTGAACAGACGGGCCCACTCGGCGCCCATGTGGTCGAACAACTCAACGTCGCACTGGTGGTTGAGGAAGGCATCAACCTTAAGGACGTTACCGGCCTTTACGATGCCGTCATGGCGAATACGATCCTCAAGCTCCTGCATGGCGCAACCCCTTCTCGCGGCAACGATACCGCGCGATTAATAAACGTTGTTCGATAGTCTACCACGGACCGACCCCCGCCCGCCCCACAAGCCGCATCGCACCACAAACCAGTCTTTTTGGGACGGCGCGAATCGTGGCAGACAGCCTCCCAACACGCTAATGGCGGGCGCGCATCTTCACCAAACGCACCATGGCAAGCGCAAAGCCCACAGCGGCCACAGCCATGAGTACGTAGAACACCGAGCGAAAGCCGAATAGGAATACATCCGGACGGCCTGCAACAAAACTGGTCACGGCCTCACCCATCGCCACGCTCATCTGCCCATACAGGATATGCGACGCCGCCGTAATGCCGAGTGCCATGCCGGCGTAGCGCGCCAGGCTGCCCAGGCTGCCCGCAAAGCCGAGCGCTTCGCGCGGAGCTGAGCCCATATACAGCGAGTTGTTGGGACTCTGGAAAATCGACGTGCCACACGACATAAACGCAACGCAGCACACGATCACAGGGATAGAAGAGTGCTCGTCAAGCGTGCTTACCGCAAAGAGACCGCACACGTACACGCCCAGGCCGACCGCCGTGGGGCCCTCGCAGCCAACACGGTCCGAAACCGTACCCGAAAGCGGTCCGATAAAGGCATTCACCATCGGCAGCGCCAAAAAGAGCAATCCGGAAATGTCGGAACCAAAGCCATGGGCGTCCTGAAAATAGAACGGCAGGATAAACTCAGATGCACCAACACCAACGAACACGATGAGCATGCAGGCAAGGTTGATGGTGAAGGCCGAATTTGCAAAGCAGCGACGAGCGGCCTCGGCAAGGGGCATGGGGCGTTCGCCGACCTCTGGCCTAACATGCGGCAGTGTGTAGAGCCCCACGATAAACGAGATCACGCCAATAGGCAGGTTGATGAGGAAGATACTCTCCCAGGGAAAGCTTGCCACCAGCATGCCGCCGAGCACGGGGCCACACATCATGCCGAGGGCCACAAAGGTCGCGAGAATACCCATGGCACGACCGCGCTCGCGCGCCGGAAACGACTCGGTGATGATGCCCATGTTGTTAGCCATGGCCGCCGCGCAACCGACGCCCTGAACAATGCGTGCCAGGATAAGAACCTCGAGCGAACCCGAAAGGCCGCAAAGCAGCGAGCCGGCCGTAAAAACGATTACGCCCAGCTGGAATACGCCCACCTTGCCGCGCACGTCGCCCAAGCGGCCAAACGGCAGCATAGCCACGCATGTCGCAAGCAGGTACACCGAGCTCACCAGCTGGATGCGGTCGAGGCCCACGCCCAGCTCCTTTTGCATCACGGGCAACGCCACGGTCACGACGGTCGAATCCAGACACGACATAAACGTCATGATGAGCACGGTAAACAGAATCGCCCATTTGTTCTTGCCATGGGTGTCGCCCTCTAGGGCAATGTGCTCGCGGCGAAGCTGCTCTGCGGTTTTCTCCATATCCATCCTTTCGAGTGGCGCAACACAAAAACGGGGCCCCAATCGCCTGCAAACAGCCGCGATTGGGGTCCCGCCTACGGAATCGG
>DXLY01000087.1 GCA_019414465.1 Collinsella sp.
GGAAAGAAGCTGCGCCGCGGGGGAGGCGACCCAAATGGCTTTCTCATATCGTCTTCCTCCGCCCCCAAGGGATCACGGTTGCTGTTGACCGATCCTGTCTGTTGTGAGTCCGACCGACCTTTTGTCTCAATCTGTAACATCTAACGGTGGAAATTGGGCCCACTTGTTACATATCGAGACAAACCAAAACCGTCCGGCAGAAGATCTCAATCTGTAACATCTAGACATCGAAAGCGGGTCTAGATGTTACAGATCGAGACGTTTGCCTGAGTAGGTGCCCCGCCCCATTACATCCCTGTCAACAACACGACATCGAGAATCGTCACGATGGCACCGATCCCTACGAGCAGCGCGTTGAGTGGACGCGAATTGGCGTATTTGCCCATGACGCGGGGTGAACTGGTGAGCCGTATGAGCACAAAGACCGTAATCGGTAGCTGAAGCGACAGCAGTGCCTGACTCCAGATGAGACCTTCAAAAGGATTTGGGACGACCAGGCACGCCGTCACTGCGCCGACGAAACAGGCCGCCACCCCGATCGAGGAATGTCGGTCGTGGATATCGTATTCCTCGTCGAACATGCCCGCAGTGATGGTCCCCGCCGCCATGCCCGCTGTCACGCTGCTCGATAGTCCCGCGAACAGCAGCGCTACCGCAAAGATGGTCGAGCTCGCCGGGCCCAGAATGGGGGAGAGCGTGGCCGCTGCGACGGCGAGGTCGTCTACGACCATGCCGTGCGCAAAGAAGGTCGTTGCGGCCAGGATGACCATGGCCGAGTTGATTGCCCAGCCCACGCCCATCGAAAAGAGCGTGTCGAAGAGCTCGTAGCGCAGACGCTCTTCGATAACCTGCTCGCCTTGGCCTTCGAAGTGCATGGATTGGATGGCCTCGGAGTGCAGAAAAAGGATGTGTGGCATTACGACCGCACCCAGGACACTCACGATAATCGCAGCAGAGCCAGTGGGCATACTAGGCGTGATCCAGCTTGCGGCGGCTTGCGGCCAGTCGACCTTGACTAGTGCAAGCTCGGCCAAAAACGAGAGTCCTACCACGCCTACGAAGGCGATGATCCAGCGTTCGGCTCGCTTGTAGGAGTTCGTCATGAGCATCGCCATCGATACTGCCGCCACGATGACGCAGCCCGCACGCACGGGCAGCCCAAAGAGCATTTGAAGGGCAATCGCGCCGCCCAGGACTTCGGCCATGGCGGTGGCGATGGTCGCGAGATAGGCGCTGCCGAGCACCGCGCGTCCCACGATGCGGGGGAGAAAGCGGGTCGTGGCCTCGGCAAGGCAGGCGCCCGTGGCGATGCCCAAGTGCGCCGCGTTGTGCTGCAGCACGATGAGCATAATCGTGGACAGCGTGACGATCCACAGCAGCGCGTAGCCAAACTGCGAGCCCGCGGCCATATTGGAGGCCCAGTTGCCCGGGTCGATAAAGCCGACGGTCACGAGCAGCCCGGGGCCGATATGCCGCGCAATGTCTAGGCCTCCGTGACCACCGGTGCGTCGGGAGCCAAAGTGTTGTTTGAGATGGTTGAGCATGGTGCGCTCCTGCGTATGGGCGGCGTGACGTCGCATCTGGGTCGTGCGGCGCCACGCGTCGGATTTGGGTTGGGGCTACTTGTGCGCTTTGCCCTGATTGGCCACGGCGTCGATCTTGGCGGCGATGGTCGCCGGGTCGCCGATGTAGCGCTTGTCGAGGACATTGAAATCGGTATCGAAGGTGTAGACGAGCGGCACGCCGGTGGGGATGTTGACCTTGAGGATCTCCTCGGGCGTGAGGTGCTCGAGCTTCATGACGAGTGAGCGCAGGGAGTTGCCGTGTGCGGCGATGAGTACGCGCTTGCCGGCGAGCATCTGGGGGCGAATCTCGTCTTCGAAATAAGGCCAGGCGCGGGCGATCGTGTCCTTGAGGCACTCGGTATAGGGCAGCTGATCGGGCGCGACATCACGGTATTGCTCCTGGGTGTGGGGATCGCGCGCGTCGTCCGGCTCGAGTGCCGGCGGGCAGACATCGAAGGAGCGGCGCCAGATGAGCACCTGCTCGTCGCCGTGCTCCGCTGCGGCATCGGCCTTGTTGAGACCCTGCAACGCTCCGTAGTGGCGCTCGTTGAGCTTCCAGGATTTGATGACGGGCAACCACTCGCGATCCATTTGGCCGAGCACGATGTCGAGGGTGTGAATTGCGCGCTTGAGACGCGAGGTGTAGCAGACGTCGAAGTCGAAGCCCGCTTCTTTGAGGGCTCGACCGCCTGCTGCGGCTTCTTCGCGGCCCGTGTCGGTGAGCTCAACATCGGTCCAGCCGGTGAACAGGTTGAGCTTGTTCCACTCGGACTCTCCGTGACGGATAAGGACGAGTTGCATCGTCTGCTGGTCTGCTTGGTGCGCCATAGGGGCCTCCTTGATCTGGCACGGTGTGCGTGCCGTTTGCTTGACGCCGCAAAGGATACCCGTTTTAAGCTTAAAAGTTAACCAAGACTAACAAAATTGTTGTATTTGAATGGGATGGTGAAAGGGGGCTGCCGAAATGTCTCGATCTGTAACAACTAGGGATGGAAATTGGGCCTAGGTGTTACAGATCGAGACAGGAAGAAATGGTCCTATGGAAAATCTCGATCTGTAACAGTTAGCTGCAAAAACCGGCCCTTCATGTTACAGATTGAGACATTCGGAACCGTCTCTCGAAAACATCTCAATCTGTAACAGTTAGTCGTCGTAATTGGGTCTTACTGTTACAGATTGAGATGTTTGAAGAGGTGAGTTTGCAGGCCGAACTTGGGGCCTATGTTTTCGCCCTTGAGGTCGGCGGTGCCCACTCGTAAGGTGTGCGTTACGCGATTGTTTCGAAACGGGCGGGAAACACAACGGGCCGGCGATGCTCCTACTATGCCTATTCAACTGACTGTCTAAATATCTAGGGGAGGATCGCGATGCAGGCAGATTCCGCTCAGCAGCAGGGCCTTTATCGCCCCGAATTCGACCACGATGCATGTGGCATCGGCGCGCTTGCCGATATCAACGGTGAGCGCCATCACCAGATTCTGGACGACGCGCTGTCCATTCTGGTCAACTTGGAGCACCGCGGCGGTACGGGACTCGAGAAGAACACCGGCGACGGCGCCGGCATCCTGTTCCAGGTTCCGCATCACTTTTTCCGTAAAGAGGCCCAAAAGTGCGGCCAGATTCTGCCGGCAGAGGGCGACTATGGCGTGGCCATGCTGTTCTTTCCGCAGGACGACAAGGGCGTAGAGGATGCCCGTCGCGTGTTTGAGGAGGGCTGCGCCGAGGCCGGCGTGCCGCTGCTCTTTTGGCGCGAGGTGCCCGTCGACCCGCACGACCTGGGCGAGACGGCACGCGCCTGCATGCCCACCATTC
Organism: Collinsella sp.; assembly: GCA_019414465.1. Taxonomy (GTDB): domain Bacteria; phylum Actinomycetota; class Coriobacteriia; order Coriobacteriales; family Coriobacteriaceae; genus Collinsella. The sequence continues at coordinate 3,378 of DXLY01000087.1, forward strand.
TGCAAGCCTTTCTGGGCCGCCCCGACGATACGCCGGCGGGTGACGCCTTCGAGCGCCGCCTGTACGTGTGCCGTCGCACTATCGAGAAGAAGGCCGATGCCGAGTTTGCCCTGCGCGACAAGATCTTCTACGTCTGCTCCATGAGCTCGCGCACTATCGTGTACAAGGGCATGCTCGTCGCCACGCAGATGCGCCGCTTCTTCATCGATCTCAACGACGCCGCTGTCAAGACGGCCGTTGCGCTCGTCCACTCGCGCTACTCCACCAACACCACGCCCAGCTGGGAGCGTGCGCACCCCAACCGTTTTATCATCCACAACGGCGAGATCAACACCCTCAAGGGCAACGTCAACTGGATTCGCGCCCGCGAGCCCAACCTGTACAGCCCCGTGCTGCAGCACGATCTTGAGCGCGTGATGCCCATCATCAACCGCGAGGGTTCCGACTCGGCGATTTTGGACAACGTGCTCGAGTTTTTGGTTATGAACGGTCGCCCGCTTACGCGCGCTGCGTCCATGCTGCTGCCTGAGCCGTGGGACCACAACGACAGTCTGAGCGAGGAGCGCCGCGCCTACGACGCCTACCAGTCCATGCTCATGGAGCCCTGGGACGGCCCGGCGGCCATCGCCTTTACCGACGGTCGCACGCTGGGCGCCGCCCTCGACCGCAACGGCTTGCGCCCCGCCCGCTACTACGTGACGCGCGATGGCCGCTTTATGCTGGCAAGCGAAGTGGGCACCATCGAGGTGCGCCCCGAGAACATCCTGACGAGCGGCTGCCTGGGACCGGGCCAGATGCTCGAGGTCGATTTTGCCCGCGGCCGCGTGATCTACAACGACGAGCTGCGCGCCCGCTATGCCAAGGAGAAGCCCTACCACGACTGGATTGCCGAGGAGACGCTGGCCGTCGACGCGCTCGATGAGTCCGCCGCGCCCGCGCCCGCCGAGGACGCCGAGGTGCCCGCCGCCGTGCGTATGGCCAAGCTCGGCTACCACTGGGATGACGTCGACGAGGTCGTGCGTCCCATGGCCCAGCAGGGCAAGGCCCCACTCGCCTCGATGGGCATCGACGCACCGCTGGCCTGCCTGTCCAAGAAGACGCGCTCGTTCTTTGACTACTTCTATCAGCTGTTCGCTCAGGTCACGAATCCTCCGATCGATGCCCTGCGTGAGCATATGGTAACTTCGACCACGCTCTACCTGGGCAACCACGGCAACCTGCTTGAGGATTCCCGTACGGCCTGCCAGCTGGTGCGCCTGGAGCGTCCGCTGCTGAGCGAGGAGGAGTTTGACCGCATCTGCGCCATCGACCGCGTGGGCTTTAAGACCCGCCGCTTCCGTGCCGTCTACCGCCGCGATGCCGGCGAGGGCGCGCTGCAGGCTGGGCTCAAGCAGCTTGCCGAGGACGTCGAGGCTGCGGTCCGCGATGGCGTGAACATCGTGGTGCTGAGCGACCGTGCTGCGGCGGGCGAGGTCCCTGTGCCGTCACTGCTCGCCGTGGGATGCGTGCACAACCACCTGATCCGCGCCGGCGTGCGTACCTTTGCCGACATCGTGGTGGAGTGTGGCGACGCCGTGTCCCCGCACGACTTTGCGGCGCTGGTGGGCTACTCCGCGAGCGGCATCTATCCGTACAACGCACATGCGTGCATCCGCGATCTGGCGGCACGCGGCGACCTAGACGTGACGTCCGAGCAGGGCATCGCCAACTACAACAAGGCTGCGACCGCCGGCATCGTCTCCATCATGTCCAAGATGGGCATCTCCACGGTGCAGAGCTACCATTCGGCGCAGATCTTCGAGGCCGTGGGCTTTACGCCGGAGTTCGTCAACGCGTGCTTCGCCGGCACGGTGAGCCGTGTGGGCGGTATGGGTGTCGAGGACGTCGAGCGCGAGCAAAACGAGCGCTATGACGCTGCGCTCTCTATCCTTAAGAGCCCGGCTCCCGATCAGCTGCCCACGCTGGGTCTGACCAAGTGGCGCCCGCTCGGCGGCGAGGAACACCTCATCGACCCCCAGACCGTCTACCTGCTGCAGACCGCCTGCCGTGAGGACAGCTACGACACCTTTAAGGAGTACAGCGCCCGTCTGCACCGTACCGGCCGTGCCGTGCGCCTGCGCGACTTGCTCGACTTTGATGCCAGCGGCCGCACCCCGGTGGCACTCGACGAGGTCGAGCCCGCGCTCAACATCGTTCGCCGCTTTAACACCGGCGCCATGTCGTACGGCTCCATCAGCAAAGAGGCGCACGAGTGCATGGCTATCGCTATGAACCGTCTGCATGGCCGTTCCAACTCAGGCGAGGGCGGCGAGGACCCGCGTCGCGAGACCCCGCTGGCCAACGGCGACTCCAAGAACTCCGCGATCAAGCAGGTGGCAAGTGCGCGCTTTGGCGTGACGAGCCGCTATCTGTGCAGCGCCTTTGAGATTCAGATTAAGATGGCCCAGGGCGCCAAGCCCGGCGAGGGCGGCCACCTGCCCGGCAAGAAGGTCTACCCTTGGATTGCCGAGGTCCGTCAGTCCACTCCCGGCATCGGCCTGATCTCGCCTCCGCCGCACCACGACATCTACTCCATCGAGGACCTGGCAGAGCTGATCTTTGACCTTAAGAACGCCAACCCCGGCGCGCGCGTGTCGGTCAAGCTGGTCAGTGAGGCGGGCGTCGGCACCATCGCCACCGGCGTGGCCAAGGGTGCTGCCGACAAGATCTTGATCAGCGGCCACAACGGCGGCTCGGGTGCCGCTGCGCGCGACTCTATCTGGCACGCCGGTCTGCCGCTGGAGCTCGGTCTTGCCGAGGCTCAACAGACGCTGCTGCAAAACGGCCTGCGCTCGCGCGTGGTGCTCGAGGCCGACGGCAAGCTCATGGACGGCACCGATGTCGCCGTCGCCTGCTTGCTGGGCGCCGAGGAGTTTGGCTTTGCGACCATGCCGCTCATCTCCATGGGTTGCCTCATGCAGCGTGACTGTCAGCAGGATACCTGCCCGGCCGGCATCGCCACGCAAAACTGCCGCCTGCGTCACGGTTTCCGCGGTAAGCCCGAGCACGTTGAGCACTTTATGCTCTTTGTGGCCGAGCAGCTGCGCGAAGTTATGGCGAGCCTGGGCTTCCGCACCGTCGATGAGATGGTTGGCCATCCCGAGTGTTTGTGCCAGATCGAGGTGCCGGGCAACCGCAAGGCTAACCTGCTGGATCTGTCGCCCGTGCTGGCAAGCGCGACCTGCGAGTTCGGTGCCCATATTCCGGGTGCCGACGGTCGTCACTTCCTGCCGCAGATGGCTGCCGACAGCGAGCTCGACAAGACGCTCGACTCCACGTTGTTCGTGCCCTATACGGCCGATGCCCGTGCGCACCTGCGTCCGATTCGCTTCCGCGCCGATATCGCTAACGTCAACCGTTGCGTGGGCACCATCTTGGGCAACGCGGTGACCAAGGCACATCCCGAGGGCTTGCCCGTCGGCTCCATCACCGTCGATTGCGATGGTTCGGCCGGTCAGAGCTTTGGCGCGTTCCTGCCGCGCGGCATTACGCTCAACGTGTGCGGCGACGCCAACGACTACTTTGGAAAGGGCCTTTCGGGCGGCGAGGTGTCGGTGCGCCCCAACCCGCATGCGACCTACAAGTTCGACGAGAACATCATCGTGGGCAACGTTGCGTTCTTTGGCGCCACGAGCGGCCGCGGCTTCATTAACGGTCTGGCAGGCCAGCGCTTTGGCGTGCGCAACTCCGGTGCCACCGTGGTGGTCGAGGGCTGCGGCAACCATGGCTGCGAGTACATGACAGGCGGTCTGGCGCTCATCTTGGGCGAGGTCGGGCAGAACTTCGCCGCCGGTATGACGGGTGGCGTGGCCTATGTCTTTGACCAGTATGGCACGCTCAGTGCCCGCGTGAACCACGAGAGCGTGGAGCTCAAGGCCCCGACGGCCGGCGAGCTGGCACAGATTCGTGAGCTCATCCAAGAGCACGTGGACGCGACGCAGAGCCCGCGCGGCATCAAGCTGCTCTACAGCTTTGAGACGATGAGCAAGCACTTCGTGAAGGTCATTCCGACCGAGTACGAGCGTGTGCTGGCGATTGTCGCCGCCGCCGAGGCCGTCGGCAAGACGCATGCGCAGGCAGAGGAGCTGGCGTTTGACATCGTGACCGGTCGCGCGAGCGCTGCGGATGTCGCTCGCTTCGATGCTGCGGGCGGTGCTGCGGGCGCTGCGTCCGTGGCTGCCAGCCCTGTTGCTTCGACCAAGAAGGAGGCGTAAGTGCCATGGGTAAGCCCGGTGCTTTTCTTGATATCGACCGCGTGGCCCACGAGCTGCGTCCCGTGGAGGAGCGCAGTCATGATTTTGATCCCCTGTATGTGGAGCTCGATGACGACGCACGTCGCGCCCAGGCGAGCCGCTGCATGATGTGCGGCGTGGCGTTTTGCCAGATGGGCGCGAGCTTTGGCAAGGCACGTCCGAGCGGCTGCCCGCTGCACAACTTGATTCCCGAGTGGAACGAGCTGGTGTACCGCGGCCGCTGGGATGAGGCTGCCGAGCGCCTGTCGCTCACCTCGCCCATGCCTGAGTTCACGAGCCGCGTGTGCCCGGCACTGTGCGAGGCCGCGTGCAACCTGGGCTCGGTCGACGGCCAACCCACGACGATTCACGATAACGAGCGTGCGATCAGCGACCATGAGTGGGC
>DXLY01000088.1 GCA_019414465.1 Collinsella sp.
CCCCTATATTCGGGCCGGGATCTCGGTCCCCCTTTTATCGACGATTGGCGAACGTAATGCTCAACAATCTTTCCGACAATCAGAAACGCACCTTGGCGCTTGCCGCGATGGCGCTGTTGGCCCTGGCGTGCCTGTGCGGCACGCTGGCTTTTACCGTTGATATGGTTCCGGCGAACAACGTCCTATCGTTTGGCAGCGTGAAGGTACGAGTCTGCGAATACGCCCTCAACGAGCAAGGCGAAGAGATTCCGTTTGAGGCCGACGAGCACGGGGACTATCCCGACACCAAGGCCAGTGGCTCTGACATCAGCCGCATTGTGCGCGTGGAGAACGCCGGCGCGCAGCCTGAGTACGTTCGCGCTCGTCTACGCATGACGTCAGTGGCACCCGACGGTTCGAGTGCGGATGCCTCTGGCAGCGTTGCGTTTCATGTGAACGCGGACGAGGGTTCCCCGTGGATCGACGGCGGCGATGGGTGGTACTACTACCGTGGATTGGCCGGGCGTGGCGGCATGCTCGACCCCGGCGCCATGACGGAAAGCCTTATGGACTCGCTGCGATTTGTGGGCGACTACCACGATGCCGCGCGCGGCGGCTCATTCAGGCTCGATATCGATGTTCAGGCCGTGCAGGCCAAAAACCAGCAGACAAGCGATACCGCCCTCGACGTACTTGACGTTGTGGGTTGGCCGGAGGCGAACTAGCCTATGAAGATCAAGAACATGAACCGGGGTATGCTTAGCAGGCTGGTTGCCGTCGCAGCGATTGCCCTTTGCTGCGTTATGGCGCTGCCAACGGTGGTGCATGCCGAGGACGTGCCCGAGGCCAAAACCGAATTCCACATCAAAAACGAGGCTGACTTTTTGTCGTGTGTGGCGCTGTCGCGCGAGCGCGATACGTCCGGCTGGCACGTTTATCTCGATAACGACATTGAGCTCGACAGCGACGACATGAAAGCCATCGTTGCAAACACCGTTAAGCATCTGTCGTTTGGCAACAAGGAGCATCCGTTTAAGGGCGTGTTCGATGGTCAAAACCACGCCGTTGAGGGCCTGAACTACGATAAAGACGCTTTTGACCCCGAGCGCGATACGGGATTTTTTGCCGAGACCAACGGCGCCACCATCAAAAACTTCCTGCTCAAGGACGCCAACGTGTGGGCGGACTTCCGCGGTGGCATTATCGTGGGCAAGGCCGTCAAAACGCGTTTCGAAAACGTTATGGTCATGGAGAGCACGCTGCACGTGACCTGCGCCAACAATGCTCTCAACCTCATTACCAACGCAGGCTTTGAGGGCGGTCTCATCGCCGGCGAGCTCGACGGCTGTACCCTCTATAACTGCGAGGTACGTGGTGGCCGCGCCGTTAACAACACGACCTCGGGCGTGCAGGCGCTCGGCGGTGAGGGTCTGTATATGGCGGCGTTTGCCGGCTACGTTACAAATTCGACGATTGAGTACTGCCGCGTTACGCCTACGCGCAAAGACGATGGCTCGATTGGCATGACCGACGTCACCAATAAGTACGACGTGGCCATTGGCGCCCTGGGCGGCAACAACGTGTACGCCTCGGGTTTTGTGGGCTGCATGGCGGGCGAGGCCAAGATTATAGACTGCTTCTCGACGGCGCAGTGCTACAGCTATGCCGCGTCATATGTGGGCGTCGTCGCCGTGACGCGTGCGTGGACGGGTGGCTTGGCGGGTCGTATTCTAACCGAAAAGGGCAACGAGCTCGTTCGAAGCCATTTTGCGGGTGACTTGAGCTCGCGTCAGTACAATCCCATCGCCGTGATTCCCATCATTCAAAACGATGTGAACCTGGGCGGTATTGCCGCGCGTGCCAACAAGGATGATGCCACGGTCACCGAGTGCTACTTTAAGCCGAGCGTGAGCCTTTCTGGCAACAGCCAGGGCAACCCTGCTAAAAAGAAAATCCCCTCGTTTGGCGGCGATAGCACCACCAAGGGTGATGGCTATGGTCCATGGGATGACGAGCGCTACACCACGCGCGAGCTGTGGGAAGAGCACGACTACGACTTCTGTGCTGGCACCATGCGCTCGACTGCCAATAACGATTATCTGGGCGGCGACCATGCAAACGAATGGGCGATGGATTACAAGCTGAATATCCCCGTGCATGGCCAAAGCGTTAAGGCGACGATCGATTTTCCCGGTGCGGGTACCGCGACAATTACGGCAACCAAACTCGGTATTGATCAGGCGACCTCGGATCCGTATGCCTTTGCCGTGAGCGCCGTGCTGGCGGGAACGGCTCAGGGTTTGGCCCAGGGCGATACATCGGTAACGTTTAAGCAGGATACCTCCGCAAAGCCTGATGGCCTGACCAAGGAGAACGGCGGCTACCGTTTTATGGGCTGGTTCCGCGAGCCCGGGGTTAAAGTGAACCGCATCGATCATGACAACAGCTGGTTTAACGGCAAGACCGATGACCCTGCGGTGGCTGCCGGCAAGCAGGTCCAGAAGAGCGAGGCGCACGAGAAAACGTCAACCTATACCGCCGATAATGCCAAGGGGGCCGACGGTTTTAAGGGCAACGACCTGTTTATCGCTTCGTACGAGGCGCAGGTGCTGTTCTATAACGTTAAGGGCGAGACGCTTGATTGTAAGAGTGGCGCCGCGCACGACAAGTCGACGGATTGGTATCGCTATGGTGTCGGTTTAAAGCCGGCTGCCCCTGCGGACCGCGGTACTCTGTCTGCCAGTGCCACCTTTATCGGCTGGACGACGCAGCCGAGTGACGAGGCTGGGATGAACGGCGGCTATGCGGCCATTACCTCGACCCAGCTCGCCGAGCTAAAAAATGCCGGCGCGTTCTATCCTGCCGGTACCGAGATTACCGTGCTTGGCCCGACCGACTTCTATCCGGTGTACAGTGACTACGTCTCGAACATCATGACAGTGTTCGAGGGCAATGAACAGGATGAGCTTGAAGATAGGACCCAGCGTGTCGGCGTGGGCAACACCCATGTCGATGTCCAGACTTCCGAGGATGGCGCCAGTGTCTATACAGTGCAGGTGCGCGGTGTAGACAATAAGCCCTTGTCCGATGGGGGCGCGTTGCCTGACGGCTACCGCTTCCTGGGCTGGTACGAAAACAAGCAGACTGCCGATGGGCCCGAGGTCGAGGTGCGCGTAAGCCGCGACCCCAGTTACACGCTTCCCGACAATGTGGACCTGACCGTTCCGCATACCTATACCGCGCGCTTTGAGTACCGCGTGGATTATTACGTCAAGTCTATGACGAACGATGCCTATAAGGAATCCAGACTCCTCTGCTCTGTGTGGAACGGGTACCAAACCTCGTTCAACGAGCAGGTCGGATCGAGCTACGTGCGGGAGAATATCGTGCACTGGGGTCCCGAGCACGTCTATCACGGACTGAAGGAAAACTATAAGGACGAATGCAATGAGGGGCGCTTTGGGGCAGAGACACTCATCGTGGCGCCTTTGAAGGCGTATTCGCATACGGTCAAAAACGATACAGGTGCGGATACCCGAAAAAATGTCATTGCCGATACGGATTTCCCGGGTTCGGGCACGCTGGATGACGAGTGGGTCGCAGGAGCGCTGAAGTTTTACTTTAGGCCGGCGAGCGAGCGATACCGCTTAAATTTCTGGACCCTCGAGCGTCAAGGCGGATACTGGACCTGCGTGGGCAACCCCGTTCAGAGCGAGATTGGCATCGATTCGGAGTATTACATGCGCGCCATGGTGACGACAAGCGTCAGCTTTTATGGCAAGGGCGGTGCCTCGGTTAAGAGTGTCACGCGACGCTATGAGGCCCCGTTGCTGCTGGGCTCCGATAGCACCTACACCTATAAATATCCGTTTATCCATACCAATCAGACGGTAAACGACAAGCCCGAGGGCGGAAAGAAGGGCGACGTCAATCCCAATCTGACGCTTGAAGCCTCTCCGACCGATGCCGACATGGCCGTGGATGGCTATAAGTTCCTTGGTTGGATTTCGACCGCCGAGGTCCAGAAGGATTCTGACGTCTGGAACTATATCTATGATGTTGCCGGTGACCCCTATGTGACAAGTGATCCGGAAAAAGCGACGCCGTACTTGGCGACCAACGCGTCCAAGGTTACCCAGTGGCAGGATGCCTATCCCGTGTACATAAAGTACGACGTTAGCTACACCACCAACCTGCACCGCAAGGGCTTTGACGGAACTAATGGGGTTAACGTACCCAACTGGGATATCAAGCCCACGCTGACCACGCAAGACGACGGGTCTGTGGTGGCTACGGTGAGCCCCGACATTACGACGACGGTGTATGCCGACGGTACTGGTGGCGCCTATCAGCTTAAGAAGCTCGAGATCGAGCTTTCCGACGGAACAGTAAAGAAACTTGAGCCGACGGGCGAGGGCGGCAATGCCTATTCCTATCCCGTGGAGCCCGGAAAGCCCTATACGTTTGTGGCCTACTACACGCCCATTGCGGTGGTGTATCATCTCAACGACTCCGACGTTGACGGCAAGCTTGCCCAAGAGGGCGATAAGCTCGGTGACCTTAAAGATGGCATGCCGCTGCCAACGTATAACATTGGAGACATCGATGCTGCAACGGGCGCATACAACGCCTTCGTAGGTTGGACGGATAATAAGCCAGAGCCTAGCAGCGGTTATGTCGTTTGGTCGGACGGCGTTTCCATGGTGACTAAAAACACGGTGGTCAACGCCCCCATGGAGCTGTACCCGGTCTACCGTGCCAGCGCGGTAATTGTCCAATCGAATATCGATGCTAATCTGGATGATCCCTATGCCGTGCGTTCTCTTTCGCGCACCGACTCTGGCGATCAAATTTCGCTGGAAGTAAGAGCTACAGCTGAGGTTGTCGACAAGGATGGCACCAAGTACGACTTTGTCGGCTGGTCGCGTGACTATGAATCCGATAGTAAATACACTCTGATGACCGAAGACGATAAGTATCCCCTCGAGGGTAGTGAACCCTTTAAGGGCGCGACGTATACCGCGGTGTACAAGGTCACGCCGTATAAGGTGCGCTATCACAGCGTCGACGGGGCGGTCATCTTTACGGCGACGGTCGACTCGGGCGACGAGCGCGCGCAGGACGGTAAGCCTGGCTTTGTCTACACGGTCGATGTTCCCAAAATGGACGAGAGCGGCAACCCTGTCTACGACAACGACGGCAATCCTGTGATGGAGCAAAAATCCGTGGCGTACGACCCGGACGCCCACTCCAAGATCGTCGCGCTGCTCGATGAACAGACTGCTGCCAATGGCGATAAGCGCGAGCTCTTCTTGGAGTGGCGATATGTGGGTGCCGATGGTACTGCAAAGTCTTGGGATGAGTTCAAGGGCGAGCCAGTCAAGGGTGACATGGACCTGTATCCTGTGACGTATCGCGTGGTTGCCAACGATACGTCTGATCCCGCGAGCCCCGTAACTATGACCGCGCAGCTTAAGTGGCTGCTCGATCCCGCCGCGGCCAACACCGTCGGTGACAGTGCCGACAATGCGCCGTTTAAGGTCTGCTTTGCCAAGCCGTTTATGGGGACGCAACTGACTGTTACGGTAACGCAGGCAAGCTACGGCCCTGGTGCAGAGGGCGTTTCTGCGGCGGAAAAGCCTGTGAACGGCAAGTTTGTCTCGCTCTACAGTCTGGGTTCGGGTGGCGGCTCGTTCGACCTGGTCAACCGCCTGGAGTCCAAGAAGACAGGCGAAGGCGAGCAAGGTCCCGGTAATGCCGTGTTCAAATTTACCCAGAATCATGCGCTGACGATCGTTAAAAAGACTACCGACGCCAGCGCAATGGGGCAAACGTTCCGCTTTAAGGTAACGCGAAAGGCGTCGGAGGGTTCTCCTGCCGAGACGCGCATGGTCGAGGTGAAAGTTAGCGAGCAGCGCGACGAAAACGGTGAGGTCTGGTATGTCGGCAGCGTGCAATTTGCTGCTCCGGCGGGCACCTATACCGTCGAGGAAGACACGGCTTGGGCATGGCGCTACGAGGGTGAACTGAGTACGCCGGGCAAGGCGCCCGGCAAATCTGCCGAGCTCATCATCTCGTCTGCCTCGAGTGCGGGCGACACCGTGGTGACGTGCGTCAACACGCGCGCGAATGACAAATGGGTCGATGGTGGCTCGCGTGCCAAGAATGTTTGGAAAAACGGCACGCTGAAGAAGGAGGACTAGGATGACTAAGCGCAAGCAAATCGTCGCCCTCCTTGTTGGCGTTCTCCTGTTGGCTGGCGCTGCCGGTACCTTTGCGTGGCTTTCGGTTACGGGCGTGCTGGTCAACGAGTTTGGTTTTGGTTCGGTGGCGCCCTCGGTAGATGAGAAGCTCGATGGCAATGTGAAGAGCAACGTCATGATTACAAACAACGGCTCGGCCCCGGCATACCTGCGTGTTGCGGTGGATATCTACTGGCAGGACCAGAATGGCGCGCGCCTGTGGGATGAACCAGTTGCCGGCACCGACTACGTCATTGCGTGGGGCAGTGTGTCCAAGGCATCTGCTTCTAACACCGCCTCGTCTTGGGTTGTCGCGTCCGACGGGTACTACTACTGGACGTCTCCCGTTGCTCCGATGGGCAAAACCGATGTGCTCATCAAGAGCGTGACTGAGCAGAAGGCAGATGGGAAGAACCTGGTCGTTGACATTTCGACCCAGGCAATGCAATCCACGCCCGGCGATGCAGCTGCAGAGGCATGGGGCTGTGCAGTCAAGGATGGCGTGCTGGTGCCGCCGCATGGAGGTGCGTAAGTATGGCCTCTCCGATTCGTAAAGACGTTGCGTGTTTCTTGCATTGCGTGATGGCGGCAAGCGTCTGCCTTATCGCGCTCGCCGTTCCTGCACGTGCGTTTGCTGACATTCCCACGATTGCCTATGACGGAAATGCACGCCAGCTAACGGTATCGGGAGCGACGGACTCCTCGGGGGAGCCCGATCTGTTTCCAGCCTTTAAAGATCTAATGCCCGGCGATGTACGCGAGCAACAGATTGGGGTTCGTGCCACGGGTGTAAAGTCCCAGGTACGTGTGTTTGTGCGGGCTGTTGTCGATCACGAGACGGCACATCTGCTGTCGCCCATTACCCTAACGGCGTCGGCGGCCGATGCGTCTGCCGGTTGGCTCCAGACGGGAACGCCGGGCAGCGTGTTTGCCTATCCCACGCAGGTCGCAACGTTTACGAGCGATGGCAGCACGGTACTCAATTTGCAACTAAGTGTCCCGACGTCGGTGGGCAACGAGCTTGCCGACGCAAACAAGGCAATTCGCTGGGAAATCACCGCCGAAGACGATGGCGAGAAGATCCCCGTACAACCTGCTGGCAGCAAGAAGCTCGGCTTGCTTGGTCTGGCGGCAACGGGCGACAACACGCTCGCTTTGCTTTTGGTGTTGCTGGCGCTTGCCATCATCGCTTTTATAGCCGCGCTTCTTTTGTCCCGGAGGAACAAGCGCTAGGTCCATCTTCTAAACGCAACGCCCTCCCGGGCGGCGGGCACGAAGTTCCCTGCTCTACAGTCCTGCGCAAGACGAAGGCCACATTAAGTGGCCTTCTTTGCGTGCGGAACTCGCGATGAACTTCGTGCCCGCCGCCCGGGAGGGTGTCTCTTTATTGATAGAAGGCCTAATAAGCTGATGATTTTATGCCTGGATGTATTCGGAGTGATCGCGTCGAAAATGTTGGTGTAAGGGTGACGCCCCAGCGGCCGCTTAACGAAGAGCGGCCCTCGTCCTAGAATCTGAAATCACCACAACAACAGGTTCTAGGAAAGGACGAAGACCGCTATGGAAATCTTATCAGACCCGACGCCGGACATGCTCGCCATGCCCCGTTTCGACGACGGCGCCATCGACATGCAGGAGCTGCTCAGGCGCCTCGCCGAGCAGGTCGTTAACGCCGTGATGGACGCCGAGGCCGACCAGCTGTGCGGGGGCGGGTCGAACAGCCGAAACGGCTACCGCGAGAGGTCGCTCGCCACCTGCGTCGGCACGCT
>DXLY01000089.1 GCA_019414465.1 Collinsella sp.
AGATCAAGCAGTACTCCGGCCTGCTCTACGATCAGGCCCTGCTGGTCGAGGGTATCCTCCCCGAGGACCCCGTTGCCTTCGCGGCGGCTGTTTGCAACTTGATGTAGTTAAGTAGTTACGCCTTTGGGTCCGCCGTTCTAACGAACCTATTGGTTCCGTCGTTCTAACGAACGACGGACCGGTCGACGCTGCAAACGCCCCTAAGCGGCAATCTGACGTTCAATCGTCGGTCGCGTACCAAAGTACGCTTCCCTCCTCTTTCACGTCACCTTGCTCGCTCAGGGGCGTTTTCGCTGACTTATGCTCAACCTGCGACGCTTTCGTGGCCCTAAGTAGTCATCGGGGACGTTCTTGTTTGACTAGTCGTTTAAGAACGTTCCCAATGACTATTCGGATTGCTAATTTGTGCGGGCTGTGGTTTTGTGACCTGCTGAAATTAAAGATACTGTACAACTGTACACTAACTCATCTTCGTAGTATATTGCTACCCGCAAAACTCAGCACCATTGTGCCGCGAGGCACTAAAGCGCCTACGTACAATGGTTGTCGATAGTACGATTCGATTCAACGACAGGATGGATGGTCCAAGCGTGAGTCTCGGCAGCAAACTATCCAACGCAAAGGTCTCCTTTGCGATATTCAAGCGCGACATTAAGCGACTGCTTGTGAACCCCGTCGCCTTGGTGGTTACCCTGGGCGTGTGCGTTATCCCCTCGCTGTATGCCTGGTACAACATCGTGGCAAACTGGGATCCGTACGGAAACACCCAAGGTATCAAGATTGCCATCGCCAACAACGATCAGGGCACTCAGAATGACTTGGTGGGCGAGCTCAACGCGGGCGACCAGGTCGTCGATCAGCTCAAGGAGAACGATCAGCTGGGCTGGACCTTCGTCGATTCGGCCGCCGATGCCAAAGAGGGCGTCGAGAGTGGTGAGTACTATGCGGCCATCGTAATCCCCAAGAACTTCTCCGACAATCTTGTTTCGATGCTCGATGGCAATTACCATCAGCCGAAGCTCACCTATTACGTCAACGAGAAGAAGAGCGCTATTGCGCCCAAGGTCACCGACACTGGTGCCAATACCATCGAGGAGCAGATCAACTCGGAGTTTGTCTCCACGGTGGGCGAGACCGTCGCGGGCATTGCCAAAGATGCTGGCATCGACCTTAAAGACAAGGCGAACCAGACCCGGGATTCGCTGGCGGGCTCGGTGTCCGAGGCGTCTGATACCCTGGGCGAAGTACGCGATTCCATCGGCGACATGAACACCGCCATCGACAAGACGAGCAGCTCGATTGCTTCGGCCGATGCTGCGCTGGCGGGCCTGCAGGGGCAGGCGCCCTCTCTAACGCAGGCGATCTCCCAGGGCAACGACCTGCTGGGCGAGGCTCGCGCCACGGCGGGCAACTCTATCACCTCGCTCTCCAAGGCACTCTCGGAAGGTAGCCTTGCACTCACCAAGACGTCAGCCTCCGCGAACGCTGCGATTGGCAAGCTAACGGGTACGGTCACATCTACGACCACCCGCATCGACAACTCGCTCGAGTCTCTCCAGGCGACGATCGATCACAATAAGGCCGTTATCGGGCACTTGGAGATTCTCGTTAATGACACGTCGACAGGTTCCGAGGAAATTGACGCGCGCATTGTATCGACCATCGATTCGCTTCGCGAGCAAAACCAGAAGCTGCAGAGCATCAAGGACGGTCTGTCTGCGCAGTCGAGCGCCATGGCGAATGACGCCGCGGCTGTCTCGGGCGCCAGCGACGCTATCAATAACGCAATCCAGACCGGTGCGACCAACCTTGGCCAGGCCCAGACGGACCTGGGTCAAAACGCGCTGCCGAAGGCCTCGAGCGCGCTTGATTCATTTGCCGCCGTCTCGGGTGATCTGACGGGAATCGTGTCTGGCCTCACGCCTACTATTGCAAGTGCGCGCGGTACGCTTTCGCAGCTTAACGCTACGCTCGGCCAGGCCAAGACCACGCTGTCCCAGACCGATTCCTCGCTTGCCAAGGTCCAGGACAAGCTTGCGACCGCAGCCAATGACATCGCGGCGCTGCAGACCTCTGAGTCTATGGGCGAGCTCGCCGACCTTATGGGCGTCGATGTCAATGACGTGGCAGATTTCATGGCCTCTCCGGTCGAGCTGACGTCCAAGTCGATCTATCCGGTCAAGAGCTTTGGCTCGGGCATCGCTCCCTTCTACACCAATCTGGCGCTTTGGGTGGGCGGTTACGTACTCATCGCCATCTACAAGCTCGAGGTCGATCGCGAGGGCATTGGCAGCTTTACGGCGCGCCAGGGCTACTTCGGCCGTTGGATGCTCCTGGTGATCCTGGGCGCGCTCCAGGCCACCATCGTTACGGTAGGCGATCTGGTGATTGGCGTGCAGTGCATCAACCCGCCGCTGTTCGTGCTGGGCGGCATCGCCATCTCGTTCACCTACGTCAATATCATCTATGCGCTGTCCACTACGTTTAAGCACATCGGCAAGGCAATCGGCGTCATTCTCGTCATCGTGCAGATTCCGGGTTCGTCGGGCATGTATCCCATCGAGATGATGCCCGGCTTCTTCCAGTGGCTGCACCCGCTGCTGCCCTTTACCTACGGCATCAATCTGCTGCGCGAGACGGTCGGCGGCATGTACTCGTTTAACTACCTGTTTAACCTGTGCATTCTGGGCGTGTTCTTGATCGTGGCGCTCTTTATCGGTCTGCAGCTGCGTCCGCTGCTGCTCAACCTTAACCTGCTCTTTGATAAACAGCTTTCCACGACGGGTATGATGATCTGCGAGTCCAACGACCTGCCGCGCCAGCGCTACTCGCTGCGCACGGCCATGCGTGTCATGCTCGATTCCGATTCGTACCGTCGCGAACTGCTCGATCATGCGGTCGCCTTTGAACATCGCTACCCGTACTACATCAAGGGCGGTTTTGCCGCCGTGGTGGGCGTTCAGGTCCTGCTCTTTGTCCTGTCGACGGTTCTCGATATCGACAATAACGGCAAGATCATCCTGCTTGTCATTTGGATCATCTCGGTTATTGCCATCTGCGGCTGGCTTATCAATATCGAGTACATCCGCTCGAGCCTCAACACCCAGATGCGCATCTCGGCGCTTTCGGATGAGGACCTGCGCCGCGAGATGCGCGAGCACACGGCCGCCATTCCGGCCGCTCGTCGCATATTCGGCTTGAATGCGAGCGAGCGGGGGTCTGAACCCAAGACTCAGGCTGTCAACCAATGTGGTCATCGCGATGCGGCCCATGTGCCCGAGAACGGGGATGACACGTTTGTGATGAATGAAAAGAACGCCCCGCTCGGCAAGCACTCCAAAGGAGGTGAGGCATAAATGAAGAACATCCTGCATCTGTTTAAGCGCGATGTCCAAAACGTGTCTCGCTCCGTAATCGGCTTGGTTGTCGTGATGGGCCTCATTATCGTACCGTGCCTGTACGCGTGGTTTAACATCGCCGGCAGCTGGGATCCGTACGGCAACACCGGCAATCTTAAGATCGCCGTGGTCAACACCGATGAGGGTTACGAGAGCGATCTGATCCCCGTCGAGGTCAACGTGGGCGAAAACGTGACCGCCACCCTGCGCGGCAACGAGAACTTCGACTGGGTTGTGCTCAACGATCGAGAAAAGGCCATCGAGGGCGTCAAATCGGGCGCATACTATGCGGCTGTCGTTATCCCTAAGACGTTTAGTGCCGATATGATGACGCTCTTTTCGACCGACGTTAAGCATGCCGATATCGAGTTTTACGAGAATCAGAAGGCCAACGCCATCGCGCAGATCGTGACCGAGAAGGGTTCGAGCGCCGTTCAGAACCAGGTTAACGAATCTTTTACCGAGACCATTACGAGCATCGGTCTTAAGACGGTGTCCAGCCTGCTCGATTACATGAGCACCGACCAGGTCAGCAACTTTATCGCCAACCTGTCCTCGACGCTCGGCGATTCGATTGGGGACCTGCAAGACGTTCAGGCTAATGCTTCGTCGCTGGCGGGCATTTTGAGCTCTACGTCCGATTCGTTGACGTCGGCGAGCGGTATGCTCCAGCAGACGGGTACGGTCGATGAGTCGACCAAGCAGTTGATGGAGCATGCCAAGAGCGGCATGAGCGATTCCAAAGAAGCGCTGAAGGCCGCCAACGACGCCATCAACGCCGCGATTGACGGAAGCGCGGGCTCGTTCGACAACGTGTCCGCCGAGCTTGCGAAGGCATTCGATGCCGCGAATCAGCATGTCGACCTTACGGTGTCTCAGCTCAACGATGCCGCGGCGGCGCTCAATACACGTGCCGACGATATCGACGCCACGGCCGACCAGCTCCGCGGCTTTGCCGAGCAGGTCAGTGACGAAAAGCTCCAGGAGAGCCTTAAATCTGTGGCAACATCGCTGGGCAGAATTGCCGTGGAGTACCGCAACAATGCGAAGGACCTGACGGCGACCGCAAAGTCCCTTTCGGACGGCATGGCGGAGGTCAACAACTCGCGTGCCGAGGTCGACCAGGCCATCGCTGATGCCAAGGCAGGTATCTCGGGTGCCAAGTCCGACTACGATTCTACGTTCTCGGTTAAGGCCAAGGAGCTCAAGAAGACCATTTCGGGCGTTCTGGATTCCCTGAACGGTATCTCGGGTGACTTGGATAGCGCCGTGAGCGGTCTGACCGACGCCTCTGGCTCGCTCGCGAAGGGTCTCTCCAAGGCTGCAAAGCTGGTCAACAAGGCTTCCGATCAGCTGGGCGAGGCGTCGAACAAGATCAGTGCCTTTAAGGACGAGCTTGATAGCGCTCTGATCTCGGGTGACCTGGCCATGATTAAGACAATGATTGGCAGCGACCCCGAGGGCCTCGCCGTGTCGCTTTCCGGCCCTGTCGCACTCGACCGCAAGCCGGTCTATCCAATCCGCAACTACGGTTCGGCCATGGCGCCGTTCTACACGATTCTGTCGCTATGGGTCGGCTCGATCGTACTGGCGGCCATGATGAAGGTCTCGGTTGACGATGAGCTTATCAACGAGCTCATCCCCGTGCGCCTGCACGAGATCTACTTGGGTCGCTACCTGTTCTTTGGCGGTCTGGCTCTGCTGCAGGCAACGCTCGTGTGTGCGGGCGACATTCTGTTCTTTGGCATTCAGTGCGACAACCCGCTGCAGTTTGTGCTTGCCGGCTGGGTCGCGAGCCTCGTGTTCTCCAATATCGTCTACACGCTTACGGTATCGTTTGGAGATATCGGTAAGGCCCTCGCCGTCGTGCTGCTGGTCATGCAGGTCGGCGGTTCGGGCGGTACGTTCCCCATCGAGATGACCGGTCCCGTGTTCCAGGCGATCTACCCGTTCCTGCCGTTTACCCACGGCATCAACGCCATGCACGCCGCCATGGCCGGTGCCTACCATATGGAGTACTGGATTGAGCTGGGCATCTTGGCGAGCTACCTGATTCCGTCGTTGGCCCTGGGCGTCGTCTTCCGCCGCCCGGTCATCAAAGCCAACGACTGGATCATCGAAAAGCTTGAAAGCACGAAACTTATTTAGTGCAACAGCGTGAAATTGACGAAACATCGAGGTTCACTCTGCCGACGCTTTAGCGGGGTGAATTGCGTGGGTTGCTTGGTTGTTGTTACAGTAGCGGGGCGTGCCGGGGGTCCGGTGCGCCCTGATTTTATTTGACCATGAGGCGGCACGCAGCTATACGCGTGCGGACACCACGCCCAGATTGAGTGCGAGGATGTTCCATGGCCCAATACGCTGCCAACGAAATCGAAAACTTGCCCGATAGCCCTGTAGCCCGTGAGGATTTGGGCGCGGGCGGTATTCCCCGGGGCGCCGGCGCACGCTCTCCGCTGTTCTGGAAGGTTCTGCTCCTTTCGGTGGCGGTCATCTGGGGCTACTCCTTTACCACTATGAAGGACGCACTCGGCACCATTCCGGTGTTCGCGCTGCTCTATGTACGCTTTCTGCCCGCAGCGTTGGTCATGTTTGCCGTCTTCCACAAGCGCATCATCGCGCACCTCAACGCTCGCAACCTGATCGTTGGCCTGAGTATGGGCGTGCTCATGTGGGCGGCCTATGCGTTGCAGACGGTCGGTCTGGCACATACTACGGCGGGCAAGAATGCTTTTTTGACGGGCACGTATTGCATCCTTGTGCCGTTCGCGAGCTATTTCCTGAGCGGCGAAAAGCTCACGCGCTACAACTTGGGTGCCGCGCTGCTGTGCCTAGCGGGCATTGGCCTCGTCGCACTCGATAGCGTTGAATTCAACATTGGTGACGTCATTACGCTGGCGGGTGCGGCCTTTTTCGCCATCCAGATGGCGGTGACTGCCAAGTACGGTCGCAAAATGGACATCAACGTCATCACGTTTTGGATGTTTGTGGGCAACGGCGTGCTGAGCCTGGCAACGTCGCTGCTATTCGAGACCCAAGCGCCTCTGTCCGTGTGGACGCCGAGCTTTATCAGTGCGATGGCGTTTCTCTCGGTGGGC
Organism: Collinsella sp.; assembly: GCA_019414465.1. Lineage (GTDB taxonomy): Bacteria > Actinomycetota > Coriobacteriia > Coriobacteriales > Coriobacteriaceae > Collinsella. The sequence goes on from DXLY01000089.1 coordinate 6,497, forward strand.
TGCACATGCGCGGCTCTGCTCATCCAAAACGTCGGCCTGGCGCATGTCCCGGCCTCGACGGGCTCGCTGCTCCTTTCGATGGAGTCGCCTTCGGGTGTGCTGTTCTCGGTGCTGCTGATGGGGGAGGCGCTCACCTCGCGCCTGCTCGCCGGCTTCGCGCTCATCTTCCTGTCGATTATCTTGAGCGAGACTCACTTCGATTTTTTGCGTCGAAAGCCGCGCCCGCAATTGTAAACAACTTGTTGCGCCGCCCTCCCGGGGCGGCATTTTATATGCCTCGCCCTTAAAGTAGTACCTTGCACTTTATGCTATCAAAGTGCTTGCTGCAAAAACGATACTGGAGGGCATCTATGGCACCAGCTTTGTCCGATCTTCAACCGCAATCAGCGCCCAAGGCCACCGCAGCGGCGCAGACCGCTATCGGTGACGGTCTTGTTGCAGAAGCTCAGGCTTTTGCAGACGAGCTCGCTGCGTGGCGACACGATCTACACCAGATGCCCGAGCTGGGTAATAGCCTCCCACAGACCTCTGCGTATATCCAAGCGCGCCTGACCGAGATGGACATCCCATTTGCCACGCTCGTCGATGGTTCCTGCGTTGTGGGCCTTGTCGGCGCCGGTGCCGCCGCGGCCCAGGGTAATGGCGTCTGCACGAATGAGCAGGCCGGTACGGTCATCATGCTCCGTGGCGACATGGACGCCCTGCCCGTTGCCGAGGAATCCGGCGAGTCCTTTGCATCCACCAACGGCTGCATGCATGCATGCGGACACGATATGCACGCGACGGCACTGCTTGGTGCGGCGCGCCTGCTCAAGGCCCGCGAGTCCGAGCTTGTCGACGCTAACGCCACGGTTAAGTTGCTGTTCCAGCCGGGCGAGGAAACCTTTGAGGGCGCCCGCGCCGCCATCGCCGACGGTCTGCTGCAGGACCCGCGTCCCCAGGTCGCCTTTGCCATGCATGTCAATAGCCAGTCGCCGCTTGGCCTGGTGCTCTATGGCAGCCCGGCGCTCTCGGGCGTGTACGGTTTCCGCATCACGCTGCAGGGCAAGGGCGGCCATGGCTCGAGCCCCGAAATCTGCATCGACCCCATCACGGCCGGCGTCCATGTGCATCTGGCACTTCAGGAGCTCATCTCCCGCGAGGTGCCGGCGGCCAAGGAGGTCGCGCTTACCGTGGGTAAGTTCGCTGGCGGCTTGGCGGCCAACGTCATCCCCGACACCTGCGTGCTCGAGGGAACGTTGCGCGGCTTCGACGTCGAGCTCATGGAGCACCTCAAGACCCGCATCGCCGAGGTCGTC
>DXLY01000009.1:0-4381 GCA_019414465.1 Collinsella sp.
GCGGCTCCGCCAAATCGGCGGCGCTTGCCGGCGACACCGTAACCATCGACGGCACCGTCGATGGCGATGTTGAGGTCTGGGCCGACAAGCTCATCCTGGGTAAAAACGCCCGCATCACCGGCACGGTGAACGCCCACGTCTCACAGGACCCCGAGCGGGCCAAGGGCGCCCAGGTCGGAGCTCTTAAGATCGACCGGACCGAGAACGAGAACACCTCTACGGCCAACGACATTATCGGCGGCATCGTTGCCGCGGCGCTTTCCACCTGCTTTGTCGCCATCCTGCTTGAGCTTGTCTTTCCACGCGCAACCGCCAGCGCTGCCGGCATGCTCCATCAGCGTCCCATGCCGCTGTGGGTAAGTGGTCTTCTGGGCACGGTCGCCGTCGCTCCCGCCGTGCTGCTGCTCATCATCTCGATTGCAGGCCTGTCGCTCGCCGCCGCCCTCATGTGCGGCGTCATCGGCATCGCTTTGGTCTCGGCGGCATTTACGGGCACCGCGGTCGCGCGCATGGTCGGACACAACCAAAACCGCTACGCCATGGCCGCCGTGGGCGGTATCGTCGCGGGCGCACTCACGGCACTTCCTCTTATGGGCAACTTTGCCAGCGGTGTAGCCTTCGTCTTCACGCTCGGCTACGCCATCCAGATCATCTGGCGCAACGCCCACCTCAAGCCGCAGCAGCCGGCTAACACGCCAGGACTCCCCACCGCCTAGCCGCCAACCACCACAAAGGGGACAGGCACCTTTGTGGTGGCGCAAAGCAACCTGATCCCATTGCACCAAAAAGGGCGCCGACCATTGCGGTCGACGCCCTTTCTTATTGGCAGTTATAAGCCCCAGCGCTTATTTGTTGACCTGGCCGGCGCGGACGGCTGCCTTCTTACGGTCGGTGGCGTTGAGCAGACGCTTGCGCAGGCGGATGTTCTTGGGAGTAATCTCCACCAGCTCGTCGTCGGCGATGTACTCCAGCGCCTCCTCCAGAGAGAAGGTGCGAGGCGGCACCAGCTGCACGGAGATGTCGGAGGTCGAGGAACGCTGGTTACCCAGGTTCTTGGTGCGGGCGATGTTGACGACCATGTCGCCGGCCTTGCTGCGCTCGCCCACGATCATGCCCTCGTAGCACTCGGTACCCGGCTCAACAAACAGCTGACCGCGCTCCTGCAGCGTGCCCAGGGCGTAGGCAACGGCCTTCTCGGTGGTCATGGAGATCATGGCGCCGTTCTGGCGGTTGCCGATCTCGCCGGCGTAGGGACCGTACTCCAGGAAGGTGTGGTAGAACACGCCCTCGCCGTGGGTGACGTTCATGATGCGGTTCTTAAGGCCCATGATGCCACGCGTCGGGATCTTAAACTCAAGGTGCGTCACGATGCCCGAGGTATCCATGCTCGTCATGATGCCACCGGAGGTGCCGAAGACCTCAACGACCTTGCCCGAGTACTCGTCCGGGCACTCGACGACGGCCTGCTCGACGGGCTCCATCTTGTTGCCGTTCTCGTCCTTCTTAAACAGAACGCGGGGACGGCCGACCTGGAACTCAAAGCCCTCGCGGCGCATGGACTCCATCAGGACGGACAGGTGCAGGATGCCGCGGCCCGAGACCTCGACGCCGCTCTTGTCCTCGAGCTCCTCGATCTTCATGGTCACGTTGTTCTCGGCCTCGTTGAACAGGCGCTCCTTGAGCTGACGGGCGCCCACGATGTCGCCGTCGCGACCGACGAGCGGGGAGGTCGAAGCCTCAAAGACGATGGACAGAGTCGGCGGGTCGATCTCGATGGGCTCGAGCTCAACGGGGTTCTCGGGGTCGGTGTAGACATCGCCGATATCGGTGCGGTCAATACCGACAACGGCGGCAATGTCGCCGGCGCCGACTTCCTGGCACTCGGTGCGGCCCAGGTAGTCGAAGGTAAAGAGCTGCTTGACGGTAGCAGTTGCGCTGGAGCCGTCGTTCTTGACAACCAGGATCTGATCGCCCTGGTGAATGGCGCCGGAATACACGCGACCGATGCCGATGCGGCCGACAAAGTTGGAGTGGTCGATGGTCACGCACTGCATGGCCAGCGGGGCGTTCTCGTCAACCTCGGGGGCGGGCATGTCGTCGATGATCATGTCGAGCAGCGGATACATGTCCATGTTGCCGTCGTTGGGGTCAAGGCGGGCAAAGCCATTCATGGCGCTGGCGTAGACCACGTGCTCCATGGCGAACTCGAGCTGGTCGTCGGTGGCACCCAGGTCGGCCATGAGGTCCAGGCAGTCGTTGTAGGCCTTCTCGGGGTTGGCGCCCGGACGATCGATCTTGTTGATGACGATCATGATCTTAAGACCGGTGTCGATAGCGTGACGCAGCACGAAGCGGGTCTGGGGCATGGGGCCCTCAAAAGCGTCAACCAGCAGCAGGGCGCCGTCGGCCATACGCAGCACACGCTCGACCTCGCCGCCAAAGTCGGCGTGGCCCGGGGTGTCGATGACGTTGATCTTGACGTCCTTGTACTCGATAGAGATGTTCTTGGCGAGAATCGTGATGCCGCGCTCGCGCTCCTGGTCGTTAGAGTCCAGGACGCGGTCCTCGACCTGCTGGTTGGCACGGAAGGCGTCCGTGGCACGCAGGAGCTTGTCGACCATCGTCGTCTTGCCGTGGTCGACGTGGGCGATGATGGCGATGTTCCTCAGATTGTCTACGCGCATGTAGTTCCCCTATCTTCTATCCATATACAAACGGCACGCGTATGCGGCCCGCCCAGCGACACAACGCTCAGCGGGAATATTGAGCCTTTTACCGAAAACTCGTTTATTTTAGCGATTTTAGATGAGAGGGGTTTCCTCACCTGCAGGTTCAGGGTCGCTCCACATAAAACCATCGCCGGCACCCATGCCCTCATACAGCACGTATGCCGAAAAACCGCTCTCGAGCGTGGTTTCGAAGAAGCTCACGAGCAGGGCGTCGTGATAGCCGCCGTCAATTTCGACACAACCGGTGTAGCCGATGGCATAGCGGGCGATGCGGCCCAGCCCCTCGTCCTTAAGACCCATCTTGTGCTCGGAGATAAAGTTGGTGGCAGCCTCGAGGCATGCCTCCTCGCCATCTTCGTCGAGCGCCGCCAGATATCGGTTGGAAGCAGCGTCCTCGATCGCCACAACTACGCCCGGATTCTCGCCGACGGCAAGGTCGTCCAAGAACGCGCCGATCAGATCGCACACCATGGCGTCGAGCTCGGCGGAGACGTTACCGGCGTCCTGCATATCCTGTGCCATCTTTAGACCTTCCCATCGAGTCTCGCGTCGTTACAGTTCCTGTGCCTCGGCAGCGATCTTGGCGGCAGCGTCGCGGGCGCGCATCATATCCATCGCGCGCTTGTCGAGTACCTTGATCTGGTTGGTCAGCATGACCGCATCGACCACACCCCAGATTACCAAGCCTGTTGAAATCGAAAACCCAAGCGCACCAACTGTACCACGAAGGCGCGAGCAGATTGCCGCGACAAGGGCGGAGACGACAACCATCTTGATAAACGAGCCGCGGCGCTCGCGAAGCGTGCGGGCCTGCGTCACATAGGCAATGCGAGCCGCCTCAGAAGCCTCCGAGCGCATCTGGGCCTCGCGTGCAATGGCCGCCGCCTCAACCGACATACCGCTGGCCATCAGCGAACACTCCGCAACCCTGCCGCCCCGCATTTAGAAGTCATCGGGGGAGAGCGTATGGACGAACTCGTCGAACTTCTCGAACTCCTGCTCGTCGTCGACATCCTCGGCGTGGGTGGAAACAGTGCCCAGGCGATTCATGATGTCGTCCTCCACAAACATGGGAGCATTGCTGCGCACGGCAAGGGCAATGGCATCACTGGGACGAGCGTCGATCTTGCGCTCCTCGCCATCGGCCAGTACGACGATCGTCGCGTAGAACACCGGCGGCTCGGCGCGGACGATCTCGATGCGCTCGAGCTTGGCGCCCAGGGCGTCAACGGTATCGAGCAACAGATCATGGGTGATCGGGCGCTCGGCGCGGCCGCTATCGATGCCGCGGCTGATGGCAGCAGCTTCAAACGAACCAGTCTGAATGGAAAGGGAACGCAGCGGCGCGGGCGAGTCCGATTTGCTGCTGCGCTCACGAAGCACGATAAGCGATGGCACGGGACCGGCGGCCATGACGATGGTCTCTATGTCGACACGAACCATGGAACACCTCCGGTACGTAGCGGTTAACACGCGGCAGCCCGCCGCATTGAATAGCTATACTACCCAATCTTTCGCACAGCACACAAAATCAAAGTAGTTAATTTGGGACGGGGCTTTTTTGACTACTTTCAGTAGGTAAGAAAAAAGCCCCGAGGCAACGCCCCAGGGCTCTTCACAGTTTTGATGGTGGACCTGACAAGATTCGAACT
>DXLY01000009.1:4481-22542 GCA_019414465.1 Collinsella sp.
TGTGACCTCCCGGTTATCAGCCGGACGCTCTAACCAACTGAGCTACAGGTCCATCATGGTGGAGGTTAGGGGGATCGAACCCCTGACCTCAGGCTTGCAAAGCCCGCGCTCTCCCAGCTGAGCTAAACCCCCACGGAGACAGTAATAAACACCCCAGCGGCGACTCGGCTCTCGCTGGGGTGTTTATTGCGAAAGAAAGTGGTGGACCTGACAAGATTCGAACTTGTGACCTCCCGGTTATCAGCCGGACGCTCTAACCAACTGAGCTACAGGTCCATCGTGCAAGGGATATATTAGACGAGTCGTTACGCGCGCGTCAACAACTTTTTTGAAAATCTTTGAGGGGTGTCGGCCCCGGCTGCCCGGCGGCATGCGAAGTCGCCTGCTCGGACAGTCCTGCTCGCACGGAGAGCACATTAAGTGCTCTCCGGCTCGTGCGGAACTCGCGATCGACTTCGCATGCCGCCGGGCAGCCGGGGCCGACGCGAGGTTCAAGATTGTCAAAAAAGCGGTCGGCGCGCAGTGCGCCGACCGCCGATATAAGGGGTCTGATGATTTTTACCAGCTAGGGCCTCTTACTCGTCTAGGAGATCTTCTGGCATGTCGTTGCCGTCGCCTAGGTCGACAGGGGTTTCTTCGGGGGCAGAGCCGTCTTCTGTGGCTTCGCCTTCGGGCTTCTCCTTGGCGGCTGTCATGCGGGCCACGGCGCATATGCGGTCGTTGTCGTCGACGGTCATCATCTTGACGCCCTGAGTGGCGCGGCCGGTCTGGCTGATCTCGTCGGTCTTGACGCGAATGACCGTCGCGCCCTCCGTCACGATGAACAGCTCGTGCTGCGGGCCCACCGTCTTCATGGCCGCGAGGTTACCCTTACGCTCGGTCATTTGGATGGTGTAGACACCCTGGCCGCCACGATTCTGCTCCGGGTAGTCCGCGACCGGCGTGCGCTTGCCGTAGCCGCGCTCGGTGATGACGAATAGATCGCCGTTGCCGTTAGTGACTTCCATGCCCAGAACGCTCACGCCGTCCTTCATACCGATACCGCGAACGCCGCTAGTATCGCGGCCGGTGGCGCGCACCTGCTCCTCGGAGAACATGATCGCCTTGCCCGCGGTGGTGGCCAGGATAATCTTGTCGCCCTCGCGCACGCGGCGCACGTTCAGCAGCGCGTCGTCGTCACGCAGGTTGATAGCGATCAGGCCGTCGCGGCGGCTGCGGTCATATGCGCTCATTACGGTCTTCTTGACCATGCCGCTCTTGGTGGCAAACATCAGGTACTCGTCGGCAGGGAACTCGCGGCAGCTGATGACGCTCGCGATCTTCTCGCCCTCCTCGAAGGGCAGCAGGTTGACGATCGCGGTACCGCGCGCCTGGCGCGTACCCACCGGCAGCTCGTGCACCTTCAGGCGATAGACCTTGCCCTTGCTCGAGAAGAACAGCACGTACTCGTGCGTGGACGCGATGAACATCTCGTCGATGACGTCGTCCTCTTTGAGGTTGACGCCCGAGACGCCCTTGCCGCCGCGCTTCTGGGCGCGGTAGGCGGCCACCGGGATGCGCTTGACATAGCCGGTGTGGGTGATGGTCACGACCATGTCCTCGTCGGCAATGAGGTCCTCAACGTCCAGGTCCTTCTCGACATGGCTGATCTCGGTGCGGCGCTTATCGCCGAACTTCTTGGAGATCTCGCGCATCTCTTCCTTAATGACGCCCAGGATCTTCCCCTCGTGCGCCAGCAGGTCCTCGTAGTAGGCGATGGCTCGGCGCAGGCCGTCCAGCTCTTCCTGAATCTTGTCGCGCTCCAGGCCGGTCAGGCGGCGCAGCTTCATCTCGAGGATGGCCGTGGTCTGCTCGGGAGTAAAGCCAAAGCGCTCGATCAGGCGGCTGCTGGCCTCGGAGTCGGTCTGCGAGGAACGGATGATGCTGATGACCTCGTCAATATGGTCGAGAGCCATCAGGTAGCCCTCAAGGATATGCGCGCGGGCCTGGGCCTTCTTAAGGTCGAAGCGGGTGCGGCGGGTGACGACGTCGACCTGGTGGTCGATGTAGTGCTGCAGCATCTCGCGCAGGCTCAGGCATTTGGGAACGCCGTTGACAAGCGCCAGGTTGTTGGCGCCAAAGGTCGTCTGCAGCGAGGTGTACTTGTACAGGTTGTTGAGCACGACCTGCGGGATGACGCCCTTCTTGAGTTCGATGACCAGACGGATACCCTTCTGGTTGGACTCATCGCGCATATCCGAGATGCCCTCGATGCGCTTGTCGTTGACGAGCTGGGCGATTTTCTCCTGCAGGGTGCCCTTGTTGACCATGTAGGGAATCTCGGTAAAGACCAGGCGGCTGCGGCCGGTCTTGGTGGACTCCACGTGAGCCTTGGCGCGCACGGTAATGGAGCCGCGGCCGGTCTCGTAGCTCTGCTTAATACCGGCACTGCCCATGATGATGGCGCCGGTGGGGAAGTCCGGACCGGGCATGATCTGCATGAGCTCGTCGACGGTGGCGTCGGGGTTGTCGATCAGGTAGCAGGTGGCCTCGATCGCCTCGGTGAGGTTATGCGGGGCGATGTTGGTGGCCATGCCGACGGCGATGCCCTGGCTGCCGTTGACCAGCAGGTTGGGGAAGCGCGCAGGCAGCGCCACGGGCTCGGCGAGCGATTCGTCGTAGTTGGGCTGCCAGTCGACGGTATCCTTCTGCAAGTCACGCAGCAGTTCCATGGCGGGCTTGGCCAGGCGGCTCTCGGTGTAACGCATGGCCGCCGCGCCGTCGCCGTCGATGTTACCGAAGTTGCCGTGACCGTCGATGAGCGGCGTGCGCATGGAGAACCACTGCGCCAGGCGGACCATGGCCTCATAGACCGCGAAGTCACCGTGCGGATGGTACTTACCGATAACTTCGCCGACCGTCCAGGCCGACTTCTTGTGCGGGCGGTTGGGGTAGATGCCGCTCTCGTTCATCGCGTACAGGATGCGGCGGTGCACCGGCTTTAGGCCGTCGCGCACGTCCGGCAGGGCGCGCGCCGTGATGACCGACATCGAGTACTCGATAAACGACTGCTTCATCTCGCGACCGAACTCCGAAATCTGGAGCTGGCCGCCGTTGATATCCTCGCCGGCCGAGGCGCCACGGTCGACTTCGCCAAAGCTCTCCTCGAGCTCACCGTCGTCCTCTTCCTCGTCATCATCGGCATCGGGGTTATAGGCGTCCGGATCGCCGTCCTCGCCCTGCTCAGCACGGGCAAGCAGGCGCCTCAGATCGTCTGGCATGCCGGCGTCGCCGGCCTCGCCCATGCCCTCGTTATTGTTGATATCGTCTGCCACGTTACCTCCTCATGGTTTGCGTGGTCCATTAGTTCCCTACCACGGAGACGAATTACCGGGAACACCGGATAACCCTCCTAGGTTTTCCAGGTGCCCCAGGTTGCCCTGAAGGATGAGGGCGCACGCCTTGCGTGCGGCGCCCGAAATCCTGAAGGGCAAGATGAGGTGCCTGGGAAAGCTAGGCGTCTAAGAATCGTGCATCATGTGCATGCTTCTCGATGTACTCGCGGCGATAGCCGACCTCGGAACCCATCAGCTCGCGCACGGCGCGGTCCGCCACCACGGCGTCCTCGATCGACACGCGCTGCAGGATGCGGGTCTTGGGATCCATCGTCGTCGAGGCGAGCTGCTTGGGGTCCATCTCGCCCAGACCCTTGTAGCGCTGGACGGTATAGCCCTTGCGCTTCTTGGTGATCTTGCCATCCTTGGCCTTGCCGTCTTCGTCGTTATCGTCGGGGTTCAGGCCCAGACTCTGGATGGTGTCGCGCAGGATCTCGTCTTCGGGCTGGCGGCCATTGGGATACACGTAGTGGATCTTGTTGCGCACCTTAATGCCAAAGATGGGCGGGCAGGCGACATAGACGTAGCCGGCATCGATCAGCGGACGCATGTACTTGTAGAAGAACGTCAGCAGCAGGATGCGGATGTGCGCACCGTCGACGTCTGCATCGGTCATGATGATGATCTTGTGGTAGCGCGCCTTGGTGATATCGAAGTCGCCGCCGTCGCCGGCACTCGTCGTGACGCCGCAGCCGATCGCGGTAATCAGCGACTGGATGGTGTCACTCGAGAACGCGCGATGGTCACCAACGCGCTCGACGTTCAGAATCTTGCCGCGCAGGGGCAGAATCGCCTGGATGTCTCGGCGACGGCCGTCCTTGGCCGAACCGCCTGCCGAGTCGCCCTCTACGATGAAGAGCTCGGTCAGCTCGGCATCGCGCACCGAGCAGTCAGCGAGCTTACCGGGCAGGGATGCCGTCTCAAGCAGGCTCTTGCGGCGGGTCGCCTCGCGCGCCTTGCGGGCGGCGTTGCGCGCCTTGCAGGCCTGTTGCGCCTTCTTGACGATCTCGCGGGCGGGCTTGGGATGCTCCTCGAGGTAATCGGCGAGGCCGTCGGTCACGATCTTGAGCGTGAGAGCGCGCATATAGGAGCTACCGAGCTTGGCCTTGGTCTGGCCCTCAAACTGCGGATCGGGCAGCTTGACCGAGATAACGGCCGAAAGGCCCTCGCGCACATCGTCGCCGGTCAGGTTGGCGTCTTTTTCCTTGAGCAGGTTCTGTTTGCGCGCGTAGTCGTTGATCACGCGGGTGAGCGCGGTGCGGAAGCCCTCAAGGTGCATGCCGCCCTCGGGAGTGTAGATGTCGTTGGCAAACGACATGACGTTCTCGCCGTAGCCGCTATTCCACTGCAGGGAAACCTCGACCTCGCCCATCTTGGCCACGGGAGCGTCCGGGTCCGATTTGCCCTCGATGTAGATGGGCTCCTTAAAGGCCTCGGGGACGTCCTTGCCCTCGTTGAGGAACTTGACGAAGTCGATGATGCCGCCCTCGTAGCAAAACTCCTCCACGTGGGGAGTCGCCTCGCGCTCGTCGGTCAGCACGATTTTGAGGTTCTTATTGAGGAACGCCGTCTCCTGCAGACGGTTGTGCAGCGTATCGAAATCGTAGATGCAGGTCTCGAAGATCTCGTCGTCGGGCCAGAAGGTGACGGTGGTGCCCGTCGAATCCGAGGTGCCCACGACCTCCATCTTCTTGACGGTCTTGCCGCGCGAGAACTCCATCTCGTAGGTGTTGCCATCGCGACGAACCTGAACGACCACGCGCTTGGACAGTGCGTTGACGACGGAGATGCCTACGCCGTGCAGGCCGCCCGAGACCTTATAGGCCGAGTTATCGAACTTACCGCCGGCGTGCAAGATCGTCATGACGACCTCGAGCGTCGGGATCTTTTTAACAGGGTGCTCGTCGACGGGGATGCCGCGCCCGTTGTCGACGACCGTGATGGAGTTGTCGGCGTGGACCGTCACCTGGATCTCGGTGCAGAAACCGGCCATGGCCTCGTCGACGGAGTTGTCAACGATCTCCCACACCAGGTGATGCAGACCGCTGGCGCTCGTCGAGCCGATATACATGCCCGGGCGCTTACGAACGGCCTCGAGACCTTCGAGAATCTTAATCTCGCCGCCATCGTAATCGTTTTCGTTTGCCACACGTCCTCCTTCAGTCAAGAAAATGTGTACAGCCTTACTAGTTTATCGTAAAAAAATACCCTCGGGAACGAGGGTATTTGGCTCTACAAGGCCACCAGATGCGATTTAAGGCTCTTTTTTGCTTTGCACGCCCTTGGCCCACTCGGCACTGGCTCTCATGGCATTCTCGAGGGCCTCGCGCAGTTTTTGGTCTTCGATGGGCGCCACTTGGCGCTCGATCTCGGTACGCTCGGCCTCACTTAGGTCGGCGTGCGGGGCCGGCGGTCGCTCGGTCGTCGCCTGGCGCAGGCGCTCCTTGGCGGCGGGCGGCGTGTGACCGGGCGCGGTGGTTTTGAACACCAGGCCGTCCACATGCGCACCGGCGCGCTCCATGCGCGCACGGATGATCTCGCGCAACAGCGTCATTTCCTGCGTCCACGAGGGCGAGTCGAGATACACCAGCAGCTCATTGGACTCGGGCAGGTAGCGCAGTCCCGTCACATGCCGCCCCTCGCGCGTGCCCGAGCACACCGCGTTCCATGCGCGATAGACCGTGCGCGACTCCTCGGCGGCCTCCATCTGCGCACGGCGCTTAGGCGTTGCAGCCGCCAGGATGCGCTGGCGCTCTGCGTTCAAAAACCCGCTGAAGGCGACTGTCTCGCTCTCGCGCTCGTAATTAGCACGTCTCACCCATGCTCACCACCTTGGCTCGATCAAGCAGGTCATCGGTAAAGTACCCCAGGTTGGTCGTAGTTATGACCGTCTGGATATCATCGCCAATCAGCCGCAGGAAAGCGCCGCGACGCTCGCCGTCGAGCTCGCTCATCACGTCGTCCAAAAGCAGCAGTGGGGCGGTGCCCAGGACATCGCGAGCCACGGCAACCTCGGCCACCTTCCAGGACAGCACCAGCGTGCGCTGCTGTCCTTGGCTGGCAAATGAACGGGCGGAGCGACCCGCCACGGTAAACTCAATCTCGTCGCGATGCGGTCCCACCAACGTCACGCCGCGGCGAATTTCCTCGTCGGCATGCTCGTCAAGGGCGGCCAGCATGCGCTCGTACGCCCAACCCTTCAGCTCTTCGCGATCCTCGACCTGGGGCAAAGCCCCCAGCGTGGACGCATAGGTCACGTTGGCGGCCTCACCTGACGCTACTTGCCCGTAGGCAGTGTGCACATGGCCCGCCAGCCGGTCGAGCAGAGCCAACCGGTGCACGAGCAGGGCCGAGCCCGCGCGGGCAATCGAATCGTTCCACGCGCCGAGCATCTCGCGGCAGCACCAGGTCTCCTTGAGCAAGGCGTTACGCTGGGTCACGCAGCGCCCATAGGTGCTCGCGAGATCGGCATAGCGTGCGCTCAGTTGCATGCCAAAGTCATCGAGGGCGGCGCGGCGCACACTGGCGCCACGCTTAACCATGTCCAGATGGTCGGGGCAAAACAGCACGCTCGGAAGAACCCCGCGCACACCGGCGGCAGAGCATCTCTTGCCGTTGCGGCTAAACGAGCGCTTACCGTCCTCCGCGCTCAATCCCATATCAAGCACGCGGCCGTCGCCCTCGAGCCTCAGCTCGATCTTGCACGAGCCCACGCCGTCATGGACGAGCTCGGCTGCGGTCGGATGCCTAAACGAGGCGCCGCTCGTCAGCAGCTGCAGCGCCTCTATGAGATTGGTCTTTCCCGCCGCGTTGGGTCCCGCAAGTATCGTCACGCCCTCGTCCAGGGCAAGGTGATAGCTATCGAAGCTGCGGTAGTGTGCGACGGAAAGATCGCGGGCGAACATGGTCATGGCGCAGTGCTAGATGCGGACCGGCATGACCAGGTACAGGTAGTTGATCTTGTCGTAGGACTTGAAGATGCCCGCCTGCGAGTAGCTCTTGAGCTCCAGCGTGATCTCCTTCTCCTTGGACAGGGCATTGAGGCAGCCGAAGATGTAGTGGTAGTTGAAGGCGATGGTACCCGACTCGCCCTCGGCCTCGACATCGATCGTCTCCTGCGCAAGGTCCTGGTCATTGGAAATGGAGGACAGGCCCATCTGCCCGTTCTCGACATCGATCTCGAACTTGACGGCGGGGTTGGCGCTCGCGATAACGGCCACGCGCTTGAGGGCGGCGTTAAAGGCGGCGACGTCGATCTTGACGCTCGTCACGCACGAATCGGGGATGAGCTGCTTGTAGTTGGGGTACACGCCCTCGATGCGGCGCGAAACGTAGGTGGTGTTGCCGGCCTCGAAGACGACCTGGGTGTCGGTAGCCCCGATCATGATGGTCGCCTGGCTGGCCATGATGTTCAGCGCGTCGTTAAAGGCGTCAGCCGGAACGTTGAGCTCAAAGGAGCCCTCGAGGGTCGAGGTCTCGACCTGCGTGTCGCACACGGCCAAGCGGAAGGAATCGGTCGCCACCAGGCGTACGGTGTTGTTCTCGACCTTCATGTGCACGCCGCCCAGGATGGGGCGAGCCTTGTCGGTCGAGGTGACGCGCCACACGCGGCCGACCATTTCGGACAAGACATCGGTCGGCAGCTCCACGGCACTCTCGATGGCATAGGCCGGAAACTCGGGGAAGTCATTGGCATCGAGCGTGTTCAGCCTAAAAGAGCTCTTCTCGCAACCAATCAGCACCTGGCGCTCGGACAGCTCAAAGGTGACCGGGGCATCGGGGAGGGTCTTGGTGATATTGGAGAGCATCTTACAGGGGATAACCATCTCGCCCTCTTCTTCGACATGCGCCGCGATGCGATGACGGATCGAGATGGTGTAGTTAGAGGTCTGGAATTCCAAGATGCCGTCTTGGGCCTTAACGAGCACGCCCGACAGGATGGGGAGGGTGGATGCCGAAGCGACACCCTTCATAACGACGCCGATGGCTTGTGTAAGCGAGCTCTGGCTGACGGTGAACTTCATCTTTTAATACCTTTCTATAGATATAAATATCTTAATAATAGTAATAGCACTGACGAAACTGTTGATTACTCCCAAAGACGCAGGTCAGACCCAGAAAGAGAATCGACAGCAACCTGTGTGCAACAGGGGTGGTTTTCCACGTTCAAAACCTGCGCAAAACTTTTCATCACCGCAGGTTGGGTTTTAGACACCTTATGCCCGTGGTTTCGACAAGTTTTCAACAGGTGTCTCTATTTCCCTACGAGCGCAGTGTAATTTTATTGCGCAGCGACTTGAGGTCTTCGGTGACGGTGCGGTCTTCCTGGATCATCTTCTGGACCTTTTTGTAGCTCGTACTGACGGTCGAGTGGTTGCGGTTGCCAAATTCGGCGCCCACCGCCGTGGTCGTCATCTCGCACATCTCGATGGCCAAGTAGATAGCGATATGGCGTGCTTTGGCGATATTGGCGTTGCGACGCGGGCCGATGAGCTCCTCGTGCGTCACGCCGTACTGCTCTTCGATGACGGACTGAACCGTCTGGACGTTGATCTTTTTGGCCGATGTGTCGAAGTACTGGCTGGCGATGGCGTCGATATCGTCAAAGGTGAGCTCCCCGCCCTCGCGCTCGCGGTCGCCCGCCTCGCCGGCGCAGCGCTCGCAGAAGCTCTCGAGTTCGCGGATGTTGGTGCCCGAGACCTCGGCCATGTGTTTAAAGTGCTCGTCGGTCAGGTGCCCGCCGTCGCCCCCATAGGCCGCCAGCAGCGAGTCGTCGCCTGCCTCGGGAGCGGCGACGATGGTGTTCTCGTAATAGCGCTGCAAGATCTTGTATTTCATCTCGTAGCTGGGCTCTGCGACCAGGCAGAGCATGCCGGCGTTGAAGCGGCTGGTCAGACGCTCGTCCATGCTCAGGTCCTTGGGGGCGCGGTCTGCCGCGATGACGACCTTCTTGTTGTTGCGGATGAACTCGTCCATGAGCTGGAAAAAGTAGTCCACGCTCGCGCGCTTGCCGATGATGTTTTGGATGTCATCGATGATGAGCACGTCCACGCCGTGGTATGCCTGCATGATAGGGGCGTTGCTCTTCTTTTGGCGGTCGAACTCGGTCATCAGGTCGTCCAGATATGCCTGGGAGTTGGCATACTTGACCTTGATCTCGGGCGACTTCTCGGCGAGCTCGTTTTTGATGGCAAGCAGCAGGTGCGTCTTGCCCAGGCCCGATTTGCCGTAGATGAACAGTGATGTGCACGTGCCGCGCTCGTCCGCGAGGGCGGCAAACTTGAGTGCCGAGCGATAGGCATGGCTGTTCTCGGGGCCGTAGACAAAGTTCTCAAAGGTAAATTTTGAGTTCGCGGCGAGCGGCGCGCCGTCGGTATTCTGCTCGGCCGGCGCCGCAGCTGCGGGGACGCTCACGGGCGATGTGGAGGCTGGTTTTGCACTCTTTGCCGGCGCCTCGCCTTTCATCTGGTTCATCATGCGACGAAAATCATCGGCCGAGAGCGTGTTCTTGATTGCAATGCCCGAATCCGCGCCCGCCGCTGCGTCGTGAGCGATAGGCATGTGCGTGACGGGTGCGTTCGTTGACGTCGCCGCCGCGGTCGGCAACGGTGCCATGGTTTCACGGGAAACATCGCCGTGCTGGTGCTCGATTGTCGGCACGTCGCCTGCGGAGGCCGGCACCGCCGGGGAAGCAGCGGGAGCCGTGGCGGGCGCCGTCGCGGCAGCAGATTCGGCCGTTGCGCCTTGCGGTGCCACGATGTCGAGCGCGATCGGTGCAAAGGCGATTTCTTCCAGATAGGCCTCAATGGTCGGCTGATGCTTTTTGAGCTGCGCGATGGCAAAGCGCGAGGGGGCCTCGATCGTGAGCGTATCTTCGGTCAGGCTTATGGCGCGCGATTGCCCCAGCATGTTGATGAGGCGTGCATCTTGGCCGTCGCGCTGGCAAAAGGCGATGGCATCCCCCAGGATGATGCTTGCTTCCTCGTCCACTGTCTCTCCCGTCCTTTAGCTCTGAGCTCGCACGCGAGCGGCGCCGAGTTCGGTCAGATGGTATTTCTGGCCATGCTTGATGACCAAGCCAGCCTGCGCCAAGTCATTGAGCGTGCGTGACCAAGTGGGGGCCGAGTTTCCAAACGCCCTCGCCAGATCGGTTGCACCGCACGCTTGATTTTGCGCCAGATAGCCCAGCGCGGCGTTGCCGCGATCGCTTACGAACACGTCCGGTTGTGGCTGCGCATACTGATTTGCTGCATTAGGATACATCATTTGAGCTGCTGGTTGTTGAGAACTCTGCATCGGCGGCATTTGCTGTTGAAAACTTTGAGGCCACTGTTGGTAAGGCTGCGGAGGCATCTGCTGGGTCCAGGGGTTGTACTGCTGCTGCGGCATCTGCTGGTACGGCTGCTGATATCCCTGCTGGTACTGCTGCGGGAACTGCTGGCCATACCCCAGTTGAGGCATCTGCTGATATGGATATCCCTGTTGGTACGGCTGATAGCCCATTTGCTGGCCACCTGGTGCCCCCGTCGCCTGCTGCATTGCTGCTGCATCCTGATCCGCCAGCGGCACGGCCTCTGGCGCGTTTGGCGGCATCGACATCGATGCCGCCTGGGGCTCTTGTGTAGGAAGCATTCCGGGCTGCTGCATCTGTCCCATGCGGGGCTGCATCTGCTGCGTTGCCATGGGCTGCTGCGCAAATGCTCCCGGCAGGGGATATGTGGGCTGCTCCGTCTCGGGCCGCACGGCAGCGCCGCGTCCGCCGGCGCGTTCGATTTCCTGCACGCGTTTAGGGTTCAGGCTTACCGTAACCACGGTGCCGTTGCCCATGTTGTCCTCGATGGATACGGCACCGCCGGCGTTTTCCAAATACTCCTGCACCATGGGAAACCCTGCTCCGGTTCCACGGATGTAGCGCTTCATCTTGCTGTTTGCGCTGGTAACGCCAAAGTCGAAAGCGCGCTCCTTGTCGTCGATGCCGGGCCCCTGATCGGCAAAGCGGATGGTGTCTCCGCCGTCCAGAATCGAGATGATGGGCTCGGCAAAGTGTGCGTGGATAAAGTTTTCGACTATCTCGCGGATGACCATGAGCGAGATGTGGCCACCTTGCTCTTTCATGCACTGGTAGACGGTGTTGGTCGTCTCTTCCAAATACGTGCGGACATCTTGCGGATCAATGACGATCACACGCGGTGTCGACAGCATGTCGTCATAGACGGCGATTCGTGCGGCGTACATGGCTTTTGGCGCCTGCGTGGTCGTCTGCTCGCCTTCCTCACGCTCTTCGCGCACGCCGGTGATGTGCTCGTTGTCGGGTGCCGGGTCTCCGGAATCGACCATGGTGTAAAAGTCGTCAGACATGCCGCTCGCAATCTTTCAAAAGGTTTCGAACAAATAGTAGCTCACCGTGCAATGTTTCTCATCTTTCGACAACTTTTCAAAACCTGTTGAAAACTTTGGAAAACGGACGAAAAGTCCTCAACATTGCCAACATGACCTGTTGAAAACTCGATGAAATATCGTGAAAAGTTGCCATGCACCGCTAAATCGAGCTCGGCTTATGGGGGAACCGTGTGAACTGCGCAACCTTTTACCTTTGATTTCTTGACATTTGAACATTGATTTCCCTACAATCTTCAAGCTCACGTGTCTATATCTGCGTCCGCGCCCCCGCGGACACTCGAAATGCAGCAGGAGGAACTTAAGATGAAGCGTACGTATCAGCCTAATAAGCGTAAGCGTGCCAAGACCCATGGCTTCCGTGCCCGTATGGCCACTAAGGGTGGTCGTGCCGTGCTCGCCCGTCGTCGCGCCAAGGGCCGCAAGCGTCTCACTGTCTAGCAGCGATACACACATCTCGCATGAAGACTATTAAGTCTCGGCAAGATTTCGAGCATGTGTTCAGTCAGGGGCGTCGTTTCAATCACCCTCTGATTCGAATGACCATATGTGAATCGGTTGGCGAAGGCGACTCCGGAAGGGTCGCCTTCGTTGGTGCTAAACGGCTCGGTTGTGCTGTCGTGCGCAACCGTTCTAAGCGTGTGATGCGCGAGGCCGCCCGCAGCTGTGGATTTCCCGTTGCGGGTTATGACATCATCTTGTTCGCAACTCCCAAGACGAGGGTTTCTTCGCCTCAGGAGATGGACAATGCATTGCGTTCGCTTATGAAACGCGCCGGCGTTGCCGGGGAGGAGCGATGAGCAATCACGTTTTGCGACGTGTTGCCATCGCTCCTATTCGCATATATCAACAGGTTATTTCGCCCTTATTGCCTGACGCCTGCATTTATTACCCAACGTGCTCGCAATACGCCGTCCAGGCGATTGAGAAGTACGGTGTTTTGAGAGGCTGCTGGCTTGCCGTGAGGCGCATCGCTCGCTGCAATCCCCTGCACGTCGGCGGTTATGACCCTGTGCCCTAGCGGGCACTCGCTATCGGAGGAAAACTTACATGTGGGATTGGATCGTTAACATCCTTTTCGAGCTGCTCAAGCTCATCCAGACCTTTGCGGTCGACTGGGGCCTGTCCATCATCATCCTGGTGGTCATCATCCGTCTGCTGCTGACGCCGCTTATGCTCAAGTCGACTAAGTCGACGGCACGCATGCAGGTGCTGCAGCCCAAGATGCTCGAGATCCAGGAGCGCTATGCCGACGATCCCCAGCGTCAGGCCGAGGAAATGCAGAAGTTCTACAGCGAGAACAAGTTCAACCCGATGGCTGGTTGTCTGCCGCTGTTGATTCAGATGCCTGTCCTGTTCGCCCTATTTACGCTGCTGCGTAACCTGCCGGACTACTTTAACGACGGCACGTTCTCGTTCTTTAATATTCTGCCCGACCTGACCACCACGCCGAGTGCCTCCTTTGCCGATGGCTTTATGGTCGCGCTGCCTGCGCTGGTCTGCCTGATCCTGTTCGCTGTCCTGACCCTGATTCCGCAGCTCTATATGTCGCGCAACCAGACCGGCCAGCAGGCTCAGAGCATGCGTATGATGGCCGTTGTCATGACGGTCATGATGCTTTGGATGGGCTGGAGCCTTCCCGTTGGTGTTCTGCTGTACTACGACGTCTCGTCTGCTTGGCAGGTTATCCAGCAGATTTTTGTGACGCAGAAGGTCATCGACAAGGCGAAGGCCGATGAGGAGGAGCGCCTTAAGAACGCGCCGCTGCAGGTTGAGGTCACTCGTCGCGAGAAGAAGCCGCGCCCGCACAAGAAGAAGTAGCGGGATATCAATCTTATTTAGGTACCTAACTTTTGGAGTACGTTATGTCTGAAGAGATCATCGAGGATATGCTTGAGGAGGTTGCCCCGCAGGTCGCGGGCGATTATCCCGAGATTGCACAGCGCTACAAGGCCGGTGAAGAGCTGACGGACGAGGAGCTCGACACCATTGCCGATGTCGCGATTTCCATCCTGCGTTCCATCCTTTCGCACTTCGATGCCGCCAACTCTCCTATCGATGAGTATGAGGGCGACGAGGGTGAGCTGATTCTGGATGTAACGGCTCCCGACCTTGCTGTTCTCATTGGCCGTCATGGTCGCACCCTTGATGCCCTTCAGGTTATGTTCTCATTGCTGGTGAGCCGCAAGCTCGGCTTTAGGTATCCGGTTGTAGTGGACGTCGAGGGATACAAGAGCCGCCGTCAGGACAAGGTTGCCTCCATGGCTCAGTCTGCTGCCGAGCGTGCCATCCGCACTCATAAGAGTGTTTCGCTTCCGCCCATGAATGCCTACGAGCGCCGACTGGTTCACATTGCACTTCGTGGCAATGACGCCGTCGATACTCATTCTGAGGGTTCTGACCCCGATCGTCATGTGGTGATTGTTGCTCGATAATCTACTCGAGCTTATGCTTAAGGGGACGTGGTTTCCACGTCCCCTTTTTTTGTCAAAAGTTCTCGATACACTGATTTTTGTCAGAAAGGAGCTTTCGTTGTTAGTACTTACTGATCAGCAGGCTGACGAGATGTTGAGTCGTCTAACTTCCTATTGCAAAGAGTATTCCTTGAGCGTAACTGATGTTGAGCTGAGGAAATGTATTCAGCATTTGGATTTGGTTCTGGAAACAAATAAGACAACCAATCTCACCCGTATTCTTAACATAGAAGATGCTGCGGTACTACATATCCTCGACTCTCTTGTTTTGCTCCCTTATATCAATAAGGCTCCTGAGGGAGCTTTGCTCGATATGGGAACAGGTGCGGGCTTCCCCGGTATTCCTTTAACCATAACCACGCATCGTAAAGCTACTTATATTGACTCTGTTGGCAAGAAGGTTGATGCTGTCAATTCTTTTGTCCATGCTCTTGGATTGAAACATGCTCATGCCGTTCATGATCGTCTTGAAGAATATGCTCGAAGCCATAAGAAGCAGTTCTCTGTCGTAACCGCTCGCGCACTGGCCCCTCTACCGATTCTTGTTGAGTATGCGGCTCCGTTCCTCAAGGATGGAGGTCTATTTGTTATCACCAAGGGCAATCCTTCGGATGAGGAGCTTGCTTCCGGCATGTCAGCAGCTAAGATTTGCGGCTTCACTTTGCTTCTGAATGACGCAATCGATTTGCCTGAGGGCTTGGGCCACAGGGAGTTCATTGTTCTTAAGAAGAGTCATCCAGCATCCGTTTCATTGCCTCGTGCAAATGGCATGGCAAAGAAGAATCCGCTTGCCTAGATGTTTCACGTGAAACATAATGGATACTAACAACTTGCAGTGTTTCACGTGAAACATGGCGGTTGATATCGAATCGGAATGTTTCACGTGAAACATCCTCCGTTTGACAGCTTTAATACACACCAGGAGGGACCGTGGGATTTCGCGACGTTAAGCGTTCTAAGAGCGCAAAAGACACGCGTATCATTGCAATCATCAATCAAAAAGGCGGCGTCGGTAAGTCAACGACGGCTGTAAACCTTGCAGCAGCACTGGGTGAGCAGGGTCGTAAGACACTGATTGTCGATTTTGATCCGCAGGGAAACAGCACCAGTGGATTTGGAATTGAAAAAGAAGACCTTGATCACTGCATCTATGATGCATTGTTGAATGATGTGCCGGCAGAATCGCTTGTTCTTGATACAAATTGCAAAAAGGTATTCGTAATTCCAGCTACGATTCAGCTTGCAGGTGCCGAAATTGAGCTCGTAAGCGCAATTGCTCGTGAAACCCGCCTCAAAGATTTGCTTGAGCCGATTCAGGACGAGTTCGATTTTATTTTCATTGACTGTCCTCCTTCGCTCGGCCTGCTTACTATCAATGCCTTGACCGCAGCAGATAGCGTTTTGATTCCAATCCAGTGTGAGTATTACGCACTCGAGGGCGTTACGAAGCTGCTTGAGTCAATGAAGATGGTCAAATCACGTCTGAACAAGGGCTTAGACACCTATGGCGTGCTTATGACCATGTATGACTCACGTACTTCTTTGTCGAATCAGGTTGTTGAGGAAGTTCAATCGTACTTTGGTGATAAGGCGTTTAAGACACTGATTCCCCGTACGGTTAAAATCTCTGAAGCTCCGTCTTTTGGAGAACCGGTAATTACCTATGCACCTCAAAACAAGGGTGCAAAAGCGTATATGAACCTTGCAAAAGAGGTGATCAAGCGTGCCTAGTGCAAAGAAACGTGGTGGATTGGGACGCGGACTCAATGCTTTGGTCTCAGAGGCTGAGTATGAGACCGGTGGTTCTGCTGCATCTGCTTCAAATGCCGCATCTGAAACAAAACTACCTATTGAGGATATCGTTCCCAACCCTAATCAACCGCGAATTCACTTTAATGAAACTGAACTTCGCGAGTTGAGCGAGTCAATCCAAGAACATGGCGTTTTGCAGCCGCTCTTGGTTCGCAAGCATGGAAACGGCTATGAGATCATCGCTGGTGAGCGTCGTTACCAGGCGTCAAAGCTTGCTGGTCTTGAGGAACTGCCTGTCATCATTAAAGATGTTAATGATGAAGAGATGCTGGCTCTTGCTCTTATCGAAAACCTTCAGCGTTCTGATCTGAATCCCGTCGAAGAGGCTAAGGGCTATCGACAGCTCATCGATGCTAGCGGTATGACCCAGGAGGCATTGTCGAAGGCCGTAAGCAAGTCACGCTCTGCAATTACAAACTCGCTGCGCCTTCTCGATCTCCCCGAAGTAGTTCAGCAGATGATTTTTGAGGGTAAACTTACTGCTGGTCACGCACGTGCGATTCTTGCAGTTCCCTATGAGGATGCTCGAATTCGACTTGCAGAGAAGGTTGTTGCGGAGGGCCTTTCCGTAAGAGCGACAGAAAATCTTGCTCCATTGTTTTCTGCCGGAGAGACACCTAAGACGCCGCGGCCTGCAACGCCTCAGTCTTTTAAAAAGGCAGCGCGTGTACTCCGTCAGGTATTTAATACCAACGTGCGTGTGAAGAGCTCGCGTGGAAAGAATAAGATTGAGATTGAGTTTAAAGACGAGGAAGAGCTCTCTCGTATTCTTGCTGAAATGATTCAGTTTGATCAAGGAGGCCAAGATGAGGAATAAGGTTTTTACTGCGATTGCATTGGTGACGACTGTCGCGGCTGGTGCCTTTGCTGGCTATAAGATCGCGACAGACGATGAGCTTCGAGGTCGTTTGCTTCGTGGCGCGCAAGATATCGTTGATACATCCAAGAAGAAAATGGATGTTATGACAGAAGATGTTGCCATGCGTACTGCTCAGGTAACGAAGAATCCCAAGATTAATCAAGGTTGGGTTAGCAACCAATGGGAAAATGTAGGCTATTAGGTACCTAACAATTACCCTGCATATTTTGAGAGGTCCTTGTCTGATTCATGAGACAAGGACCTCTTATTTTGTCCGTAAAAAATTGGAGAGGTGGCAACTGATCCAAAATTGAGGTCGATAAATGAAACTACCCCGGTTGCATATCCTGCAACCGGGGTCGTTCGATGTTTCACATGAAACGTATTGGGGTGCGACTCCCCTATGCGTTCTTCTGAACTTTGAAGCGCTGCTTCAGCTGTCCACAAGCGGCGTCAATATCGTTACCACGGGAGTTACGAATCGTGGTCTCGATGCCACGGGACTCAAGACGACGCTGAAGATCCTCAACCTTATGAATCGGCGACGGCTTGAGCGGGCTGCCCTCGATGTCGTTAAGCTGAATCAGGTTAACGTGGCACAGCGTTCCCTCGCAGAAGTCGCAGAGCGCCTGCATCTCGGGATTCGTATCGTTGACGCCTTCGATCATGGCATACTCATAGGTCGGGCGGCGGCCAGTCTTCTCGGTGTAGAGCTGAAGCGCTTCGTGAAGGCGAAGCAGCGTGTACTTCTTAACACCGGGCATGAGCTTATTGCGCGTCGACTGGATGGCGGAATGCAGGGAAACGGCAAGAGTGAACTGCTCGGGGATATCGGCAAATTTGCGAATACCGGGAATAACGCCGCTGGTAGAGACGGTGAGGTGACGAGCACCGATACCGATGCCATCGGGGTCGTTGAGGATTCGCAACGCCTTGAGAACCTCGTCGTAGTTGGCAAACGGCTCGCCCTGGCCCATGAAGACAACGCTCGTGACGCGCTCGCCAAAGTCGTTGGATACATGAAGTACCTGGTCGACGATCTCTTGAGCGGTCAGAGAGCGCTTGAGGCCGTTGAGGCCGGTAGCGCAAAAGGCACAGCCCATGCCGCAGCCTGCCTGGGTGGAAACGCAGACGGAAAGCTTGTT
>DXLY01000009.1:22642-38677 GCA_019414465.1 Collinsella sp.
TCGGCCACGAGCTCGCGAATATCGTTTTGGCTCAAGTCGCGAATGTCCTGAGATTTAGTCCTGGGATTCATGGAAGCCTTTCGATTTTGGGGAAACGTAGAGGGTATCGCTACAATATGGTATCAGCTGCAGAAATTATAGAGGAGGAGTCTGCCCATGCCGGGTAAAAGCCTAGAGAACATGCACGTAGCGGTCTTGGCGGGCGGTCATTCCGCTGAGCGCGAGATCTCGCTTAATTCGGGAAAGAACGTTGTGGTGGCACTGAAGGAAGCCGGCTACACCTCGGTGGAGCTGCTCGATACGGCCGCTGATGACTTTATGGTAACCATGGCAACCGGCGGCTTTGACGTGGCGTTTATCGCCATGCACGGTGCCGGCGGCGAGGATGGCGCCATGCAAGGCGCCATGGAGACCCTGGGTATCCCCTACACGGCTTCGGGCGTGCTTGCCAGCGCCTGCGGTGCCGACAAGGAGGTCTCTAAGCTCCTGTACGCCAAGGCGGGCATTCCCATTGCCCCCGGCCTTGCGCTCGAGGTGGGCGATGAAGTCGATATCGATCATATCGTCGAGGTTTGTGGCGAGCGCTGCTTTGTGAAGCCGGCCGTCAACGGTTCCAGCTATGGCATTTCCCTGGTCCATGAGTCCTCCGAGCTGCCCGCGGCAATCGCCAAGGCGTTTGAGTACGGCGACAAAGTACTGGTCGAGAAGTGCATCGAGGGTACCGAGATCACCGTCGGCGTATACGGCGAAGATGACGTGCGCGCTCTGCCGATTGTCGAGATTCGTAAGCCCGAGGACTGTGAGTTCTACGATCTGGACGTGAAGTATGTCGACCCTACGGACATCCATCGCATTCCGGCGCAGATTTCACCCGAGAATTACGCTCGTGCCCAGGAGCTTGCCTGTGCTGCTCACAAGGCCCTCGGTTGCCTGGGTATCTCGCGCAGCGACTTTATCGTGAGTGAGGACGGCCCCGTTATCCTCGAGACCAATACCATTCCCGGCATGACCGATACGTCGCTGTATCCGGACGAGATCCGCCACACCGACGACATGACGTTCCCGCAGGTCTGTGACAGCCTGATCCGTATGGGCCTTCGTCGAGCGGGCATTGCATGCTAATCGAGGACGCGGTTTCGTCAGGAACGCCGCAGTTTGTCATCGACTCCTATGCCACGCTTGCCGAACGCGCCAAAACGCAGTCCTTTGGTCTTATCGAGGAAGATGTGATTGTCCTCGATACCGAGACCACAGGTCTTTCGGTGCAGGACAATGAACTGATCGAGATCTCGGCGGCCCGTCTTTCGGGCCGCGAGATCGTCGACCGTTTCGATACCTTCGTGCATCCCAAGCAGCTGATTCCCGCCGAGATTACCGAGCTCACGAGCATTACAAATGCCGATGTGGCAGACGCCCCGTCGGCCGTTGAGGCCGTCGCCGCTCTCGCCGATTTTGTCGGTGGTTGCCCGGTGATCGCACATAACGCCACGTTCGACCGCTCGTTTATCGAGTCGGTCAAAGGCGGCGTCAACGTGAGCGATATTTGGATCGATTCGCTGGCGCTGTCGCGAATCGCGCTTCCGCGCCTGGCCTCGCACAAGCTGTCTTTTATGGCCGATCTGTTTGGCTGTGACTCGGTATCACACCGTGCCAATGCCGACGTCGACGCCCTGTGTGGCGTATGGCGCGTGTTGCTCGTGGCGCTCGCCGACTTGCCCCAGGGCCTCATGGCGCGCCTAGCCGACATGCATCCGGATGTGCCTTGGTCCTATCGTCCTATCTTCTCATTCTTGGCAGGGCAGAACCCTGGTTCTATCTTCTCTCTCAGCGCCGCTCGTGCTGACGTTCTCAAGGCCGATCGCGCCGACGATCGGGTGGACGCCGACGAACTGCCGGTCCTCAAGATGCCGAGTCGTGAGGAGATTGAGGCAGACTATGCGCCAGGTGGCCTGGTCAATCGCATGTATCCCACCTACGAGCCGCGTGATGAGCAGATCGCGATGGCGCTCGAGGTCCGCGATGCGCTGGTCACGGGCACTCATCGTGTAATTGAGGCGGGCACGGGCGTCGGCAAATCGATGGCCTATCTGGTGCCTTTTGCCGAGGCAGCACGCCGTAACAACATCACGGTTGGTATTGCGACCAAATCGAACAATCTCGCCGACCAGCTCATGTACCATGAGCTGCCAAAACTTGCCGAGCAACTGGACGGTGGTCTGTCATTTTGCGCTCTCAAGGGGTATGACCACTATCCGTGCCTGCGCAAGCTTGAGCGCATGAGCCGCGGCCAGGCCGAGATTACCACCAAGCGCGATCCGGCGGACACGCTCACGGCGGTCGCGGTCATTATGGCGTACGTCTGCCAATCAGCCGATGGCGACCTCGACTCACTTGGCATTCGGTGGCGCAGCGTCAACCGCCCCGACTTTACGACGGCCTCGCGCGAGTGTGCTCGTCGCCTCTGCCCGTTTTTCCCTGATAAATGTTTGGTCCACGGCGCTCGCCGTCGTGCGGCGCATGCCGATGTGGTGGTCACCAACCATTCCCTGCTGTTCCGCAACGTTGCGGCCGAGGGCAGGATTTTGCCTCCGATTCGTCATTGGGTAATCGACGAGGCCCATTCCATCGAGCGCGAGGCGCGCCGCCAGTGGGCGCGCGTGGTGTCGGCGGACGAGTCACGCGTTCTGTTTGAGCGCCTGGGTGGCTCGAGCACCGGCGCGCTAAGCCAGGTTTCCCGTGATTTGGCAACCTCCGAGGGCTCTACGCTCTATCTGGGCCTTACTGCCAAGGCGACGTCGACGGTTGCGCGCGCGAGCATGGCAATCGCCGACGTGTTCGATGGCGTTCGCGAGCTCGGCCGCCGTGCCCGTGGGGGTTATGACAATGCCAATCTATGGATTGGCCCCGAACTGCGCGAATCTGACGACTGGCATGATTTCTTACAGTCGGCCTACGCTGCCATCGACGCGTTGGAACAGGCTGACAAGAGCGTCGACGCGCTGGTGCAAGCCGTCGCCGCCGACAAGCCCGAGGTTGTTGTCGACCTGGGTGATATCTCGCGCCGCTTGCACGAGCTGGCCGAGAACCTCAAACTCATCATTGACGGCACCGATGAACACTACGTGTATTCGCTGCAGGTCAATCGCAGGTTGCGTGCCGGCGGAGAGTCAATGACCGCAGAGCGCATCGACATTGGCGAGGCCTTGGCAACCGAGTGGCTGCCCGAGGTTCACACGGCTATCTTTGCCTCGGCGACCATGACGGTGTCCAAAAGCTTTGAACACTTTAACCACGCGGTCGGCCTCGATCGCATCGGTGCTTCAACATCCTCATCGTTGCACTTGGACTCGAGCTACGACTTCGATTCGAACATGGCTGTAGTCGTTGCGGGTGATATCCCCGATCCGCGCGATCGTGAGAGCTATCTTACGGCGCTCGAGCGCGTGCTGGTCGACGCCCATCTTGCCATGGGCGGATCGGTGCTCACACTGTTCACCAATCGGCGCGACATGGAAGACCTGTACGCCCGCGTTGAGCCCAAGATGGCCCGTGCGGGTCTGGAACTCAACTGCCAGCAGCGCAACTCATCTCCTCGTCGCCTGCGCGAACGGTTTATCAGCGAGCCGACTTCATCGCTTTTTGCGCTTAAGGCCTTCTGGGAGGGATTCGACGCCAGCGGCGAGACGCTGCGCTGCGTCATCATTCCCAAGCTGCCGTTCTCGAGCCCCACGGACCCGCTCTCGTGCGAGCGCAACCTGCGTGAAGACCGCGCTTGGGCGCGCTATTCGCTGCCCGAGGCGGTGCTCGAGGTCAAGCAGGCGGCCGGCCGCCTTATCCGCTCGTCGACCGATTGCGGCGTGCTGATTCTGGCCGACCCGCGCCTGGTGACGAAGGGCTACGGAAAGAAGTTCTTAACGTCGCTGCCCACGAGCTCCTACCAGCGCATCGAATCGGCACAGATTGGGCACTATCTGCAACTGTGGCGTGCACGCCACGAGCGGCGGCGCTAAAGCGGACAGACGAGGGTTTTTGCCATATCGCACAGACGCTTTGACAGGGCGGGGTCATCCAAGATGCGGATGGCTCCGCCCGCTGCGATTACCTGGCTCAGTAGCCAACGCTCGGAGCCATAATGCACGGTTACCGTTGCCATGTCTGCCCCGCTGCGCTCGATTAGGGTGATGCCGGCCCAGTCCAGATGCTCCGCCATATCGAATGGCATCAAGAGCTTTGCGCTACGCTGCGTCCGAGCAAGGGAATCGTGGAGGGATGTGATGTCCGGTGCATGAGGCACGACGGAGTCTTCCGTCAAGGCGAGTCCCTCGATTTTATCCATGCGATAGGTGCGCTGCTCATCGACCGCGATGTCCCAGGCAATCAGGTATGTTTGGTCGCCGTTTGCCGTAATGCGCAAGGGGTCGACCAGACGCTCACGTGGCCGTGCATCGTCCATCGAGCGATACGAGATGCGGCAGCGAACACCGTCCTGAATGGCGCAGCTCAGCTGCTGCCAGTGCGACCCGTGGTTGACGGTGTCAAAGACGCGCTGGTTATAGCCGAGCTCTTCGGGTAGAAGGGCATGTCGAATCCGAGCTGCCGTATGCGGCTCGATCCCCAACGATTCAAGTTCATGGTTGAGCACAGCGCCCTCGGCGGCACTCAAGCGCAGCGGTAGCACACGCCCGGCGTCACCGGTGAGGACCACACGCTCGCCGCGGCATTCGCAGATGATACGCGCGCCCGATTCTCGGTCCGCGAGCGTCGAGACGATCTCGAGAATCTCGTCGAGCGATACCCCCGTGATGTCAAAGCGACTGCAAATCTCGGTCCGTGTCATGCCGCTCTCGCCGGCGGCGTAGAGGGCCTCCATGATGTCGATGGCGCGCGAGAGTCTCTGCTCGCTGGTGAGTTTACGCACGGGCATACTCGTGCACCGTCCTTTCAATGAGGTGGTTCCACGCCTGTTTGAGCGATTTGGGGGCCACGGGCCTCATGCCGTCCATGGCGTGGGCCATGCAAAATGAGGCGCCGGCTTCAAGATCGCGCACGTCAACGGTCCAGGTCCATCCCACATCGGTGTGTACGAGCTCACCTCGCCCACGCGTGAGACCGTTGATCATATCGATCTGCGTCTGAGGGGCGAATGAGAACGTGGCTGCAACGGGCGGTCGGTCGGCAAAATCGAATTCAAAGAACAGGTAGTCGCTGAGGTTGAAGTCCGCGGGGATGACGTAGGCCTTCGAAGGACGCCAAGCGCGAACGATACGGTCGCAGCGGAATGTCCTGATGTCGTCGGTGACGTTGTCGAGGCCGCAGAAGTAAGCCACGCCCTCGCGCTCGAACATGCCGTAGACGCAGACGGTACGTTCTCTCTGCTCGCCGCGTCCGTTCTGATATAAAAATCGCAGCGCGCATCGCTCGGCAAAGGCGCTCCAAACCGCATCGACGGTGGGAGAGCGGCTGATCGGCGCCTCGTCTACCGTCGTCCTGCCGGTGAGATAGGCAATCTTGGAGCGAATATCGGCAAGCGGTGCGGCAAAAGTGGATGAGCCGGCCGCTAGTGTCTGGTCGATGGCGTTGAGCAGGATATCGGCGTCGTCTGCGGTAATGAGGCCGCCTGCCGCAAACGTGTGCTCGCGGTCGATTGTCCACGAGCTTTCCTCGGTCTCCTGCGCGCCGGTGGGGCGAACCTCCTTGATTAAGATGCCGCGTTCGAGCAGCTTGTCACGATCGCGTCGAAACTTGCGCTTATCCGAGTCGATATTGCCCGAGCCATATCCCAGGTCAGAATCCAAGACGATCTGCTCGGTCGTCAGCGGTTCGGGGGAGCTATTGAGCACAAAGAAAAGATTGAGGATGCGCTGAGCCGTTTTATCGAAACTGGGCTCCGAATTTCCCTTTTTAATTGTCTCGGTCGTGTCGCTTGCCGTCATAGAGTCCTCGCATGAGAAGGTGGTTTGCTGCCATGATTTTAGTCCGATATGGAGATTAGGCTATATCCTTGTCCGCTCGAGGCGTTAAGATGGCCCGAATTCGGTCGTTTGCGCTCGCTCGGGGTATACTTTCGACTATATACGGTTCTAATGTGCATGCATTGGGCCTATTTGTCGGATTATGGATGTGGAGCGCACATGGCGAACACCCAGAACTATATTAACCACCTGCTGCAGAACACCGGCATTACGCCGGCATGCAGCGAAGAAGAGCGCTTGGCTGCCGAGGATATCGCTCAGATCTTCCGCAACCACGGCTTTGACCCCGAGGTTCAGGAGTTCAATGCCCCGGCGCCCAGTAGATTGGCATTTGCCGTTACCGGTATTCTTGCGTTTGCCGGCGCCCTGCTGATGGGCATCGGCGGCGGTATCGGCTTGGTCGGCACCTTGCTGGCCATTGTCGGCGCCGTTCTTTACGTGCTCGAGCGCACGGGCCACCCCGTGGTTTCGCGCCTGGGCAAGACGGGCGTGAGCCAAAATGTCATCGCCTACCACAAGGCCTCGGGCCCGCTCGCGTCTCCGCGCAACCGCCCGGTGGTCGTTGTCGCACACTACGACTCTCCCCGTGCTGAGCTGCTCGCCCGCGAGCCCTATGCTTCGTATCGTGCGCTCATCGCCAAGCTGTTGCCCGTTGCCACGGTTGCCCCTGCTGCCGTTGCCATCCTGCGTATCCTGCCGCTCCCCGGCGCGCTCAAGGTTCTGCTGTGGATTGTCGCGATCCTCGCTTCCCTCGTTGCACTTGCCAACGCGGCAAACATCATCTCTAACCGCCACGTTCTTCCCTATACGTCCGGCGCGGTGTGCAACAAGTCTTCTGTCGCCGCTATGCTCGGCGTTATGGACAACGTTGCTCCCTTCCAGGGCGAGAACGAGTTTCCCGACGATGTTCCGTTCGATACCTATTTTGGGGAGCAGAAACGTCGTGCCGAGGAAATGGCGCGCGCGGCGGCGGAGTATGCCGCGGCCCAGCAGCAAAACGACTACGGCAACACCATCGAGTACGAAGAGCCTACCTACGCCGAGGACGAGTTCGGTCAGCCGATTGCTCCCGACGCTCAAACCGAGCCCGAACAGGGCGAGGCTTTTGACGAGCAGATCGAGGGCTTTGAGGGTGCGTCTGCCGACGAGACGCTGATTGGCGCCATCGTGCCCGAGGATCAGAATCAGGCTGTCCAGGCCGAAGAGTTCAATGACGAGGTTCCCGCTGCTGAGCCGGCGGAGGAGCCTGCCGCGGCCGAGCCCGAGCCCAGGCTCTATCGCAACGCCGCCGGCAACATCCGCTTTGGTTCGGATGCCATCCGTGCGCTCGGAATGCTTCCCGAGTCCTGCGCGCTCGATTACGAGGAGGGCGAGGAGCCGACGTTTGAGCCCGAGCCTGCCCCCGTCGTGGCTGCGCCTGCGCCCGTTGTCGCTGCGGATGATGAGTCTGCCGCGGTTACCGCTGCCGTTGCCGAGCCCGAGGCGGTGTCCGCGATCGATTCCGCGGCAGGACTGGACGTTTTGGCTCCCGCCGCGCCGGCGCAAGACGTTGCGGACGAGTCTGACGACGATTACGTTGAACAGCCGAGGCGCGTGTCTTACGAGAGCGATACTGATTTCTCGGCCGAGATTCCCGCGGCAACGCCCCATGCCGACATTGCATCCGCGTTCTCGTCGATTGGCGCCAGCGCTTCCAACTTCTTTAAGGGTGCGCTTGCAAAGGGCAAGAAATTTGTCGACGATTTCGAGGAGAAGCGCGCTGCCGCACGCGAGGCTGCCGAGCAGGAGGCTATCGCTCAGCAGCAGGCAGCCGAGGCGGCACGTGAGCACGCGGCGCAAGAGTTCGAGCAGAACGAGGCTATGCAGTCCGCGCCCGTCGACGCCGCCGAAGCTACAATGTCTTTCGAGGCTCAGCAACCGACGTCAGCGGATGTTGTTGAGGCAACAACATCTTTCGAGGCTCAGCAGCACGTCGATAGCACCATGTCGTTTGATGCCGCGCAGTTCGATTCCACGATAACGTTTGAAAAGCAAGGCACCGCAATTGCCGAGCCCCTTCCTGTTTCCGATGAGCAGGGCGACGCGGCAGACGATGACGAGCCCATTGATGCTGCCGAAATCCAAGATGCCGCCGAGGACGAGTCCGTCGAGGCCAACTCTGACGAAGAGCGATACGCGGCAGCCGATCAAGGTGATTCGACCGAGGTCGAGCAGGAGGAAGTGCCTGCGGTTTCCGAGACTCCCGAGACGGATGAGTCGAGGCCTTACTCCACGCAGATTTTCACCATGCCGACCCCGAGTGGTTCCGGTGCCACGGTTGCCAATGTCGCTCCCACCCAGGACGAAACGGTCGATTCCCTTATGGCCCAGATTTCCTCCCAGGCATCGCCGCGTCCGCAGATGAATGTTCCCGATCCGGCGTCGGCACCGTCGCCTGCACCTTCCTCGTCTCCGCTGGCTTCGGTCCCCGATCCGTCGCTGCCGTCTATGAAGCAGGCAAACGTTGCGTCTCGCACGTCGCTGTTCGACCTTCCCGATCCCTCTGCCCAGGTCAACGACCCCTTTGCTACTGCCCAGGGTCCCGAACCCACATCGGCACCCGTTGCGCCTTCTATGCCCGTTGCGTCGGGCGCGCAGCCGATCGAGACCATTTCGGCTCCCGCCCCAGCGGCACCCAAGTCTCGCAAACGCGGCCTGGGTGGCCTGTTCGGTCGTAAAAGGAAAAACGAGCAGGACAGCATGAGTGATTGGCTGGGCGTCGAAGACGATTACGATGCCAAGAAGTCCGGTCGCGGTATCGGTTCGTGGGATAACTTCGAGGACGATAACGATGGCTGGAAGGGCGGCGCTGCGTCTTCCGATGGCGCTTCTTCCGAAGATATGCTCTCGGCTGTCGCCTCTATGGGCGATGATGAGCTGCTCGGTCACGATATCTGGTTTGTGGCAACGGGCGCCTCGGATTGTGATGGCGCCGGCATGAAGGCCTTCTTGGCTTCGCATCGCGATAAGCTCCGCGGCGTATTCTTCATCAATCTTGAATCCGTCGGCGCCGGTAGGCTTTCGGTGGTGACGGTCGAGGGCGAACAGCAGCTGCTCAAGGGCGATCGCCGCATCATGAACCTGGTCAGCAAGGTGTGCAAGTCGTTCCATGTCGATTGTGGCGCGCTCGAGATGCCCTATGCCAAGACCGATGCCTATGCCGCGCTCGAGGCGAGCCGCCGAGCCCTCACCATCGCCGGCGTGGACGGCACGCGTCTGGCTTGCGCTCGTACCGAGGACGACCTGCCCCACAATGTCAACCCGACGAACATTGCCACGGTATCCGAGGTCGTGACCGAGGTTATCCGCCGTTCGTAGACGGAGCTCTAAGGAGTCAACGTGTTTTCGTATATTAAGCGCCATTGGCCTGTCTACGTGATTTTGACCTTGATTGCCATTGCGTTAGGATTTGGGGCTGCCTACATCGTGGGTGCAAAGGGCTCGACCCCCGCCTCCGCAATCAGCGAAGAGGTGGAGCAAGAACAGAGTACGGGTGCCGATGGGATTCCTGAGTCCGAGCAGGCAATCGTTGATGGTGGATCTTCGTCTGCAGAGTAGATACGGCGATTTACATGATTGAAAGCGGGCGAGCCAGGGGACTGTCTCGCCCGCTTTTTCATCGCGCTAGCGCTTCTTTGGGATCGACCTAAGGCGAGCGAACCATAGGGCTGCGGCACCCGAGGTCAGGAGCGCGGTGATGCAAGCGGCGATGGGAACTGATCCTGTTGCCGGTAGGTCCTGCGGTAGGGTACAGCGTTGAATGACACGGTCCTCGTCATGTGACTCAAGTTTATCGCCGCCGCCGTTGCGGCAAAGATCGACGCGTGCGCTGTTGGTGAGTGCGGTTTGGGGCGTATAAGCCGACGTCGCCTGCATGTGCACGATTGCGCCCCGAGCGTCTGTGCCAAGGATTGCTTTGGCATCGTCAAGGTCGTCGTGCTCATCTTTGAGATCATCGCGGGTCCAAGAATCCGCATCGCTTCGAGTCGTAAAGCCGGCGGCTACCGCACCGTATTCAATGCGAATGCCCGTTACGACGGTATTGGACGCAAGGTCGAGTTCTTTCGCCTCGAGTGTGGTGGATTCCGTGGTCGAGACATCCGCCTTCCAGAGGTGCCAGCCGTCGTAATCGACGAGGCGGCAATCCTCACCCAGACTTTCCTTTACTTCGTCGGACTCAAGCCAAGGATTTTCGTGCCCATCGTCAAGTGTCGCGTTTGCCGGCTCATCGACGTCTGTCGAGTCCAACGGCGTCGTGCGATACCACACGTTGCACAGACCGTTGAGGTCGCCGATGGCGACGGGGGTTTCGATTGAGACGAATCTCGCCGTATCGTCCTCGGCACACTCAAGATCATCGGTAATTGTAAACTCATCAACCCAGGTAGTTGAATCGTTTCGAGCGTCGATGGTATAGGAGAAAAGCCCATCCGTATTGGTTTGCATCGCGGCACGGTTTTTACCATCGCCGTTAGCCAACAGGCCCTTTTCGATAGGTTGGACAAGTTCCTGACGCTTGTCGACCTGCCCCTTGATCTCGATGGGCGCATCCTTCATCGCGACGGATTGGACTTCTCCCGTATCCTTTATTTCAAACGTTATCTCCTCGGCAAGGTCATAGGTCCGCGGAGACATCATTTCGCGCAACGAGTGGGTGCCGGGTGCAAGATGTTCGACGCGGTGTGGCTTGTCGGATGAGGTCCAGGAGTCTATTTCGGTTTTATCGGGACCATATAAGGTGAGCCGTGCGCCTTCTACTTCCTGCTCACCGCTTGCATCGACCTTGGAGATATCAACCTTGGTGTAATCGTCGGATACGTTAAGCCGTGCTTCTACAACGGGTGTTTTCTGGTCGGCATAAGTAAGGTCGACAATATGGGTTGTCTGATCGAGCAAGAAGCCTGCCGGCGCTTGAGTCTCGACAACCTCGTAGCGTGCGGTGCCAGATCCCAGTGGGAGGTTGTCCGCGCGTGCTTCTCCAGTTTCATCCGTCGTGACGGTAGCGACAGTCTCACCGTCGAGTGCGGCAATGCTACCGTCGGGGCGCACGATATCACCCGAGGCACGGATCTCAAAGATGGCGCCCGCGAGGCTGCTGCCGTCTACGGCATCGGTTTTAACGATCCTGATATTTCCGGTCGCGGCGCGGTCATAATACGAGGCGATTGCAACGGGCGTTAGGTTCATGTCGGCGGGTATGTTTACCTCGATTTCTTCGCTGACAAGATAGGGCTCTTTGGCCGAGGTTTCGCGTACATAATAGGTGCCCGGCACGAGCGATTCTGGCAGTGTGACGGTCCCGGTCGCGTCAGTCGTAAAGGTGTCCATTACGTTATGTGCTGGATACCAGCAAGTTTGTGAGACAGGTTCGTGATTGCTGTCGAGGAGTTGGAAGGTGAATCCGGCTAGGGGAACAGAAGCGCCTGTTTGGGCATCGCGTTTTACAATCTGGAGATGCGTCGACAGAGCGTGGTTGTCCACGATATATTGAAGCTCGGCGTCGTCGGAAATCTGATTTGCCCCGACGGTCCATTCCCCTGCACGTTTAAAACCCTCGGGGACGGTTTCCGGAACCTCACGAACCGTGTAGCCGGCACGGTCGTATGGGACGGCTCCGTGGACACCGGCGGGTCGCTTGCCTGTGCCGAACCATGCTTCGGGCTGATCTTCGGTGGAGGCAAAGCCATAGATGTTTGTGGTCAGTGTGCCAACAACCTGCTGAGAGCTGTTGCTGACAACCTCAAAGACAACACCACCCGCCGGCTGCTCCAGGCCGGATTGGTCGCTATTGCCGTAATCCTTGAATTTGGAAATCTCAAGGTCAAAAGCAATGGGGATATCGGAAATGCGAGATTCGATCTCGACCACGCCTGAATCGCCGAGCTGGTCGGCTCCAACGGTATAGGTCCAGCTGTCGTTGGATGGCAGGTAGCCCTCGGGGGCTTTTGATTCGTAGATGGTAAAGGTTCCTAAGGGGACATCGGCGAGGGTGGCCCGACCGCTTTCGTCGGTCGTGAGGATTTGCGCCCATCCAGGGGTTGATTGCGACACACACGTGAACTCTGCTCCTGCGAGTGAAGATCCCACCTGGGGGCCGGCATTCGTCGCGGCATCGAGTTTTACGATACGCAGGTTGATGGTGCCGGGCTGTTCATCAATGGCGACCTGTCCACCGTCATTCCCCGTGGTAAAGGCGATGCGATCACGACGGGGGACATAGCCGGCCGGCGCCTTCGTTTCAACTAGGTAGTATGCCGTGTTGGGCAGAAGTGTTGCTTGCGCCCGACCGTTGCTGTCCATCTGGACGGTGCCGACATGCGCGCCGCTGGCGCTCTCAAAAATATCGAATGTTGCCCCGTCAAACTGATAAGTATTGTTTCCGCTGGTAATGGCGGCGTTTGCAGACTGTTTTTTGAAGGAAACAGAGACCGCCGGCAGTACATAGAGCATGTCTTGACGTTTGCTGCCGCCCGATACGGCTCCTAGATAGCGCCGCGCGCGGTGCGGAGCGGCTTTGATGCTTCCTGATTTTGCGTTGTCGTGGAGCCACCGCGCAGCCGCCACGACTTCATTGTCGGCGGTAAAGTGCCCGCTCTTGGTTTTGCCCTGAGCGGTCGTGTAGGAATAGGTACCGTCGACATGGGTAGTGCCGTTGAGCATCCATACGGCAAGCTGGGTTGCGGCGCGGGCGCGATCGGGTGAAAGATGGTAACCGCCAAACGACGTGGCGGTAGGATATCCGTGACAAACGATTGCCGCGAACTCGTCGTCGAGCCACACCCAGCCTTGATCAAAGTTGAGCCATGGGCCGCCCGGCTTGGTGGGGCCGGGGCGCTCCTGGTTCATGCAGTAGGCAATCGAGGCGTCTTGAGCTTCATACTTGCCGATGAAGAAGGGCCCACAATCATCGCTAATAGTGCGGAAGCCGAGTTGGTCGTAGCCATCGACGGCAAATGCGGCTCTCGGTGCCAGGCAGCCGAAAAGCAGGAAGAGGAGCAGGAGCAGCGGACCTGTTGCGATTGCGCTGTGGACAGAGTGCGTGGGTGCGTTGGACATGGCTGCTCCTTATCCCTCGTGCGCCGCATGGGGAGGCTGCGACGCGTAGGATGAGGCTACCCCCGAGGTTCATGCGGGTAAGTACCGGAGCCTGACCAAAAGCTTGCCCAATTCCTGACAAATTGAGCTCAAATACAACAATCAAGCAAAAGCGCAGGTAGAAGATAGGGAGAACAGGAGGTCAAAGGTCCTCATCTCCACAATTGACGCGATTTTCAAACGAATCTCCACAGCTAAAACAAGCATCGCCACCCTTGTATCGAACAAGACAACCGCGTTATACTAGCCAACACACAAGCGGGCATCGCCAAGTGGTAAGGCATCAGCTTCCCAAGCTGACACTCGCGGGTTCGAGTCCCGTTGCCCGCTCCAGTAAAAAGCACAAGCACGGCAGCGTTACGTTGCCGTGCTTTTTACTACCAAGCGCCGGGACTCGAACCCGCCAGGGTGCGAGCGTTAAGCAAACGCGAAGCGTTTGTAGCGAGCAGGCGAAGGCGCCGACAGGAGCCTGAAGCCGGTGCGTATTTGCGAAGCAAATACGCGGATGTCCCGTTGCCCGCTCCATCGAGTACGGGGGACCTCGGGAACGTCGGGTCCAACCCGCTGTGCCCGTGCGTGTGCGCGGACCGGGTCTGCCGACCGCAGCCGGTGCGTATTTGCGAAGCAAATGCGCGGACGTCCCCATGCTCGCTCCAATTCCAAAATGTTAGGTTAATGCCTGCTGCCCATACTTGCACCTGCGCACGGTACAATGGTTGGGTTACGACCAACGTGCCAATAACCAAAAAGGAGCCGCTATGATCGATCGCTATACCCGCCCGGAGATGGGACACATCTTCTCCCTCGAGAACAAGTACGCCATTTGGCAGGAAATCGAGGTTCTGGCCTGCGAGGCCCAGGCGGAGCTCGGCAAGATCGGTATTTCCAAAGACGAGGCCCAGTGGATCCGCGACCATGCCAACTTTGAGAAGGCGAAGGTCGATGAGATCGAGGAAGTCACGCGCCACGACGTCATTGCCTTCCTGACCAACATGAAGGAATACATCGATGCCGATGTTCCCGAGGGCGACCCCAAGCCCAGCCGCTGGGTTCACTATGGCATGACCAGCTCGGATCTGGGCGACACGGCCCTGTGCTACCAGCTCACCCAGGCCTGCGACCTGATCATCGAGGACGTCAAGAAGCTCGGCGAGATTTGCAAGCGTCGCGCCTTCGAGGAGCGCAACACGCTCTGCGCCGGCCGCACTCATGGCATCCATGCCGAGCCGATGACCTTTGGCATGAAGTTTGGCTCTTGGGCCTGGGAGCTCAAGCGCGATCTGGACCGTCTTGAGGATGCCCGCAAGAACGTTGCCTTTGGTGCCATCTCGGGCGCTGTCGGCACGTACAGCTCCATCGAGCCGTTTGTCGAGGAATATGTC
Organism: Collinsella sp.; assembly: GCA_019414465.1. GTDB lineage: Bacteria > Actinomycetota > Coriobacteriia > Coriobacteriales > Coriobacteriaceae > Collinsella. Next base: position 37,131 of record DXLY01000009.1, read on the forward strand.
TGCGAGCACCTGGGCCTGGTTCACGACCCGCTGTCCACGCAGGTTATTAGCCGCGATCATCACGCCTACCTCGCCGGCGTTCTCGCCACCACCGCGGCCACCTGTGAGCGCATCGCTACCGAGGTTCGCAATCTGCAGAAGACCGATACACTCGAGGCCGAGGAACCGTTCCGTAAGGGTCAAAAGGGCAGCTCCGCCATGCCGCACAAGCGCAACCCCATCACCATGGAGAAGGTCTGCGGCCTGTCGCGCGTCGTGAAGGCCAACGCGCAGGTTGCCTTCGACAACGTCGCCCTGTGGCACGAGCGTGACATTTCGCACTCCTCTGCCGAGCGCGTCGCCCAGGCCGACAGCTTCATCGCCCTCGACCACATGTTCCAGTGCCTCATTCGCGTTATCGACGGCCTGCAACTGTATCCCGCCCGCATGATGGCCAACCTCAATAAGACCCGCGGCCTCATCTTCTCTTCCAAGGTACTGCTCGCCCTCGTCGACACGGGCATCACCCGCGAGGACGCGTACGCCATTGTGCAGGAGAACGCTATGGCAACCTGGCACGAGGTACAGGATTGTGTCTCCGGCCCCACCTTTAAGGAGCGTCTCGAGGCCGACCCGCGCTGCACCGTCAGTCAGGAGAAGCTCGACGAGATCTTTGATCCGTGGGACTTCCTCACCCGTATCGACACGGTCTTTGATCGTCTGGAGCAGCTGAGCTTCGAGTAGGGTTAACCTAATTCGACCGCTTGCGGATGCATTTCAACCTTTGGCGCCTTGCCCGTCTTGGGCGAGGCGCTTTTTTTCAAGACTTTAGTCTGCTGGCCGCGCAGCGGCCAGCTTTAAACCACCCGCTATGCGGGTGGAGACAAACGGCTTTACAAAGCCACCCCTCCGACCGATATTGACGATTGTTCAGGCCGTCAAGAATTCGAGTCGAAGGGGTGGTCGCCATGGCCCAGAAGGCCTACAGCCTTTCCCACACGAAGTGGATGTGCAAGTACCACATCGTGTTCACGCCGAAGTATAGGCGCAAAGTGATCTACAACCAAATCAGGAGCGACATAGGGGAGATCCTCAGGAAGCTGTGCGAGTACAAGGGGATCGAGATAATCGAGGGGCACCTGATGCCCGACCACGTGCACGTGCTGCTGGCGATCCCGCCGAAGTACAGCGTCGCGAGCGTCATGGGCTACCTGAAGGGGAAGAGCTCGCTGATGATATTCGACAGGCACGCCAGCCTCAAGTACAAGTTCGGCAACAGGAAGTTCTGGGCGGAGGGCTACTACGTGTCCACCGTCGGCCTGAACGAGGCGACGATCGCCAAGTACATCAGGGAGCAGGAGTCCCATGACATCGCGCTGGACAAGCTGAGCGTGAAGGAGTACGAGGACCCCTTCAAGAGGGGGTGATGCTGCCGGTTCGACCGGCGCGCCACGGGTCAAGATGCACTAGGCCTGGACGAAGTCCGGGCCCGCGCCTTTAGACGCGAGCCCGGGGCCCGTGGGTTATACCCTAAGAGCAAACCACCCTTTTTAAGGGTGGTTCTGATT
>DXLY01000090.1:0-3787 GCA_019414465.1 Collinsella sp.
ACGACTTGGGTCACACGCCCTTTGGCCATGCCGGCGAGCGATTCCTCAACGATATCTATCACGAGCGTACGGGTCGCTTCTTTTTCCATAACGTGCAGTCGGTCCGTGTCCTCGATGCGCTGTACGGTCGCAACGTGTCGCTTCAAACGCTCGATGGCGTGCTATGCCATAACGGCGAGTACGAGCAGCGTGTTTTTGAGCTTTCGGACATGGGTTCCTTTGACCAGTTCGACCGAACCGTCGAGGAATGCATTGCCACAGGCTATAGCGCGATTGAGCACCTGCGTCCCATGACGCTCGAGGGCTGCGTCGTTCGCATCTCGGATATCCTTGCCTACGTTGGGCGCGATCGCCAGGACGCCATTGCGGCTGGCCTGCTGTCGCCCGACGCTTTTGACGACGGTCGGGGCGGCGCCTATAACAGCTGGATTCTCACGCACGCATCCATCGATATCGTTGAGCATAGCTACGGCAAACCGCGTATCGAGATGAGCGGGGACCTGTTTGAGGAGATCCGCCGGGCTAAGCGCGAGAACTACGAGAAGATCTATAGCAAGGGCGGTATCGAAGGCGACTCTGAAGCGGAACTGCGCGAGGCCTTCGAAAAGCTCTACGACCGTTGCCTGCAGGATATAAACGAGGGTGACGAGTCCTCCTACATCTTTAAGCACCACATTTCGCGTATTGAGCAGCAGCTTTCCTATTATGGCCGCACCTATGCTTGGCAGGACGACAAGGATCAGGCCGTCGTCGATTACATCGCAAGCATGACGGATGGTTATTTCTGCGAGCTGACGAGCAAATTGTTCCCAGGTCTAAAGTTTCCGCACCGCACCTATATTAACGAACGGTAGTTCGTATCCTTTCGGTATACTGTTGGTCAACAACGATTTTGATTAATGCACGGGATGGCTATGGACGACCTTTTTTCTGCTTCGACGCGCGAGCGCTCCTTTAAAAATGCGCCGCTTGCGGTGCGTATGCGCCCCAATTCGCTCGACGAGTATGTGGGCCAGCAAAAGGCCGTCGGTAAGGGCTCGTGGCTGCGCGCCGCGATTGAGCATGACGTGCTGTCGAGCGTGATTCTGTACGGCCCGGCTGGCACGGGCAAGACGACGCTGGCCCACATTATCGCCAACCATACCAAGAGCGAGTTTGTCGAGGTCAGCGCCGTGACGGGCACTGTGAAGGACCTGCGCCGCGTAATCGATGAGGCTAAGACCCGTCTGAACACCTACGACCGCCGCACCATTCTGTTTATCGATGAGATCCATCGCTTTTCGAAATCGCAGCAAGATGCCCTGCTGCATGCGGTCGAGAACCGCACCGTCATTATGATTGGCGCCACGACGGAAAACCCGTACTTTGAGGTCAACTCGGCATTGCTCTCGCGTGGGCGTGTGGTAGAGCTTGAGCACCTGAAGGACGAGGATATCGCCACGCTCATTGAGCGTGCGCTCGAGGCGCCGCAGGGTTTAAACGGTAAGTTCTCGGCCGATGAGGATACAGTCAAGACCATTTGCACGCTGGCCGCGGGTGATGCGCGCTCGGCGCTCACGACGCTCGAGCTTGCGAGTGAGATTGCCGTTACGCGTCCCGATACCGAGGGAACGCCAGCGCCGGCGGCGGGGGAACGCTATCCCATTACCGTGGATGACGTGAAGATCGCCAATCCGCGTCGTGGGTTTTCGTATGACAAAAACGGTGATATGCACTACGACATTATTAGCGCGTTCATCAAGTCCATGCGAGGCAGCGATCCCGATGCCACCATTTATTGGCTTGCGCGCATGATCGATGCGGGGGAGGATCCCAAGTTTATCGCTCGCCGCATTATGATTCAGGCTTCCGAGGATGTTGGCAACGCCGACCCGCAGGCGCTTTTGGTGGCACATGCCGCATTTAAATCTGCCGAGGTCATTGGCTATCCCGAGTGTCGCATCAACCTGGCTCAGGCTGCGCTCTATGTGTGCCTGGCGCCTAAGTCCAACGCGTGTGAGGCCTCGATCGATGCGGCGCTGGCCGATATCCACAGCAGTGGTCTTCGCGAGGTGCCCAGCTACCTGCGCGATCGTCACCGTCCCGGCAGCGACGAGTACGGTGTATACAAGTACCCGCACGATTATCCCGAAGGCTGGGTCGATCAGCGCTATTTGCCCGAGGGGTTGGAGCGCGGTGCGTTCTGGCAGCCTGCCGGCCGCGGTTGGGAAGAGTGGCGTGTGGAGCAAAGCGAGCGCGACCGTAGCGGCAACGCTCCCAAGTAGGCCATTGGCGCCTCGCGCATTCCCTTTGGGTATCTTTGCCCTTCTTTGGGGTACCATGAAAAACGTCTGTATTTCGATTCCTTCGGGAGGCTTGTATGAGTCCCATTCAAATCGCCCTGCTGGTGCTCGCCGTTGCCGGCGTGTGGGCTGTTGTCGAGCTCGCGCTCACGCTGCGCAAGACCCGCACCGTCGTCGACTCGCTCGACAAGACGGTGAGTGACCTTAACAATACGCTCGCCGAGGCACAGCCCGTGGTGGCAAAGCTCGATGGCGCCGTTGACGAGCTTACGCCGGCACTTGCCCAGGTTGAGCCGCTCCTCAAGTCGAGCAAGACTGCCGTTGATGCTCTGACGTCTAACCTCGTTGAGGTTGAGGCGGTCGTTCGCGACATCTCCGAGGTCACGGGCAGCGTGGCCGAGGCTAGCAATGCCGTATCGAGCGTGACTGATTCTGCTGCTGGCGCCGTGCAGAAGCTCTTCAATAAGGTGAAGGCTCCTGCAGCCGACGCCGATCGCAAGCTCGCCGCTGCCGCCGCCGAGGCCGAGCAGCCTACTGAGCGCGTTCTGATTGACGATGACGATGCCGCTGCTGACGACGATGATGTTCAGAAGCCCGCTGCTAAGCCTGCTCAGTATTACACCTATACGCCTGCCGAGACCTCCGAGGAGTCCTGCGATGAGTAGTGAAGCAACCTGCCCCATTACGCTGAGCGTTGCCGGTGATCCGCGTCTCGCGCGCTTGGTGCGCATGACGGCCGCCAACGTCGGCGCCCTGTGCTCTATGTCCGTCGATCGCATCGAGGATATCCGCATGGCTGCCGAGGAAGCCTTCATCTTTGGGTGCACCGCGGTCGACTGCGACGACATCACGATCAATTTCGATGTGGACGAATCTCACGTCGGCATGACCTTTACCTTTGGCGACCAGGCGACTGTCGATGAGGATGATCAGGCTGCTGTGTATGCCGAGCTCATTCTTGCAAGCGTGTGCGATTCCTACGAAAAGACTGCGGCGCCTCTAACGCTTTCCCTCGACCTCAAGGCGGATATCTAATATGACCGAACGTTCCCGGAGCGGCAAGACCGCTTGGGACAAGGAGAAAACCCGCGAGCTGTTTCGTCGTTATAAGGAGACCGGTGATCCGGATGCTCGCGAGCAGCTCGTCATGTCCCATATGAACCTGGTAAGGTTTCTTGCCAACAAATTTAAGAACCGCGGCGAGCCGCTCGATGACCTTTTGCAGGTCGGCTATTTGGGCCTGCTCAAGGCTATCGACCGCTTTGACCCTGAGCGCGGGCTCGAGTTCACGACGTTTGCCACACCTACTATTATGGGTGAGATTAAGCGTCATTTCCGCGACAAGGGCTGGAGCGTGCGCGTGCCCCGTCGTTTGCAGGAGCTCTCGGCCAAGGTCAACCAGGCTACCGATAAGCTCACCAACGAGCTGCAGCGTTCGCCCAAGGTTGAGGAAATCGCCGAATACCTGGACGTGACCGTCGACGAGGTGCTCGAAGCCATGGAAT
>DXLY01000090.1:3797-7778 GCA_019414465.1 Collinsella sp.
TCGAGCTGCGCTTCGTTAAGGGCATGACCCAGATCGAGATTGCCAAGAAGCTTGGCATCTCGCAGGTGCAGGTCTCGCGCCTGCTGCGCCGTACCCTTAAGAAGATTCAAGATAAGATTGACCCCGACGGAGTGATGATTCGTTCATGAGTGAGCACCCCCAACAAATCGACCGCACGCTTCGCGATACCCGCATTCTGACGCTGCGCATTTGGGGCGTCGTCGGCTGCATTGCCATCGCTGCCGTCATCTTTAACCTTATGGGCATCCTGGCACCGGTCATCGAGTTTCTCGCTGTCGGTTCCATCATCGCTTTTGTGATGTCTCCGATCACCAACTGGCTCGAGCATCACGGTGTCGGACGTGGCCTCGGTTCGCTCATCGCACTCATTGTGGTTGTTGCCGTGCTCGTCGGCGTCGTCTGCATCCTATCGCCTATTTTGCTCGGTCAAATCATGGAAGTCCTGAGCCGCCTGCCCGAGCAGCTTCGTGTTGCGGGTGGCGATCTCAACGAGATGCTCTCGCACGCTAAGACGCTCAACAACACGCCGCTCAAGGAGTATCTGGACGACAATCTTTCTTCGTTGGTTACCGTAGCGTCCAAGTACGTCTCGCAAATCGCTGCTGAGCTCGGCCGCGGTGTGTTTCCGCTCATTACCAACACGGCCTCGCAGCTGTTCGTCATCTTCCTGGGTCTGGTGCTTGCCTACTGGCTTGCCTGCGATTATCCCCGCATGCACCACGAGGTCTGCACCATCATCGGGCAGGAAAAGGAGACCTCGTACCGCTTTATGGTGGCCATCCTTTCGCGTTCGGTCGGCGGCTACATGCGTGGCATGGTCATCACATCGATCTGTGGCGGTTTTCTTGCCTTTATTGGTTTTACGATCATCGGCCATCCGTATGCAGCACTCATGGCTATCTTTACCGGCATTATGCACCTGGTTCCGGTTGTCGGTCCCTGGGTGAGTGCGGCGATCGCCACGGTGCTCGGCTTTATGTTCAGCCCCATGCTGGCGTTATGGACGCTTGTCGTGACCATGGTGGCTCAAAACGTCACCGATAATGTCATTTCGCCTAAGGTCATGCAGAGCTCGGTGCAGGTGCATCCCGTTATGAGCCTGACGGCTCTCGTTATCGGTTCGGCACTCATGGGTCCCATCGGCATGGTTATCGCCATTCCGCTGTGCGCGGCCCTCAAGGGCATTTTCGTCTACTACTTTGAGAACGAGACCGGGCGTCAGCTCGTGGCATACGATGGCGCCGTGTTTAAGGGCACTCCGTATCGCGATACCGAGGGTAACCCAGTTGCCGCCTACGACGCGCTTGGCGACGATACGTTCATCTATGAGTCCGAGCTCATCGGCAACGAGACCGCGCCCGAGGCCAAGGCCATGCCCAAGCCCGAGCTCGATAATCCCTGGATTAAGCTCTCAGGCCTGCAGCCCGACGCGACGGGTTTCTTTAAGAACCCCTTTGCCAAGGACGACGACACAAGCTCTGACGACGACACCAAAACCGGCATCGACGGCTCCATGGACGATGATGACAACTAGCGGGGTAATTCGGATTAATATTCATACGCGCTAACATGCAATTTCGCTGAAGGGCCGGCATTGTGCCGGCCCTCTTTTTTGCACTTGCGCGGTGGGATGGTAATATCGTTACGTTTGAACTGTTTCGATGTGAAACCGAGGAGATTCCCTCTATGAGTGCTGACTACCCGTCAATGACTACGGCCGAGATCCGCTCCAAGTTCCTCAACTTCTTTGAGGAGCGCGGTCTTAAGCTCTATCCTTCTTCGTCCCTCGTCCCCGACGATCCTTCGCTGCTGCTTGCCAACGCCGGCATGAACCAGTTTAAGGAGTACTACCAGGGCAAGAAGACCATGAAGGAGATCGGCGCGATCTCCTGCCAGAAGTGCGTCCGCACCAACGACATCGACTGCATCGGCGAGGACGGCCGTCACCTGTCCTTCTTTGAGATGCTCGGCGACTTCTCCTTTGGCGGCGTCTCCAAGCAGCAGGCCTGCGCTTGGGCCTTTGAGCTCATCACCAAGGAGTTCAAGCTTCCGCTCGACCGCCTGTACTTTACCGTCTTTACCGAGGACGACGAGACCCACGACGTGTGGCGCTCTCTGGGCGTTGCCGAGGATCACATCTCCCGCCTGGGCGAGGACGACAACTTCTGGGCCGCTGGCCCCACCGGCCCCTGCGGTCCGTGCTCCGAGATCTACTTTGACATGGGCGAGGAGGTCGGTTGCGGCAGCCCCGACTGCAAGCCTGGCTGCGACTGCGACCGCTTCCTTGAGTTCTGGAACCTCGTGTTTACCCAGTACGACCGCCAGGAGGACGGCTCCATGCCGGAGCTGCCGCACCGCAACCTCGATACGGGCATGGGTCTGGAGCGCATGGCCGCCATCATGCAGCACAAGACCGCTAACTACGACGGCGATCTGATGCAGCACCTCATCAAACTCGGCGAGGAGATCAGCGGCAAGACCTATGACGCCGACGATTACTCCGGTGCCAGCCGCTCCCTGCGCATCATCGCCGACCACTCCCGTGCCGTCGACTTTATGATCTCCGACGGCATCCTGCCCGGCAACGAGGGTCGCGAGTACGTCCTTCGCCGCCTACTCCGCCGTGCCGTGTTCCACGGTCGTCTGCTGGGCATCGAGGGCGCCTTCCTGACTAAGTTTATCGACGAGGTCAACGCTCAGATGGGCGAGGCTTACCCCGAGCTGCTCAAGAACGTCGCGCTCGTTAAGGGCATCGTCGCCTCCGAGGAGGAGCGTTTCTCAACGACGCTCGACAACGGCCGCGTTTACCTGGACGAGGCCCTGGCCGCGCTCGCCGACGGCGCTGTCCTTCCGGGCGATGTTGCCTTTAAGCTTCACGACACCTTTGGTTTCCCCATTGACCTGACTGTCGAGATCGCCGGCACCGCCGGTCACGACGTCGATATGGACGGCTTCACCGCTTGCATGGAGGACCAGAAGGCCCGCGCCCGCGCCAACGCCAAGGGCGATGCCTGGGGCAGCTTTAACGACGTGTGGGTCGAGCTTTCCGACAAGGTCGCCGCGACCGAGTTCGACGGCTATGACAATGATGTCATCGAGGGCGCCAAGGTTGTCGCCATCGTTCGCAACGGCGAGTCCGTCGAGTCCGTTGTCGCCGGCGAGGATGTTGAGGTCGTGCTCGACCGCACCCCGTTCTATGCCGAGATGGGTGGCCAGCAGGGCGACGCCGGCAAGCTTTCCGCCGAGGGCGTTGTACTGACCGTTTCCGATACCAAGAACCACAACGGCCTGTATGCCCACGTCGCCCACGTTGCCGAGGGTACGCTGACCGTCGGTGCTGCCGTGACCGCCGCGCTCGACGCTGAGCGCCGTGGTTTCCTGCGCCGCAACCACACCGCCACCCACCTGCTCGACGCTGCGCTTAAGCAGGTCCTGGGCGAGCACGTCTCCCAGGCCGGCTCGCTGGTGACGCCCGAGCACCTGCGCTTTGACTTTACGCACTTCGAGGCCCTTTCCTCCGAGCAGCTCAAGGCTGTCGAGGACCTGGTCAACCAGCAGATCTTCGCCTCCAAGCCGGTCGTGACCCGCGTCATGGGCATCGATGAGGCCAAGGCTGCCGGCGCTGTCGCCCTCTTTGGCGAGAAGTACGGCGACGTCGTCCGCGTCGTCTCCGTTGGCGCCGAGGACCAGCCGTTCTCCCGTGAGCTCTGCGGTGGCACCCATGCTGCCAACACCGCCGAGATCGGCCTGTTCAAGATCATTTCCGAGTCCTCTACGGGCTCCAACGTCCGCCGCATTGAGGCCGTGACCTCTAAGGGCGCTCTCGATTACATGGCCGCCCGCCTGGCACTTGTTGACGCCGCTGCCGCCACGCTCAAGTGCCGTGTGGACGAGGTTCCCGCTCGCGTGGAGAACCTGCAGGCCGAGCTGCGCGAGACGTCTAACAAGCTCAAGAAGGCG
>DXLY01000091.1 GCA_019414465.1 Collinsella sp.
AACTGCGGGAATGGCCTATTTGCTCAATGTGTTCGGCTGAGATCGGAAATCAACCCACCACAAAGGTATCTGTCCCCTTTGTGGTGGTTGGGGCGTTAGGGGAGGAGCTTCATGGCGGCGTCGTGGGCGGCGTGCTCGTAGGTGTCGTCGAGGGGTTTGAGCGGCAGCAGGGCGGCGGCCTGTGCGTCGCCGCGGCGCTCAAGGGCGTGGGCGATGAGCCAGTCGGCAAGTTCGGGGTTTTTGGGCAGCGCTGGTCCGTGCAGGTACGTGCCGATGACTCCCCTGTAGATCAGACCCTCAAAGCCATCGTCGCCGTTGTTGCCGGTGCCCGCGACGACGGACGTTCCGAGCGGCGTGGCATCGACGTCCAAAAGCGTGCGGCCGCCGTGGTTCTCGAATCCGACAAAGGGCTCGGGTGCCAGGTCGGTCTTGACGGCGACGTTGCCGATCAGGCGGTCGGAGCCGCGTACGGTTTCGGCGGCAATGACCCCCAGACCCTCGATGCGATCCTCGCCCATATAGTACGAACGGCCGAGCAGCTGATAGCCGCCACAGATGGCAAGCAGCGAGCCGCCATCCTCAACATAGGCCGCGACCTTGTCTTTTTGAGCGAGCAGTTCATGTGCCACGGCTAGCTGGTCGCGGTCGGAGCCGCCACCCATCATGACGATATCGGCATCAGTCAAATCAAGCGTTTCGCCCATACGGACCTCGTCTACACGCGCGGGGATGCCACGCCAGGCGCAGCGGCGCTTGAGGGCAATGACGTTGCCGCCGTCGGCATAGAGGTTGAGGGCATCGGGGTACAGGTAGACGATACGCAGGGGGCGCGAAAGCTCGACCGGCGCAATATCGGTGGGGACAGCGCTACCATCGGCGCGCGTTACGGCGTGGGAGACAATCGAGCTTGCATCGTCGTCTTTAAGCCCGTCGAGCTCCTTGACTAACGGCGGGAAGGCCGTGTAGTTGGCGACGGCGTAGAAGGTGTCATCGGCGGCCTCGTCTGCCACGGCGCCAATTGCCTGCGCGACGTCCGAGATAATCGCGGCATCGATGCCGGCGTACTTGAGGCGTACCTGCATGTCGTGCGCACGCGTGCCTCCGGCAAAGGCGACAAGACCCGGCGTGTCGGCGATGCGCTCGAAGTCGACATCGTAGATCCACGAGACATCGTGGCCGTCGGCATCATTGTCGTTCAGGAAGAAGGCACAGAGCCTGCCACCTGCCGTTTTAATGGACTGAATCTGACGATCGAAGCCCACGGGATTCTTGGCCAGGTTTGCCTCGACGGTGCGGCCGGCAATATCCCAGCGGCCCATGCGTCCGCCGGCGGGCACGTAGGCATTAAGCGTGGGCTGCAGGTGCGCCGCGTCCACGCCCAGCTCGTGCGCCGCAAAGAAGGCGGCGGCGACGTTATAGACCATGTACAGGCCGTTGTAGCGCGTGGCGATGTGCACGGCGGGCGCGTTGGCCTCGGGTCCAAAGGCCAGGTCAAAGCCGTAGCCGTCGCAGCCGAGCTCAACGCCCGTCACGCGGCGGAGCAGCGCGGGGCGACCCCAGCCGCACGAGGGGCAATGGTAGGCGCCGAGCTGGCCGTATTGCACGTAGTCATACTCCAGCGGCGCGTTGCACTGCGAGCAAAAACGCGAGTCGCTAATGCGATCGGACTCGGTGCCCGTGGCGCCGTCGATGCCAAAGGCGATGCTCGTGTTGGGAACGCGTGCGGCGATCGCGGCACACAGCGGGTCGTCTGCGTTGTAGATGAGCGTTGTTGCCGGAGAGAGCTCCAACGCATGGGCAATGACGTCTTGGGTATGGTCGATCTCCCCATAGCGATCCAGCTGGTCGCGGAACAGGTTGAGCAGCACAAAGTACGTCGGTTTGAGCTTGGGCAGAACGCGTACGGTGTAGAGCTCGTCGCACTCAAAAACGCCCACGCGCTTGCCGCCGCCGGCTCGCTTGAGGTCGCTGCGCGCTTCGAGCAGTGCGCCCACCACGCCCGGCTCCATGTTGTTGCCGGCGCGGTTGCATACCACGGTGGCGCCGCTGGCGGCAACGGCGTCGGCGATGAGGTTGGAGGTGGTGGTCTTACCGTTGGTGCCGGTGATCACCACGCTGCGGTCGACAAGACTCGCCAGGTCGCTCAGCAGATAGGGGTTGATCTTCATGGCGATGCGGCCGGGGAGTACGCCGCCCTGGCGCTTAAGGACAGAGCGCAGCCCCCAGCGAGCGATATCACTCGAGGTGCAGGCAAGAGATGAGCGGAGGTTCATGAAACCGTTCCTAACGTAAACGACATGGTCGGGTCGAGTGCGTCACTAGAATCCGTAGCGGCGCGCAAATTCCTGGGCGAGCTGCGATACATCTTCGCAGGCGTTGGCCCAGGGGGCAAAGTCGGGGGTGTCCGAGATAATGCCGTCGGCCTCCCAAACTGCCTGGTGCGAAAGGTCCCAGGGGTCGCGCGGCTCGGGTCGGCAGGGAAGATACGGCGTCTGGTACATGGGGTTCAGCAAGAAGAACGCGCCACCCTCGCAACGGTTAGCGAACTCACGCAGCGCGCGCGTCGCCGGGCGCATCTTGTTTGTTTTGAACAGCAGAATTGTGCGGGCGAGCAGGTACCAAGGAGAGTTTTCGAGTGCGTCTGCCCCCATCTGTTCCTCGAGCTGATGCGCCAGGGCAAAAAAGCCGTCTTGGTCTTCCAAGCGGGCGAGGGCAAGCAGCACGGTGCCGGCGGCCCGGGTGGGATAGCCCTCCGCCTTAAGGACACGGCGAGAATAGTTGGCGGCGGCGCGGTAACGAGCGCTCGCCATGCACAGCTGCGAGATGGCCTCGAGTATGTGAAGCCACCCGATAAGGGCCGGCTCGCTCACGGTAAGGTCCGCTGCGGTGACACCGTCGGCCAAAACATTATTGGCCCAGTAGTGCGGGGCCTCCATATCAAACCCGGGCACGCTCTGTTGCAGGTAGTCGGCCGTGCTCGTCTCGAGCTTCATCAGGTCGCCCAGGCAGGCGTCGACGGGCGTGTCCGCCAAAATGATGGCGAGCAGCTGGGCATCGAGGACATGCGCATCGATGCGGACGATCTTGAGCAGCTCATCACGCATATCGTCGAACAGGCGGTTGCGCGTCTGCTCAAACTCCTCGTCGCTGCCCATGTCCTCGATGCGATGGAGCTCGTCGAGCAGGTGGCGATGAACACCGGCATAGGACAGCAGCGCCTGAGCATGCTCGGTCTGCGCATACTTTTGGGGATTCGCGCTAATGTCGTTATGGACAAGTTCGCGTGCTGCATCGGTGAGTTCGGGGTGCGACGCAACGTAGGCGCGCTCCAGGTAGGCGGGGATGTAGACGCTCGGATCCATTAGAGGTCTCCTCCCTTAAACGGCAGGCCCTGCTCGGCCGCCCGTAGGATGCGCTCGTCGATCTGGGAACGCACGATATCGTTGGTGGCGACCCAGGCGGCGAAGCTGGCGTTGTCGGGGGCGCCCAAGCCCTCCTGCAGTACCGGCGTCGCCTCGGACAGCGCAAGGACAAGCTCGTCGGTAGAGCCCACACCCACGTTGACGCGGGCATAGACGCCATCGGGAAACTCGGTTTGGAAGTAGAGTGCCTCGGCCGCGTGCGGGCACGAGCGTGCAAGGATGCGCAAGTAGTGCTCGGCACCCTCGTAGTCCAGCTCGCGCCAGGCTGCGCTCATCAGTGCGATGAGCGTCCACGGGTCCAAGTCGCGCTCCGCGTCCTTGGGACGACGACGCAGCGGCGTGTTGGCGAGATAGGGGACGGAGTGGGCAGAGCGAAAGCGCTTGAGCTCCTCGGCAGGGTATTCGAGCTTCGCCATGGCGAGCATCGCGGTGTGGCGGACGCCGGCCGGATCGTTGGGGGCAAAGTCGAGGCTGCGGTTTGCAGCTTCGAGCGACATGCGATAGCGTCCGCTAATGAGGGCGCGCGATGCAAGGGCGGCAAGCCAGCGCAGGTAGGGGCGGCGCATAAGGTCGCCCGCGGCCTCGCGCTCATAGGGGTCCTGCGCCGAGGCGATCTTGAACGCCAGGTCATGCTCGACTTCATCGCGCTTGGATACCAGGTACTGTACGTATTCCTCGTTGGAGTCGGCGGTGAGGGCCGTCAGCATGCGCTGGGCATCCCAGTTGGTCGGATCGAGCGCGGCGGCCTCGCGAAGCATGTTCTCGGCAGCGGCCTCTTCCTGCTCGGCTTGGGCATCGTCGGGGATAAAGGGAATGCGGTAGTCGACAGCCTCGACCACCTTGGCAATCAGATGTCCGGCGCGGTCGCGATCATGCACGATGAGCGGCGCGGGGTTGCGGGTGAATTGTTCCATCAGACGCTCTACGGCGGTGCCATCGGTGAGCGGGATATTGTCGCGGCGCAAGGCCTCAAGAACGAGGCGATGGCAATCCTCTTGAATGGGATCGAATGCCATGGGGCCTCCTTTGCTGCGGTTAGGGTTCAAATGTCTCTATATAAGGTTCTAGTTTACCCGCATATGGCACACCGGGGGTGCCGCACTTGGACTTGCACCTTTGCACCACGAAGACGGATGTCGCACAAATGTCGGCACCTTGGACGCCCGAGTGGTATCACGGTGCCGCAAACGGTCGATTTTTGGCGGCGAACGGGGCACATTTTGGAGGAGCACCGTCCTGCCCGGGATATGTGGTCAACCTTGATAAAACGTTTGCCCAGCTTGGGAGTATGAATGCCCCACAAGGGTCTTCAGGGATAGAAAAAACGTTTCATCATTGTCGGCTTTAGGTGAATAACTGACCAACCAGAACGGTAGAATAGTGTTTGTCTGAGCGTTGAGACGTTTGGACATCGCGCATTGTCATCGCCGGCAACGCGCAAAACGGTCCTAACGGAGCCAATCGGGTGCTCCGTTATATACGCAAGTCTAAGAGGGGCTTGTTTAGGAGGCACAGTATGGGACGTTTTACCAATCCTCGCGATCTGTACTTTGGTGAGGGCGCTCGCCACGAGGTGAAGAACCTCAAGGGCAAGAAGGCCATCATCGTTTCTGGCGGCAGCTCCATGCGCCGCGGCGGGTTCCTGCAGGACGTCGAGGCCGACCTCAAAGAGGCCGGCATGGAGGTCAAGCTGTTCGAGGGCGTCGAGTCCGACCCGTCCATCGAGACGGTCATGAAGGGCGCCGAGGCCATGCGCGAGTTCGAGCCCGACTGGATTATCGCCATCGGCGGCGGCTCGCCCATCGATGCCGCTAAGGCCATGTGGGTCTTCTACGAGTATCCCGAGGAGTCCTTCGATAACATCATCCAGCCGTTCAGCTTCCCCGAGCTGCGTCAGAAGGCTCATTTCTGCGCCATCTCCTCTACCTCCGGTACCGCTACCGAGGTCACTGCCTTCTCCGTCATCACCGACTACGCCAAGGGCATCAAGTACCCGCTGGCCGACTTCAACATCACCCCGGATGTCGCCATCGTCGACCCCGAGCTCACCTACACCATGCCTGCTAAGCTTTGCGCTCACACCGGCATGGACGCTCTGACCCACTGCATGGAGGCCTACGTTTCCACCTGCGCTTCTATGTTCACCGATGCCAACGCCCTGCACGGCATCCGCGAGATCGTCGAGTGGCTGCCCAAGTCCTATGCTGGCGACCATGAGGCCCGTCAGCACATGCACGAGGCTCAGTGCATCGCCGGTATCGCCTTCTCCTCGGGTCTGCTCGGCATCGTTCACTCCATGGCTCACAAGACCGGTGCAGCCTTTGAGAACGGCCACATCATTCACGGTGCTGCTAACGCCATGTACCTGGGCAAGGTCATCCAGTGGAACTCCAAGGATCCCCGTGCTGCCGAGCGTTACGCTTACGTGGCCAAGGAGATCCTGCACCTTCCCGGCGAGACCAACGAGGAGCTCATCGCTGCGCTCGTCCAGAAGATCCGCGACCTCAACGACCAGCTCAACATTCCGCAGTCCATCAAGGATTACGCGAATGGCGGCGTGAAGGTTGACGCCGAGAACCCGCAGATGGTTTCCGAGGAGGAGTTCCTCGCCAAGCTGCCCGAGATCGCCGCGAACGCCGAGACCGACGCCTGCACGCCGGAGAACCCGCGTGAGACCAAGGCTGCCGACTTCGAGAAGATCCTCAAGGCCTGCTACTACGACACCGACATCGATTTCTAATCGACTCTTGTTATCGTAACGAGGGGCTCCGCACGTATCTGTACGGAGCCCCTTTCTTTTTTAGAGAATGGGATAAAAATGGCTGCAATTTTCAATAGCCCCAGCAAGTACATCCAGGGCCCGGACGAGCTGGCCAAGCTCGGTTCTTATGTCGAGCCGCTCGGCGCTAAGGCCCTCGTCATCGTGACGCCTTCGGGCAAGAAGCGCGTCGGCGCCAAGATCGAGGGCGGTTTTGCCGAGGCTAAGGCCGAGCTGCTGTTTGAGGACTTTAACGGCGAGTGCTCCAAGGGCGAGGTCGATCGCCTGGTTGCGCTCGCTCGCGACAACGGTTGCGACATCATCGTGGGCGTCGGTGGCGGCAAGATCCTCGATACCGCGAAGGCCGTTGCCTACTACCTGGAGTCCCCGGCTATCATTTGCCCCACCATCGCTTCGACCGATGCACCGTGCTCGGCACTTTCGGTGCTCTACACCGATGACGGCCAGTTCGACAAGTACCTCTTCCTTAAGGCAAACCCCAATATCGTTCTTATGGATACGACGGTTATCGCGGCGAGCCCGGTGCGCCTGACGGTTTCCGGTATGGGCGATGCGCTCGCAACCTACTTTGAGGCTCAGGCGACGCACGATGCCGACGGCGGCACTTGCGCCGGCGGCAAGGGTGGCATGGCCGGCCTGGCGCTCGCCAAGCTCTGCTACGAGACGCTTATGGCCGATGGCGTCAAGGCCAAGGTCGCGCTGGAGAAGGGTGCGCTCACGCCTGCCGTGGAGCACATCATCGAGGCCAACACGCTGCTTTCGGGCATTGGCTTTGAGAGCTCGGGCCTTGCTGCTGCTCATGCCATCCACAATGGTCTGACGATGCTGCCCGAGTGCCACGGCATGTATCACGGCGAGAAGGTCGCCTTTGGCACCATCGTTCAGCTGGTACTCGAGGATGCTCCGACTGAGAAACTCGAGGAAGTCTTGGGCTTCTGCATTGAGCTGGGCCTGCCGGTCACGATGAAGGAACTTGGCGTTGCCAAGCTTACACGTGAGCAGGCCATGATTGTTGCCGAGGCCGCGTGCGCGCCCGAGGATACCATGTGCAACATGCCGTTTGAGGTGACGCCTGAGATGGTCGCCAATGCCATCCTGGGTGCCGACGCACTGGGTCATTATTACCTTATGGATGAGTAAATCAAGCTAAGGAAGGGGCAAAGCCAGCAGATGACTTTGTCCCTTTTGCTATGGTGCAAACTAACCTGACCCCTTCGCACCAAGTTGGTGCAAGGGGGTCAGGTTGCTTTGCACCAATCGTTGTTTGATGAAGGGCGGATTCTCGTATGGCACTTCCCATGGTTTATGGCGGTCCCGGCCGGTATGTTCAGGGGCCGGGCGAACTTTCGCGTCAGGGCAGGTATTTGTCATGGTTGGGCTGCGCTGCCTATGTCTTGTTTGACCAGGGCACCGAGGATCGGCTGTGCAGGCAGATCGTCGATGGATTTCTGGA
>DXLY01000092.1 GCA_019414465.1 Collinsella sp.
GCATGAAGGCCATCGGTTCGGTCGAGGTCCCGCAGGAGGCCTTTATGGCGATCCTCAAGGTGGACGAGTAGGTCCCATGGCGCTTTCTGAATACAGTACGCGGCTGCTGGGTGCCTATGCCGAGCAGCCGTTCCTTATGGCTCCCATGGCTGGCGTGACCGACCCCGCCTACCGCATCATGTGCCGCCGCCGCGGTGCCCATCTTGCCTACAGCGAGATGGTGAGCGTGGCGGGTCTTGCCTATGCCAGCAATAAGACGTGGCGCCTGGTGCTACCGGCCGACGAGGAGCAGCAGATCTGCGTGCAGCTCTTTGGTTCCAAGCCCGATCAGTTTGCGGGTGCCGTCGCTGCCGTCGAGGAACGCGTGGGCGATCGCCTGTCATTGATTGATATCAACATGGCCTGTCCGGCTCGCAAGGTCGTTACCAAGGGCGAGGGCTCGGCGCTTATGCGTACGCCCGACCTGGCCGAGCAGATTGTCGAGGCAGCGGTGGGCGCGGCGCATGTTCCCGTGACCGTGAAGATTCGCAAGGGCTTTTACGCCGAAGACCGCAATGCCGCGACGTTTGCCCAGATGCTCGAGGGGGCAGGGGCAGCTGCGGTGGCGGTGCACGGCCGCTGTGCCACGCAGCTCTATACGGGCCAGGCCGATTGGTCGGTCGTCGATGAGGTGGCCGACGCCGTCGAGATTCCCGTTATCGGTTCGGGCGATGTGTTCTGCGCCGAGGATGCGGCGGAACGCCTGCGCAACTCGGGCGCCAGTGCCGTGTTTATCGCGCGCGGTATCTATGGCAACCCCTGGGTGTTCGGTGATGCTCGAGCCCTTGCACTCGATGGCACGCCAGTACCGGTGCGTAGCTCGGTCGAGCGCCTGGATGCCCTGCGCGAGCACCTGACGCTCACGCATGAGCTGTTGCCGCTTATGTCACGTGCCCGCACGTACGCGAGCTGGTATCTTAAGGGCATGCCCCATGCCGCCGCCTGGCGCGCGCAGGTGGTGCGCTGCTCCACATACGAGGAGTTCATGGCATTGGTCGATGATATCGAGCGCGATGTGGTGGCCTGCGAGGCCGCGCTTGCCGCCGGCGAGTCGGTGCCCGCTCATCCGCTGGAGGCCTAACGGTGGCCGTTACCGCGCTGTACGTCCACGTGCCGTTTTGCGCCCAAAAGTGCCGATACTGCGACTTTGACTCACGCAGTTTTGCTTCGTGCGACCTGAGTGCTGCGCTCGATGTCTATTTTGAGCAACTGTATGCGCGCCTCGATGCCTTTGGCGACGCAGGCGCGCTTGCGCAGGTCCGCACCGTCTATGTTGGCGGCGGTACGCCGTCGCTGGCAGGAGAGCGTCTGGTGGAGCTTGCCCGGCGTATTTGCATGTGGTGCAAGCCCGTTGAGTTTACCTGCGAGGCCAATCCCGAGTCGTTGACCGCCGGGCTTGCCACTGCGCTTGCCAAGGTCGGTGTCACACGCGTCTCTCTGGGAGTTCAAACCCTTGACAACGCCGAGCTTGCTGCGATTGGCCGTATTCACGATGCCGATCGGGCGCTCGCTGCCATCACGACGGTTAAGGACGCTGGGCTCGATGTGTCCTGCGACCTGATGTGCGGACTTCCCGGGCAGACCGCCGTAAGCTGGCAACGCACGCTCGATGGCGTGCTGGCGGCGGCGCCGCATCATGTGTCGGTGTACCCGCTCACGCTCGAGGAGGGCACGCCGCTCTACCACATGGCGTGTCGCGACGAGTCGCTCGAGCCCGACGAGGATTTTCAGGCTGCGTGCATGGACGCGGCGCGTGAGTGCCTGGGTGCGGCCGGCTATCACCCGTATGAGGTGGCAAGCTACGCGCTCGACGGACATGAGTGTGCCCACAACATTGCCTATTGGACAGGACGGGGCTATCTGGGCTTGGGCCGCTCTGCCGCCGGTATGCTCGACGCCGAGGATTTCGATCGCTTGGCCGGGCTGTTTCCCGACGTGCCTGCTCGCGGCGATGCGTATCGCGTGCGCTTGGTGCAACGCGACGACGCCGCGACGACGTTTGATGCCGAGTATCTGTCGCAGCGCGAGGCTGCGGCCGAGGATTTGATGCTCGCCTGCCGCATGACGCGTGGCATTGGGCCCGATCTGTTGGTTCGCTCGGCAAGCGTGATCGCTGCAGACGAGCTGGTGGCGGCCTGTGACCGTGCGCTCGAGTTGGGTCTTGCCACTTGGGTGCCCGATTATGTCGAGGGGCATGCGGGGTGCGTCGCCTCGAAAGACGTTATCGCAGGTCGTGCCCACGCCCGTTTAGCGCCCACCCACTTGGGCTGGCTCGATGGAAATGTGCTGTTCGAGCTGTTTTGGGGTCTAGCTTAGGCCGCTCGGGTAGAATTACCGCAATATATACGCTGCTGTGAGCAGGAGGTTGCCGCGCATGGCGACGATGAACGAAAAAGATTACTACGAGATTCTAGGTGTCTCCAAGGACGCCACCTCGCGTGATATTCAAAAGGCCTTCCAGCAAAAGGCCCGTAAGCTCCATCCGGACGTCAACAAAGAGCCGGATGCCGAGGAAAAGTTTAAAGAGGTTTCCGAGGCCTACGCCGTGCTTTCGGATGAGCAAAAACGTGCGCGCTACGATGCCATGCGTTCTGGCAATCCCTTTGCCGGTGCCCCTACGGCTTCGCCCTATGGTGGCGGCTATGCCGGCAACACGGGCTATGGCAATCCCTTTGAGGGCGGCTTTCCTTTTGGCGGTGCCTGGGGCCAGCAGCGTCGCGGCCAGGCTGCCTACAATCCCGAGAACGGCGCCAACGTGGTCGTCGATATCAAACTGGACGCCAAGGAGGCCAAGGACGGTGCCCGCAAGACCGTCCGCTATACGCGCTTCGATACCTGTGGTCACTGCGGCGGCTCGGGTTCTGTCTCCTCCGAGCATGCCCATACCTGCCCGAGCTGCGGTGGCCGCGGGCACATCGACGTCGACTTGTCCTTCCTGTTTGGTGCGGGCACGTTCCAGTCGGTCTGCCCCGAGTGCGGCGGTTCCGGTAAGGTCGTGGCCGACCCCTGCCCCGATTGCGGTGGCAGCGGTCGTACTCGCGTAACCTCCGAGCAGACGATTGAGTTTCCTGCCGGCACGCACGATGGCGACGAGGTCCGCATTAGCGGCATGGGTCACGCCGGCACTAACGGTGCCGCTGGCGGTGATCTAGTCGGCCGTGCCCATGTCGAGTCCGAGCGCTTGGAAGGCAAAGCTCGTACCGGTTTTTACCTGATGGGCATCGTGGCGCCGTTTTTGGTACTCTCGGCCATCTCGGGCGTGTTCTCGGCCTTTGCTGTGATGTGCTTTATTCCGTTTACCATGGGCCTGTTCATGGTGCTTTCGGACGGCGTGCTTCATCGCAGCCTGCTGTGGTGGAAGCGCGGTGCGATGCAGTTTGCCAACGGTTTTGCCAATGGCTTCATGTTCGCGCTCGTGTCGGTTTGGTTCGCGAGCTGCTCGCAACGGGCCATGCTTTCGCCTTACGGAATGCAATAACATCAAACCCTCTGTTTGCGGTTGGCCCAGCTTGGGTATAGGACGCACTGTGACAATAATGAAAGTCGGAAGGATTCGGTCGTGTCGGAAAATAGGGATTACTACGAGGTACTTGGCGTCGACAAGGATGCCGACGCGCGGACGATTAAGCGCGCGTTTCTAAAGAAGGCCCGTACCGTACACCCGGACGTTTCGGACGACCCCGAGGCCGAGGCCAAGTTCAAGGAGCTCAACGAGGCCTATTCCGTTCTTTCCGATGAGCAGAAGCGTGCTAACTACGACCGTTACGGCACTGCCGACGGCCCTGGTGGTTCGGGCTACGTCGATATCAACGATATCTTTGGTGGTATGGGCATGGACGACCTCTTCTCGTCGTTCTTTGGCGGCGGTGCCGGCGGTGGCGCCCGAAATCGCCGTGAGCGTCGTCGCGGCCGCGATATG
This sequence comes from Collinsella sp., assembly GCA_019414465.1. Taxonomy (GTDB): domain Bacteria; phylum Actinomycetota; class Coriobacteriia; order Coriobacteriales; family Coriobacteriaceae; genus Collinsella. The sequence continues at coordinate 3,959 of DXLY01000092.1, forward strand.
GCCATCTCCCTTTCGGTGACCCTTGAGGAGGCGGCACTCGGTTGCAAAAAGACGATCAGCTATGACCGCCTTGCCCCCTGCGAGGATTGCAACGGCACCGGTAGGGCCGAGGGCGCACAGGAAAAGCAGTGCAGCCGCTGCCACGGCACGGGCTATGTGACGACGGTCCAGCGTTCTTTCCTGGGCCAGGTTCAGTCCTCTTCGCCCTGTCCCGACTGCCACGGCGAAGGCACGGTCATCGACCATCCCTGCGAGACCTGTGACGGTCAGGGCCGCACGCCTTCGCACGAAAAGATCGATATCGATATTCCCGCCGGCGTTTCGACCGGTCGCCAGCTGCGCGTGAGCGGTTTTGGCGAGGCCGGCCTTCGCGGCGAGCCCTCGGGTGACCTGATCGTCAACGTGCGCGTCGCCGACCACGAGCGTTTTAAGCGCAACGGCGACGACCTGTACCTCGTGAGCGATATCTCGATTGCGCAGGCTGCGCTCGGATGCGAGATCGAGGTCGAGGGCATTATGCCTGACGAGGTCGTCAAGGTGTGCGTCCCCGCTGGCGCCCAGTACGGCGACACCGTGAGCGTCAACAATTACGGCATGCCGCGTATCGGCGGTGGCGGTTCGCGCGGTCGTCTGATCGTGCAGCTGCGTGTGGTCGTCCCCACGAACCTTTCCAATAAGCAGCGCGAGCTGCTTCGCGCCTTTGCCGACGAGATGGGCGATGACGTCGCATCCGGTAAGAAGTCGGTGACCGACCGTATCAAGAGTGCCCTCGACGACATCCTCGATTAAGGAGCCCGCGTGCTCGCACCTCATATCTCTGTCGTCAACCTCGGCTGCCGTGTCAACCGGGTTGAGTCCGACCGTATCACTGCCGATCTAATGCGCCTGGGCTTTGCAATGGTGGAGCCTCAGGATGCTGAGCTGATCGTCATTAACACCTGTGCCGTTACGGGCGAGGCCGAGGCCAAGACCCGTAAGGCCGTTCGCCATGCGCTGGCCTATCCAAACGAGCCCTATGTGGTCGTGACCGGATGCGTGGTCAATCTGCATCCCGAGGAGCTGCTGGAGCTCTCGGACCGCGTGATCGCCGAGCCGTCCAAGATCGATGTCGCCGAACGCGTCTGTGAGGTGCTGGGCGTTGAGTCCGATGACGTTCCCGCCTGCAGCGACGGCGAGGTTGTCGACGCGCTCGGTCGCTCGCGTCTGGGCGTGAAGATCCAGGACGGCTGCAACCATCGTTGCACCTATTGCATTGTGTGGAAGGCCCGCGGCCCCGAGCGCTCCGTGCCGGTCGAGTCCGTGCTCGAGCAGGTTCGCGAGGCTCAGGTGGCCGGCGTGCCCGAGGTGGTGCTGACGGGTGTGAACCTTGGCGCCTACGATGGCAAGAGCGCGACTGACGAACACGTTGAGATTGATGAGCTTCTCGAGGCGATCATGGAGCGCACGTCCATTCCGCATGTGCGCATTTCCTCGGTCGAGCCCATGGATATCTCCGAGTCCCTGCTTAAGGTCATGGCGCGCTATCCGAAGCGCATCGCCCCGTTTTTACACCTGCCCGTGCAGTCCGGCTGCACCAGGACACTGCATCGCATGGGCCGTCCCTATAGCGCCGAGGCCTTCGAGGAAACGGTGCGCATGATTCGCACCAACTTGCCTCAGGTGTCCCTTTCGTGCGATGTCATCGTCGGTTTTCCCGGTGAGACGGACGAGGAGTTTGAGGAGTCGCTGGCACTGTGCCGCCGTGTGGGCTTTTCGCGTATGCACGTGTTCCGCTACAGCAAGCGTCCCGGTACCCTTGCTGCCGATATGCCCGACCAGGTGCCGCCCGAGGTTATGGCCGAGCGTAGCCGCCGCATGAGGGCCGCGGCGCAGGAACTCGCCATTGCCGACGCTCGCCGTCGCGTGGGAACCGTCGAGCGTGCCGTGCTTGAGTATGGCGACAACCTGACGCTCGGTTCGTTCCATCATGCCCGTCTTGACGATACCTGTGGACTCACAGCCCCGTGCCTGCTCGATGTTGCTATCATCGGAGTCGATGATTCCGGCTTGGTCCATGCACGCAGGGAGGTTCATGGAAGCCTCGAAGATTAGACTTACCGTTCCCGAGGGTATTGACCCCTCGCGCGTTTTGGGCGCCGGCGACGGTGTCCTTCGTGCACTCGAGAGTTTGGTTCGTGCCCATGTGGTCGTCCGTGGCGACAGCATCGCCGTGAGCGGTGACCCGGACGAGGTCGAGCTCGTGGCGCGTTTTTTCGACCATACTTTTCGCGAGGCGGCCGCCGGACGCACGCTGTCTGCCGACGATGTTTCTCGCTGCCTGGCCGTCTTGCGCGACGGTGAGCACGAGGCTACGTCGCTTCGCGATGATGTGCTGCTTTCGTATCGCGGTCGTGCCATTCGCCCCAAGACGCTCGGCCAAAAGCGCTACGTGGATGCCATCCGCTCGCATACCATCACGTTTGGCCTTGGTCCCGCCGGTACCGGTAAGACCTATCTGGCCATGGCGCTCGCCGTTGCCGCGCTCAAGCGTCACGAGGTGGGCCGTCTGATCTTGACGCGTCCGGTTGTCGAGGCGGGGGAGAATCTGGGCTTTTTGCCCGGTACCCTCGAGGAAAAGATTGACCCCTACATGCGTCCGCTCTACGACGCCCTTTTTGACATGATGGATCGCGAGCGCACCGATGAGCTCATGGAGCGCGGCGTGATTGAGATCGCCCCGCTTGCCTACATGCGCGGCCGCACGCTGAGCGATGCCTTCGTGGTGCTCGACGAGGCGCAAAATACCACGCCCGAGCAGATGAAGATGTTCCTGACGCGCCTGGGTTTTAACTCCAAGTTTGTGATTACCGGCGACCTGAGTCAGCGCGACCTGGTGGGTCGTCGCGGCGGTCTTGCCGACGTTGAGCGGATTTTAGGCCGTGTCGACGATGTCGCATTTTCTCACCTCGAGCGTGCCGACGTGGTGCGCCATGCCTTGGTGGGGCGTATCGTCGAGGCATACGATGCTTATGATGATGTGCGCGATAAGCGCGTGCACGACCGAAAGGAGTCCCGTTGAGTGTATTGATCAGCAACGATGCCGAGCTCGATACGCTGCTCGACGCGCAGGAGGTAGAGCACATCTGCGAGGTCGTGCTTGCCGCCGAGGGCGTTGAGCGTGAAGTTGAGATTTCCCTTTCGTATGTCGATGAGGACGAGATGCACGAGCTCAACCACGAGTGGCGCGGTATCGACCGTACCACCGATGTCCTCTCGTTTGAGTGCGACTCGGCCTTTGACGAGGATATTCCCGCCGACGAGACGCTCGAGCTCGGCGATATCATCTTGGCCCCGCAGGTCATTGCCCGTCAGGCCCCCGGCTTTGGCAATAGCCCTGCCGACGAGTGCCGTCTGATGCTCGTTCATGGCATGCTGCACCTGCTGGGGTATGACCATATTGAGGACGACGAGGCCGAGGTCATGGAGGCCCGCGAGGACGCCATCTTGCGCGATCTGGCGCTCGAGCGCGGCGAGGACCCCAAGCTGGTCCACGTCGGCCCCATCACCAACCACGCCCACGACTAGGAGCCGTCTATGATTCCCGGATCGAACAAGGACCATCCGTCCTTCTTAAAGTCGTTCTCCTACGC
>DXLY01000093.1:0-1664 GCA_019414465.1 Collinsella sp.
TATCGCGGCCGATGGAGGCGTCGTCTAGGTTGAGGCTTTGGCCGGCCCAGTACAGGTCGCCTTCGATACCGGACGGAGTTGAGTCAACTTCGGTTGCGAGCACGTTTCCCGCGGTGTCGGTGCCGGCGAACGACACCGTGGGAAGTGCGGTGAGCGCGAGCGCAATCAGCGCGAATAGGATGGTGATGCGGGCCTGCGCTTTGTGGCGCCGGATCGACGGTACTTGGTTGCAAGGCATAGTGAATCCTTCGTTAGATACTCGACAGGTATCTAACAGGGTACCCAACGCGTGGGCGCTCTAAAAGAACCTCTCGGTTGCATTTCGAAGGGTCGTGCCGTGCTGTTTACTTTTTACGGTGCAAGAAGCGCGCGATATCTTCTTCGGTGGGGCTTTTGATGTCAAAGCGCAGCGAGAGCCAGCGCAGACCCATGGTCACGACAACGCATACGACCAGCGCGGCGACATTGCTCATAATGCCGCTCATAACGAGACACACATAGCTTGTCGATCCGGCGATGGCGGCGATGGCATAAAAGTTAGTACGTTGGAAAATGCCCGGAACCACGCCCATAAAGCCGTCGCGCAACATGCCGCCGCCCACCGCGGTGAAAAAGCCCATCATGATGCACACCGCCGGTGCAAAGCCGTAGACCAGCGCCTTGTCTGCTCCAGTGGCGGCGTAGATGCCGACCGAGATGATGTCGAGCAGGGGAATGAGTTTTTCGGGCTTGTCGACGATTGCCGGGAAAATATAGATGATGGCTGCCGTGGCAATGGAAAGCAGCAGCGCCATTGGCTGGTTGAGGATGTAGACGTTGCCCACCTGCAGCGTCATGTCGCGTAAAAGACCGCCGCCCAAGCCACAGACCACGGCAAGCGCGACCGCGCCCACCAGATCGAGCTTGTGCTCGCGCGCGACCAACACGCCCGAGATTGAAGCCGCGACAACAGCGAACATTTCGAGCCAAAACGGGATGGCGACCATGGCATCTGTGGCGTGTGAGGTAACGGTCATAGCGGCGACGACGGGCAAGATGGGGTCCTTTTGGTTGCGGGTTTAGACAATGCCCGTACATAGTACATGGTTGGCGGGCGTGGTGATCCTATTGCTCGGTAAACGGTCGGGACTGGGTGGGGGCGTAGGTTCCATGTTTGGGGATCTGGGTCGATGCTGAACGCGATGGGGGCGTGGCTGAATAGGAGGGATGTCCAAATTTTGAGCAGCGCTCAAAATTTATCCGGTCGGCTTACGCCGACCGCGCTGCGCTAAAAACGCGCCACTGGCGCGTTTTCTTTACGCTTTGCGCCCTGGCGGGTTCGAATCCCTCCTCCTCCGCCGTATTTGCTTGTAAGGGACTCTAAACAAAAAAGCCCCCGTTTTCGGGAGCTTTCTCAACCAAAATGGCGGAGGAGGAGGGATTCGAACCCTCGTGACCTTATACAGGCCAAACGGTTTTCGAGACCGCCGCATTCAACCACTCTGCCACCCCTCCGCGTGGGGTAAAAACAAAGCAGGCTCGAAGGCCTGCTTTGGAATTAACTGGCGGAGAGTCAGGGATTTGAACCCTGGAGACGCTTTTGACGCCTACACGATTTCCAATCGTGCTCCTTCGGCCACTCGGACAACTCTCCGTTAAATGCGAAAGTCAGTATACACGAGGAA
>DXLY01000093.1:1764-7572 GCA_019414465.1 Collinsella sp.
ATGGGCATATGTGGAGGTCATGAGGTTGTAGCTGCATATTCTTGCGGCCTAGGAGGTTGAAAGATATTATTACCAAGTCTTTTCCTGCTTCAGGCGCACCTTCACGACCTGAAGCCACATTTGCCCAGAGGAGGTGACAATATGAAGGCTTATGAACTGCTGTTCTTTGTTGACCCGTCGCTCGACCCCGAGACTCGTCTCGCTGTTATGAAGCGTATCGATACCACGATCGCTGAGGGCGCTGGCAAGGTCGACTCCGTTGACGACTGGGGCAAGCGCAAGCTCGCCTACGAGATCAACGACCTCACCGATGGTGACTACACCCTCATCAACTTCCACGCAGATCCTACCCAGATCGCCGAGCTTGATCGCGTCCTGCGCATCACCGACGCTGTGGTCCGCCACATGATCGTCCGTCGCGACGACCAGGAGTAAGACTGTCGTTTTGGACTGGGCTTGTGCCCCAAGAGGAAGTAGTGAGTTATGAGCATCAATCGAGTGAACATCACCGGTAACCTCACCCGCGATCCCGAGCTGCGCGCCACCGCCGGCGGAACCCAGGTTCTGTCCTTTGGCGTCGCCGTCAACGATCGTCGCCGTAACGCGCAGACTGGCGAGTGGGAGGACTATCCCAACTTTGTCGACTGCACTATGTTCGGCACCCGCGCCGAGGCCGTGAGCCGTTTCCTGGCAAAGGGAAACAAGGTCGCGATCGAGGGCAAGCTGCGCTACAGCTCTTGGGAGCGCGACGGCCAGCGCCGGAGCAAGCTTGAGGTCATCGTCGATGAGATCGAGTTTATGAGCTCCCGTGGTGGCCAGGGTGGCTACGATCAGGGCGGTTATGCCCCCGCAGCTCCCGCGCCTGCAGCACGTCCTGCCGCACCGGTGGCTACGCCGCCCGCGGTCGACGTCTACGATGAGGACATCCCGTTCTAAGGGTTGTTCACCTATTTTTGAGTGAGAGGCGGCTTCGGTTCGCCGAAGTTGCCAAATGAAAGGTATTTTGACATGGCTAATGATTTTTCTGCACGTCAGCCGCGTCGTAAGTACTGCCAGTTCTGCAAGGAGAACACTGAGTTCATCGACTATAAGGACACTCAGCTTCTCCGTAAGTACATGACCGATCGTGGCAAGATCAAGCCCCGTCGCGTCACTGGCGCTTGCACGCAGCATCAGCATGACATCGCCAACGCCATCAAGCGCGCCCGCGAGATGGCTCTCCTGCCGTACACCGTCCCCGTGGTTTCCTCTCGTGGCAACCGCGACCGCGGCTAAGAAGGGAGACGCATCATGAAGGTTATTCTTCTCGATGAGATCAAGGGCAAGGGCGGCGAGGGTGACGTCGTAGAGGTCGCTCAGGGTTACGCTGAGAACTTCCTGTTCCCCAAGAAGCTCGCTGTTGCCGCCACCAAGGGCAACCTCAAGCAGCTCGACGAGCGTCGCAACAACATCGCCAAGCGCGAGGCCGTCCGTCTGGCTACCGCCAACGAGACCAAGGCTGCCCTCGAGGGCAAGCAGGTCACCGTTGACGTCAAGGTCGGCGACGAGGGCATCCTCTTTGGCTCTGTTACCGCCGCTATGATCGCTGACGCCATCAAGGCTCAGCTCGGTATGGACATCGACCGCAAGCGCGTCGAGCTCGGTAAGCCCATCAAGGTTGCCGGTGCCCACACCGTTGCCATCTCGCTGTACCGCGAGATCAAGGCCGAGGTTGTCGTTCTCGTCGGCGTTACCGCCGAGGAGCTCGCTGCCGAGGCTGAGGTCGAGGAGGCCGCTGAGGTCGCCGAGGCCGAGACCGCCGAGGTCGAGACTGAGGCTGCTGCCGAGTAGCATTTGCTGCAACGCAACAATCTTGTTCTAAGAAGGGCGCTCTGGGAAACCAGGGCGCCCTTTTGTTTTTTGCGCTGAGTGAGTGTCATGGTGAACGTTGCGTCGAAGTCCTATATACAGGACCGTTCATCCGTTTGGTTCGGTGATGATTGGCGGCGCGCGGCGCGTTTTGGGACCGTGGCTGATACTATGGATGCTCGCAAGCGATATGAATGAGGATGCTCATGGCATATGACGATAGGGAGACCGGGCTGACGGTCGAGGACCGCGGCTCAAAGTTGGGTCTTCCCCAAAACCAAGATGCAGAGGCCAATGTACTGGCCGCTATGCTGCTATCGCCCGAGGTGGTCGAAGAGGCCCAGGTCGAGCTGCAGCCCGATGACTTCTACCGGCCCATTCATAAGACCATCTATACCGCGATGGTCGATATGTACAACAGCCGCATTCCCATCGACTCCATCTCGCTGATCGATTACCTGCGCAGCATCAACAAGCTCGATGCCGTGGGCGGCGAGGCCTACATTTTGGAGCTGATGGGTCAGACCCTGTCGCTCGTCAACTGGCAGCACCATGCCGCCATCGTCCGTCGCGACTCGATGCTGCGCGAGCTGATCGGTGCCACCAACGAGATCAACGCGCTGGCCTATAACGCCCCTACCGACACCAAGGAGGTCGTGGAGCTGGCCGAGAGCAAGCTGCTCAAGGTCACGGCGCGCGAGGTCAAGTCGAGCTACAAGACGTTGACCGAGTTTATGGTCGAGGCCTATAACGAGGCCGAGGAAGTATGCCAGGCCGGCGGCCAGGCTGCGGGCGTGCCCACGGGTTTCCCGTCGCTCGACCGCATGCTCATGGGTTTTCGCGAAGGCCAGCTCATCATCATCGGCGCCCGTCCTGCCGTGGGTAAGACGTCGTTCGCTCTGAACCTGGCACTTAACGCTGCCGCTGCTGGTTATACCGTCGGCTTCTTCTCACTGGAGATGTCGGGCAAGGAAATTGCCCAGCGTCTGATTTGCGCCTACGCCATGATCTCGATCAGTGACTTCCGCATGGGCCGCATTAGCCCCGAGCAGTGGGCCAATATCAACGAGGCCACGCAGACCTTGTCCAAGCTCGATATTCTGATTGACGATACGCCCGGCACCACAGTGACTGAGATTCGCGCCAAGAGCCGCCGCATGCTCCATAACAAGGAAAAGGCAATCATCATTTTGGACTACCTGCAGCTGGTGAGTCCTCCACCGGGACGCCGCTCCGAGAGCCGTACCGTCGAGGTTTCGGAGATGTCGCGTGGTCTTAAGATTATGGCCAAGGAGCTCAAGATCCCGCTCATCGCGCTGTCACAGCTCTCGCGTCAGGTCGAATCCCGTACCGGCAAGCGCCCGCAGCTTTCCGACCTTCGTGAATCGGGCTCCATCGAGCAGGATGCCGATATCGTCATGTTCTTGGACCGCTCCGCCGACGAGGCCGAAGCCTCGCGCGACGATCGACCCGACGAGGGCGTTACGCGTATCGTCGTGGCCAAGAACCGTTCGGGCCCGATCGGCGACGTCGACCTGATGTTCCTGCCGGCATCCACCAAGTTCTATGAGCTTGATGGGGCACATGCCGAGGAGTAGGACAGGCGCCCGTTGCACGGGTATACTGGGAATGTTTTGTGCTTCTGCGTGCCGGCGTGGCGCGTAGACAGTCCATGAATGTAAGGAGTAAACATGCCGTCAACCGTTTTGGTCGGTGCCCAGTGGGGCGATGAGGGCAAGGGTAAGATTTGCGACCTGGTCGCCGGCGACTTCGATGCCGTCGTGCGCTATTCGGGCGGCAACAACGCCGGTCACACCATCGTCGTCAACGGCAAGAAGTACGGCCTGCACCAGGTGCCCTCCGGCATCATGTATTCCGATCACGTGTCGGTGATCGGTAACGGCTGCGTCGTCAACCCCAAGGTCGTCCTTGAGGAGATCGACATGTTCGAGGCCGACGGCATCACCACCAAGAACCTCAAGATTAGTGGCAACGCGCATGTCATCATGCCGTACCACATCGATCTGGATGGCGCCTTTGAGCAGAAGCTCGGCAAGAAGAACATCGGTACCACCAAGCGCGGCATCGGTCCGTGCTATCAGGACAAGATGGCCCGCATTGGTCTGCGCATGCAGGACATGCTGGACGAGACGCTGTTCCGCGACAAGCTGGAGACCGCTCTTGCCCGCGTGAACCCCGAGCTCGAGCTCATCTACAACCTGCCCACCTACACCGTGGACCAGATTTGCGACGAGTATCTGCCGATGGCCGAGCGCCTGCGTCCCTACATCACCGAGACGAGCCTGCTGCTCAACAACATGATCGATGAGGGCAAGAACCTGCTGTTTGAGGGCGCCCAGGCGACGCTGCTCGACATCGACCACGGCACCTATCCGTACGTGACGTCTTCCAACTGTACCGCCGGCGGCGCCATCACCGGCTCCGGTGTGGGCATGAAGAACGTCGACCGCGTGCTGGGCGTCATGAAGGCCTATATCACCCGCGTCGGTTCGGGCCCCATGCCCACCGAGCTTTCCTATGAGTCCGAGGCCGGCCACACGCTGACCGAGGAGGGCTATGAGTACGGCGTGACCACCGGTCGCCGTCGTCGTTGCGGCTGGTTTGACGGCCCTATCGCCAACTATGCCTCGCGCGTCAACGGCCTCACCGACATCGCCGTGACCAAGCTCGACGTGCTTTCGGCCTTCGACACCATCAAGGTGTGCGTGGCCTACGACGTCGATGGCGAGCGCTACACGAGCGTGCCCGAGCATCAGGTGCGCTTTGAGCACGCCAAGCCCATCTACGAGGAGCTCCCCGGCTGGAAGTGCGATATCACCGGTTGCCGCAGCTTTGACGAGCTGCCGCAAGAGGCTCAGGACTATGTGGCGTTTATCGAGGATCTGGCACACACCCGCGTGACGTTCATTGGCGTTGGCGCTGGTCGCGAGCAGATCATCAACCGATTCTGGAAGTAATCGGGACCATTTGGTTATTGCGATATACCCCCTTGCAGCCCAAGTGGGCGGCCGAGGGGTATATTTGCTTGCAAAGGGCTCGCGCGGAGCGGGCCATTCATCCATAGAGGAGGCACCCTTGAAGGCGGACACTCAAACCATCGACATCCTGTTGTTGGGCAGCGGCGGCCGCGAGCATGCTTTGGCAGCAAAGCTCGCAGCATCACCGCGCGCCGGCAAGCTCTACATTGCGCCGGGTAACGGCGGCACCGCGAGCTGCGGCGAGAACGTTGTTCTCGACGACTGCGATCCCGCGGCCGTGGCGGCGTTTGCTCAGAGCCACGGATGCGGACTCGTGGTAATTGGCCCCGAGGCTCCGCTCGTGGCGGGCGTGGCCGACGCCGTGCGCGCGGCGGGTATTCCCTGCTTTGGCCCGGGTGCCGAGGGCGCCCAGATGGAGGGCTCCAAGCTGTTCTCCAAGCAGCTCATGGAGCGTGCGGGCATTCCGACGGCAGCCTATGGTTCGTTTACCGACGAGGCTTCGGCTCTCGCCTACGTGCGCGAGCAGGGCGCCCCGCTGGTCGTCAAGGCCGACGGCCTTGCCGCGGGCAAGGGCGTTATCGTGGCGACCGAACTTGAGCAGGCCGAGGAGGCCGTGCGCGAGTGCTTTGGCGGCACCTTTGGCGATGCCGGCAGCACCGTGGTCATCGAGGAGATGCTGACCGGTCCCGAGTGCTCGCTGCTGGCCTTTACCGACGGCAAGACCGTGCGCCCCATGGCCACTTCGCAGGACCACAAGCGCGCGCTCGAGGGCGACAAGGGCCCCAACACCGGTGGCATGGGCGTCTACAGCCCGGTGCCCATCGTGACCGATGAAGAGCACGCCACGATGGTGGCGGTCATGGAGCAGACCGTGGCCGAGCTTGCTGCCGAGGGCATCGACTACCGCGGCTGCCTGTATGGCGGCTTTATGCTCACCCCCGCCGGCCCCAAGGTGCTGGAG
>DXLY01000094.1 GCA_019414465.1 Collinsella sp.
TTTAAGAACGTCCCCGATGACTGCCGGGCGGGAGCGTTTAGCGGTACAGCTGCCGACTGGGCAGGCTGAGCTGGTATCCTTATGCGGTATTGTCTCGATTCGTTAGGATTGCATGTGAGAGCTGCCACTGTCCTTCGTTCAGTTATATGTCGCGCCCTGGCCATTGTGCTTGCCGCGCTTGCCGCACTGAGTTCCATCGCGCCTGTCCAGGCTTTTGCCGATGACTCTAGTCAGCCAGTCAAGACGGTCCGCGTCGGCTGGCTCGTCAACAACGAGGGCTTCCAGAACGGCACCCCCGGCGAGCGTCTCTCGGGATGGGGTTACGAGTACCTCCAGACCCTGTCGTACTACACGCCCGGCTGGCGGTACGAATACGTCTCCGGCACCTTCACCGAGCTTATGGACATGCTCGAGGCAGGCGAGATCGACCTCATGCCCAACATCTCCTACTCCGAGGAACGCGCCCAAAAGCTGCTCTTTTCCTCGAACCCCGAGGGCACCGAGCGCTACTACATCTACGCCAGGCCCGACCGTGACGACCTGGCCAAGGGTGACCCTCAAGCACTCCAGGGTCTCACCATCGGTTACAACTCCGGTGTTATGCAAACCATCGTCGGCCAGCAGTGGCTCGCCAACGAGGGAGTCGCCTGCACATACAGGGAGTATGACGGAGGCTCCGTTCTCTTTGACGCGCTCGCAAACGGCGAGGTCGACGCCATCATCATGAACGACACCATTTCGTCGCCCGAGGCGTCGCCCATGTTCTACGTCGGTTCGAGCGACTACTACTTTGCCGTTCCCAAAAGCCGCCCCGACCTGATGGACAACATCAACTCCGCAATGGCGGCAATCAACCGCGTCAACCCCCGCTATAACGACGAGGTCAAATCGAACTATTCAGCGCAAAACAGCGGATCATCCTCGCTCACCGGCGATGAGCGCGCCTGGCTCAAAGCAAACAACAACACCATCACGCTCGGCTACATTACGGGCAAACTCCCCTACTGCAACGAAGACGAAGACGGCAAAATGGAAGGCTCGCTCGCATCGCTTGCGACGACGCTACACGATAAATTTGGCATTACGGTCAAAACCGTCGCCTTTGATAGCTACAAGATGATGTCAAAGGCCCTGTCAGAGGGAAGCATAGACGTTGCGCTGCCGGCATACCGAGATTACTGGTTTGCCGAGCAATCAGGCGTTGTGCAGTCGGTATCGTTGGGGACCATGTCCCTCACCGCCATCCACACCGGCAGTAACCTGAAAAAAGACCTTCAGAACATCGCCTGTACCAAATCATCGTTTGTCAACCGAAATGCACTTGAAAGTCTATTCCCCACAGCGACCGTAACCGAATACCAATCCGACGATGAAGCGTTCGACGCCCTCAGGAAGGGAACGGCGCGCTGCATCGTCGCTCCCAGTTCACGCGTAAAAACCATCGGTGACCGTTATGATCTCGAGGACTGCGAGACGGTCGAGCTCCCTGACACCTGTGACCTCGCGTGCTTGATGTCGCGCGGCAAGCCCGAACTGCTGGGAATCATCAACAAGGGCATCATCAATGCCGGAGAATCGCTCTCCGCAAGCAATTTCTCCTCCACGTCGTACACGGCCCAGGAATCCAACACGCTTCAATTCCTTTATCGCAACCGCACCGCCATTGCAGCCACCCTCATCGGTATGTTGTCGGTCGGCATCGTCCTGCTCATCTGGGCGCTCGCGCGCGCTCGAACCGAGCGCAAAAAAGCCGATGCTGCCAACGCCGCTAAGACGGCATTCCTCACGCGCATGAGCCACGACATCCGTACGCCGCTCAACGGTATCCTGGGCCTTATCGAGATCGAGGAATTGAAAGAAGGCGATATGCAAGTCGCCCGCGAGAGCCGTGCCAAGGCGCGCGTTGCCGCCAATCACCTGCTCTCGCTGATCAACGACATCCTCGAGATGGGCAAAATCGAAGACCGCAAGCTGACACTGGAACATGCGCCTTTTAACCTCAAAAAGCTCTGTGACGATACGCTGGTGCTGTGCAAGCTCCGCGCATCCGATAACGGCATCACAATGCAGGACAATAGCCTGACGTACGCCACGGGGCCATACATGATCGGCAGTCCCACCCATATCCGACAGGTCATGATCAACCTGTTAGACAACAGCATTAAGTACAACAAGCACGGCGGCTCCGTCACCTTTAGCTCAAAGACCAAGCCACTCGATAACGGGCGCGCGCTCTTTTGCTTTAGTGTTTCGGATACCGGCATTGGCATGGCTCCCGAGTTTTTAAAGCATATCTATGAGCCGTTCGCCCAAGAAGGTGACGATGCGCGCAGCAAGTTCCAAGGAACCGGCATGGGCATGCCAATCGTCAAGTCGCTTATTGAACTGATGGGCGGCACCATCGAAGTCACCAGCGAGCTCCATGTGGGCACTTCGTTCTACGTGGAGATTCCGCTCGATATCGACAAGAACCCCCAGCCGCGGGCAGATACGGTCGAGAGGGCGCTCGACTGCTCGCTCGCCGACATGAACGTACTGCTCGCCGAAGACAACGAATTGAATGCCGAGATTGCCCAGGCGCTGCTAGAATCCGAGGGCGTCGTGGTCACCCGCGCCGCCAACGGCAACGAAGTCGTCGATCTGTACCTGTCTCATCCCGCCGGCAGCTTCGATGCGATCCTGATGGACATTATGATGCCGGACATGGACGGCTATGAGGCAACCCGCACGATCCGTCTGAGCGAGAAGGTCGATGCAGCCGATATCCCCATCATCGCGCTCACCGCCAATGCCTTTGCCGAGGACGCCAAGGCGGCACACGACGCCGGCATGAACGCCCATCTGTCCAAACCGCTCGACTTTAACAAGCTCAAAAACATACTCGCCCGCATCAAGAAAGACGGGTCCGTTTCGCTATAGTTTGTGCTCAACTACCACGCATGACCAGAAAGGAATCCAACGATGTTTAGGCCCCTACGTCGAAAGAAACGCGCCATCACTGACGAGGAAGCGCGCGAACTGCTCGCTGCCTGCAAGCGCGGTGTCTTTGCCGTCAACGGCGACGATGGCTACCCGTACGCCATTCCCGTCAACTACTTCTTTGACACCGAGCACGACAAGATTTATTTCCATGGCGCCAAGGCTGGCCACAAGGTCGACGCACTCAAGCGCGATGACAAGGTCTGCTTTACCGTTTACGGCAACGAGTGGTACCAGGACGGTGACTGGGCTCCCTACGTTATGAGTACCGTAGTCTTTGGCCGTTGTCGCCTGGCGAATGACACCCCCGCGTTTATCGAGGATAAAGTTCGCCAGCTCGCGCTTAAGTACTACCCTTCTGCCGAAGAAGTCGAAGAGGAAATCGCCAAGGACATTAAGGGCGTCCAGCTCTACGAGATTACGATTGAGCATCTTTGCGGCAAGCAGATTCAAGAAAAATAAACCTCCGCAGCAGGTCTGCGCCCAATTGTTACAGATGCTTTACTATGCGGGGCCTTCCAGCCAACTTGGCAGAAGGCCCCGCATGCAGTGCTCACTTACCGTGCATTAAAAACGTAGCGGTCCAGGCGGTCGCACGCCTCCCTTACGCGCGAAAGCGGCAGCGCCAGATTCACGCGAATGTGGCAGGGCCCGTGGAACGGACGGCCGTCCTGATACCCCACGCCCACGCGCGCCCCCTCGTCGAGCAGCCACTGAATATCGCGGCCATGTTCGCGACACCACTCGGTGCAGTCCAGAAACACCATGTACGTGCCCTGCGGACGCGAAAACGCAACGCCCTTCCAGTGTTTTTCTGCATACGTGCAGAAGTACTCGATATTACCGGCAAGCACCTGGTTGAGCTCGTCCACCCACTCGTAGCCCTGCGGCTGGTAGGCACCGATAAGCGCATGCATGGAGAGGACGTTCATCTCGTTGTAGTGGGTCTTGTTGGACACGGCGCACACGCGGTCGCGCAGCGTCTCGTTGTAGACAATGTGGTAGCTGCCGACCAGACCCGCCAGATTAAACGTCTTGCTCGGCGCATAGAGGGCAACCGTGCGCATGCGGGCGTCCTCGCTCACCGACTGCGTCGGGATATGCTTGTGCCCCGGCAGGATGATATCGGACCAAATCTCGTCCGAGATCACCACGCAATCTTGCTGGCGATAGATGTCCATGGCGCGCTCGATCTCGTCACGCTCCCATACGCGGCCGCAGGGATTGTGCGGCGAGCAGAACACCGCGGCATGGATGTGGTTTTGGGCGAGCTTGTGCTCCATGTCCTCAAAGTCCATACGCCACACGCCCTGGTCGTCGAGCTTAAGCGGGCTGTGGACAATACGATAGCCCGCGGCCTCAATGGACTTGGTAAAGCCAATGTAGGTGGGGCTGTGGACCAGCACCGCATCGCCCGGCTGGACATACGCGCGCAACGTCGACACGACGCCGCCCAGCACGCCATTTTCGTAGCCGATATGTTCAGGGCTCAAACCTTCGACGCCATTGCGGCGATTCTGCCATTCGATGATGCGATCGAAGTACTCAGCGCGCGGGTTAAAGTAGCCAAACATGGGGTGCTGGGCACGCTGAATGATGTGCTCCTGGACCGTGGGGACCGTGGCAAAATTCATGTCGGCCACCCACATGGGAATGCGGTCGAAGCCCCCGTCGGGTGCGTTCGGAGCCATACCGGGGATCTCGCCCCAGGAGTCAACGGCGATGGAGTCCATGCCGTGGCGGTCGATGATTGAAGTGAAGTCGTATTTCATGCTGGACTCCCGTGCAGAGCGGAATGATTCGATAGGCGTTATTGTCCACCAGCGTGGGCGGTTTTGGCGCGGAGTTTGGCGCTTAATTTGACGGGTGCGGACGAATGGCTGGTTAGTCTTGCGCGTCGTTGACGGCGACTACGGTTAGCTGGGTTTCGTCGACCGTAAACGATATGTCGAGCCCGGCGTAGGCCAAGTGGTAAATGCGGTTTGGCTCGTGTTTGCTGCCCGCGCGGCGCGGATCTTGGCGTAGAACCTCGACCAAGCCAGAAATCTTTGCGGGCGGGACCATATCCTGCAGAGCTTGCGGAAACTCAACATCGAGCTCTTGCCACGGAGCATCCTCAATCCAGCCGCCGGTCGCATCCGGGTGACAGTCCGCAAACGGGATGTAGGGCTTAATGTCGTAGATGGGCGTGCCATCGCGCAGGTCGGCCCCCAGCACATGGATGATGGGGCCATCGTCGGTGAGCTCGACACGATCAAGCTTGACGCAGGTAAGCCCGATGGGATTAGGGCGAAACGGACTGCGCGTGGCAAAGACGCCCACACGCTCGGTTCCGCCCAGACGCGGCGGACGCACGGTTTTCGACCACTTGGCATTGGTGCCGGGCCTGTTCTGTGTCTTGGCATCGGTAGCTATGTCCTTAGCCGTGCCGCCAGGCGTTCCGTTTTCGAAGCGCCAGAGCAGCCATAGGTGCGAGAAGGAGTCCAGGCCCTCAACCGCTGCATTGGAGGCAAATTCCGGCTCAAAGACGATGCGTCCCTGCAGATGAGGCGCCAAAAAGCTGTTGCGCGGAATGCCGAACTTCTGCGGCAGGTCGGTATGTATGTGTGCAATAGGCTCCATGCCGGTCATTGTACGGCATGGAGGCGTGGGGCGTTGCGCGCAATTCTTCGCCGTGGACTCCTGTCGTGCAACCAACGGTTGCTTGGAAGGGCGCCTGCCGCCGCGTATGCTTAAGCCATCAACCAGCAGAAAGGAGCCGCTATGGCCTTTGCAGAAAAGCTCATTGCCGTTCGTCGCGCCCATCACCTTACCCAGGAGCAGCTCGCCGCCAAGCTCTTCGTCACACGCCAAGCCGTCAGCCGTTGGGAGCGCGACGAGGTCACCCCGGGCATCGACATGATGAAGCTCATTGCCGCCGTAACCGGCGAGCCACTGTCCCACCTGCTCGAAATGCCCGAGCATTATTGCCAGAGCTGCGGCATGATACTCACGCCCGACGACTGCGGCACCGATGCAACGGGCGCCACGACCGACCATTACTGCAAGTGGTGCTACGACCACGGCAAGTACACCTACGACACCACCATGGAGGCGATGATCGAGGATTGCGCTCCGCGGCTGGCGCAAAACACCGGCATGTCGCTCGACGAAGCCGTCTCGCTCATGGGCGCCGTCCTGCCGCAACTGGAGCGCTGGCGCGCCGTGCAAGAAAACGAGGAGCGCTACGGTGCCGAGGCGCGGGCGCGCTATGGCGATGAGGCTTTCGATGCAGCAAACGAAGCGCTGCTGGACATGGACCCCGAGACATGGAACGACATGAAGGAACTTGAACACGCTATTCTGGGCCAGCTCTCGATTGCCATAGGCATTGGCGACCCAGAGAGCAACGAGGCTCGTAAGCTTGTCGCGATGCATCGTCGATGGATTGGCCTTAATTGGGGACACGAGCCCCAGAACGAAGCGTATCTGGGCCTCGCCCACGGCTATCTTGCCGACCAGCGCTTTGTTGACTACTACGACAAGCCCTGCGGCACCGGAGCCACGGCGTTTTTGGTCCAGGCCATCGAGTCGTCGTTGACGCGCGCATAGACCGCGGCGGCTTTGGGTATTTCAATCAAAACCTCAACCGATTGGAGACCTATGGCTACTAATCACGAGCTCGCGCTGTACGTTATGACCGGCTGCCCGTATTGCTTAAAGGTCAAGCACTTTTTGGCCGATAACGGCGTGACCATTCCCGAGCGCAATATCTCGACCGATTCCGATGCCGAACAGACACTCATCGCCGTCGGCGGAAAACGCCAGGTTCCCTGCCTGTTCATCGACGGCAAACCACTCTACGAATCGAGCGACATCATCGCGTGGGTGCAGGAAAACCTGCTCTAGTACGCACGCTCTGTCCGTCCAGGGCCCCAACCCATACGACCCAAACATGTACACCAGCATCCAAAGTCGACATTTTTCGACATCTTTGGATGCTGGCGTACAACTTTTTGCTACTCATTGGGGACGCACTTAAATGAGTAGGCATTGGGGGTAGTCGTTGGGGACGTTCTTAAATGACTAGTCGTTAAAGAACGTCCCCGATGTCTAACTAGCCGCGGAAGCGAGCTATGGGTGCGAGTGGCTGCTCGCGAAAGACCCGCTCGACGGCGGCACGGTACTCGTCGACCTTTTTGGTCTTACGTACGAGCTTGTGAACGGTAGCGGGGTCGGCGAAGGCGCATTTGGCGTAGAACCACCACTCCTTCATGCGAAAGACCGCGTTGCCGCCAATCTCTTCCGCATAGGCCGCAAACAGCATGTCGTGGAAACGCTGCAGTTCAGCCGCCGTGGCAGCAGGACCGCCCTTAACCATGCGAGCCAGCGCGGGGTTCGCGAGCAAGCCGCGCCCCAACATTACGTGGCGTGTTCCGGGATAGGCCCCCACCAGCGCATCCATGTCCTCAAGATCAAAGATGTCGCCGTTATAGGCCACGGGAAACGGCGCCCGCTCCAACGTCTCGCCGTAAAACTCTTTACGCGGCGAGCCCGTATAACGGTCCT
>DXLY01000095.1 GCA_019414465.1 Collinsella sp.
GTGTGGGCTCGGGCTGCACGGGCGTCGCAGCGGCTGCCTCGTCCTCGGCGATATAAGCCATGCAGTCCTTCAGCTCATTCTTATAACGATTCTTCCAGCCCTCATGATACTGGGGCTGGCTCGAATACTTGGTCGCCACGTTATTGACCACGCTGTTGGAGAGCGCCGTCACAAACTCGCGGTCGGACATATCATTGGAAAGATTCGCCCAGCGGAAAAAGTCCCTGCAGCCACCGGTGCCGCACATGTTGGTAATGCTCCACACCATGCCCTTGACGCAATCGGCGCGGCCCGAAATATCAATACCCAGGCCGCTCTTGAGCCACGCCTCGGTCACCGCATAGTACGAGTTGTACGCATACGCATCTTGAAGTGCTGAGAACTCAACAGGATCGGTGTTGTACGCACCTTGGAAGGCATCCTGCGCGATATGGCCCAGCTCGGTGAGCTGGCCGTTCTCGTACATGACATTACTCGTGTTGGAAATCTCGCTGCCGCGATCAATCGCATCCTTGAGCATGCTGTATTTTTCGGGGTTGTAGTTGTAGGCCTGCTTCATAAACGGAATGAGCGACCAACGACGGTCGAACTGG
Source organism: Collinsella sp. (assembly GCA_019414465.1). Lineage (GTDB taxonomy): Bacteria > Actinomycetota > Coriobacteriia > Coriobacteriales > Coriobacteriaceae > Collinsella. The sequence goes on from DXLY01000095.1 coordinate 594, forward strand.
TAATAACCCAGCGCGTTATAGCCGTCACCGTACGAAAAGCCCTGGTTGTAGTTGCCATGGCTCTCGTACTTGGTAAAGTACTTCATCTCGGGAGTCACGTTGACAAACGAAACGCCCTGGACCGACCTCAGTACGCCCGAGAAAGACTGCTGGGTGTAGAGACCCTTATCGATATCGGTGGCATCCGAGGCAACGCCCGGCGTGGGCTCCTCGGCAGCAGCGGGTGCCGGCGCGGAAATGGCGCCAAACGAAAGCGCCAGCGTCAGGCCCGCGACAATCGCGGAATGCTTGGGCTGCATAAGATCCTCCCTGCATTGGTATAGTTAAAGTGCAGTTTGCAAAGATAGAAATAAGTATTGCAGCTCGCCCGTTGTTGCACAACAACCCCTCGGTAAACGGCAACAACCCTCCGCGAAATCTTAAGGAATTAAACAAACTGGTCGTCGGGCGCCATCAGAAGCTCGCCGTATCGCTCCATCAGCCCGTCCCTCAACTGACAGAAAGCGGGGATATAGACGTTCAAGATGCGCTGAATCAAGTCTTGAGCGAGCTTGTTGTCGTAGATATGGACGTTCGTATTGCGGTCTCTGAGCATATCTAGCCAGGCCGCCTCATCAATAAAGTCGTAGAATCGGTACGACTCCTTCAAGATGGCACGAGGAGACCCCGACGCGGCAAGCGTGGCGCCTTCATACTCGAGCAGACGCTTAAGGAGCTTCCAGCTCAGTTCAAATTGAAGATTGAACTTATTAATCAATCCACTCTGAACAAAATCATTGTTGAGATCCTGATTGGGCGCATCCTCAAGATTCGCCAAGGCGCTGGCAAAGTTCTCATATTTTTTCATACAGAATCACACCATCCCTGGCAATTTCATCGAGCAATTGCTGCGATAAGGGCTCATCGAGATTGACGACATCTACATCTAAAAGAGTATCAAGACGCTCCTCGATCAAATATGACAACCGGCCGAAATCCCGGCAACCTGCTACTGCGATGTCAATATCGCTCTTAGGCAAGTTGTCACCTCGAGCGCGGGAGCCAAACAGCACAACCTTCTCGGCGTCACACTCCCGAGCAAAAACTTCAATTTGCTTATACACCTTGTCGAGAGATGCCATTTGCAGCCCTACAGCTTAATGTCAAAGTTGATTTCGGGGACGGCGGCCAGGTCGGCCAACGTCACGCCGTCGACGTACTTTTCGATCACGTCGTCCAGGCCGCGCCAGAACTTGACGGTCGAGCAAAGATCGCTGCGAGTGCAGCTGTTGTCGATGCCATCGCACGCCACTGGAGCCGTGCTGCCCTCGACGGCGCGCAGGATGTCGCCGGCACGCACCTCGGCCGGGTCCTTGGCCATCATGTAGCCGCCGCCCTTGCCGCGCACGCTCTTAAGCAGGCCCGCCTTCATAAGCGGACGAACCAGCTGCTCCAGATACTTTTGTGAGATATGCTCGCGGTCGGCAACCTCGCGCAGGGCAATCTTGCCCTCGGCGTCGCCCAGCGCCGCGATATAGATCATCAGCCGGAGGGCATAGCGGCCCTTGGAAGAAATGAGCATACCTACCCTCCCATCGCATCTGGGACAACATAACCAGGTTTGTTTGTCCCAAATCTTAAGTAAATGGGACAAACACAACAGGTTATTTTGTCCCAGAATTTGAAAAGTCGAGTGGATTAGTCGGGTTTTCCCTTGACTAACGCCGAACCCATAGTAACTTTATTCCGAGAAGATTCCTAGGGTTTAGTACACCTATGAGTACACCATATACAGAGAGGGACAGCATGAGCGCAAATCCGCTGCTTTCCATCGAAGGTCTTACCGCCTCCGTGGACGAGAAGACCATCCTCCACAACGTCAACCTCAACGTCGCCGCCGGCGAGACCCATGTGCTGATGGGACCCAACGGCGCCGGCAAGTCCACCCTCGGCCACCTGGTCATGGGCGACCCCGTCTACACGGTCAACGACGGCCGTATCGTCTTTGACGGCCAGGACATCACCGAGCTCACCACCGACAAGCGTTCGCGCGCCGGCCTGTTCCTGAGCTTCCAGGCCCCGGTCGAGATCCCAGGCGTGCCGCTGTCGAGCTTTTTGCGTGCCAGCATCGCCGGCCGTCCCGGCCTGGAGATGAAGGGCAAGGAATTCCGCCGTCGCGTCAAGGAGCTCGCGGCCGAGCTCAACATGGATACCGCCTACCTCAACCGCGAGTTGGGCGTAGGCTTCTCGGGCGGCGAGAAGAAGAAGGTCGAGATGCTCCAGCTTCTGCTGCTGCAGCCCAAACTCGCCATCCTGGACGAGACCGACTCAGGCCTGGACGTCGACGCCCTGTCCACCGTCAGCCACGGCATGGACGCGTACCGCAAGAGCTGCGACGGCTCCATGCTCATCATCACGCACAACACGCGCATCTTGGAGCACCTGGATGTCGACCGCGTCCACGTTATGGTCAAGGGCCACATCGTGCGCGAGGACGATGCCTCGCTCATCCCCTGGATCGACAAGAATGGTTTTGAGACCTTCGAGCGCGAGGCCGCCGAGCAGCGCGCCCAGGCCGAGGCCGCCGCTGCCGAGCAGCAGGCGTAAAGGGGCGACGCAATGACCAAGAACCGCACCGAGGTCGCGGACATCGACCGCAGCCTCTACGACTTCACCTATGGCGAGGAGGGATTCGAGCGCCTCGACGCCGGCATCACGCCCGACATCGTGCGCGAGATCAGCGCCAAGAAGGACGAGCCACAGTGGATGCTCGACCTGCGCCTCAAGTCCCTCGAGATTTTCAAACGCTTCCCGGATCCGACGTGGGGCCCCTCCATCGAGGGCTTGGACATGGACAACATCGTCACCTACGTCAAGCCCAACACCGACCAAAAACACGACTGGGAGTCGGTGCCCGACGACATCAAGAACACCTTTGAGCGCCTGGGCATCCCCGAGGCCGAGCGCAGCTACCTGGCAGGCGTCGGCGCGCAGTACGACTCCGAGCTGGTCTACCACAACATGCAGGACACCGCGTCCAAGATGGGCATCGTCTACTCCGGCATCGAGGAGGCCCTGCACGACCCGCAGTGGGAACCGCTCATCCACGAGAAGTTTATGACGCTCATCCCGCCCACCGACCACAAGTTTGCGGCCCTGCACGGCGCCGTATGGTCGGGCGGCTCGTTTGTCTACGTGCCCAAGGGCACCAAGCTCGACTTCCCGCTGCAGAGCTACTTCCGTCTTAACGCCAAGGGCGCCGGCCAGTTTGAGCACACGCTCATCATCGTCGAGGACGACGCCGACCTGCACTTTATCGAGGGTTGCTCCGCGCCCAAGTACAACGTAGCCAACCTCCACGCCGGCGCCGTCGAGCTCTTTGTGGGCAAACGCGCACACCTGCGCTACTCGACCATCGAGAACTGGTCCAAGAACATGTACAACCTCAACACCAAGCGTGCGCGCGTGGACGAGGACGGCGACATCGAGTGGATCAGTGGCTCCTTCGGCAGCCACGTGGGCTACCTCTATCCCATGAGCGTGCTCAACGGCCGCCGCGCCCGTTCCAGCTTTACCGGCATCACCTTTGCCGGCGCCGGTCAAAACCTCGACACCGGCTGCAAGGTCGTGCTCAACGCACCCGATACCTCGGCAACCGTCGAGACCAAGGGCATCTCTAAGAGCGGCGGCATCCAGACGTTCCGCAGCTCTATTGTGGCGACGCCCAAGGCCGAGGGCTCCAAGGCAACCGTGAGCTGCCAGTCGCTGATGCTCGACGACCAGAGCCGCTCCGACACTATTCCGGCCATGGACATCCGCGCCAAGAACGTCGATATCGGCCACGAGGCCACCATCGGACGTATCGGCGACGACAAGGTGTTCTACCTGATGAGCCGCGGCATCTCGGAGGAAGAGGCCCGCACCATGATCGTCAACGGCTTTGCCAACCCGGTCTCCAAGGAGCTGCCGCTGGAGTACGCCGTCGAGATGAACAACCTGATCAAGCTCGAGATGGAAGGAGCGATCGGATAATGAAACAGACCACCAACACCGCTGCTACCACCCTTGAGCAGGTCAACGCGATGCCGGCAGCCACTTGGGGTTGGCTCAAGATGAACCAGACCAAGCTCGAGCTCTCTGACGAGCTTGCCCCCGCTCCCGCCGAGACCATTGAGGTTGAGGGCTTGGACGAGCAGTTTGCTGGCGTGGCAGACGCGTTCGACGCCGCCATGGACGCCATGGCCGAGCGCTTCCCCGAGCGCCGCGCCTCCGCGCCCGGCGATGCCGCCGACCGCGCCCGCATCACGCCCGAGACCGAGCTCGACGTGCCCGCCACCTCCGTCTACCAGGCCGGTGCCATTAAGCTGGAGGAGGAGCTCTCCCCCGCTGAGGCCTTCGAGACTGGCATGGGCGAGGCTGCCTACACCTACCTGGCCGACCATGCTACCAAGCGCATCGTCATCGATGTGCCCGCATACAAGCACGCCACGGTTACCGTGCGCGTGAGCGCTGTCGATGCCGCCGCGGCCATCGCCGCCATCGACGTCGTCGCCCGTCCCCAGTCGACGCTCGATCTGCTTATTGCCCTGGACTCCCCCGTTGCCGGCGAGGGCGTCGTGGGATCCGTGCTGCGCGTGTGCGCTCACGAGTACGCCACCGTCAACTTGACCTGCACGCAGACGCTCGATGACAGCTGGATCGCACTCGATGACACCGGCCTGTTCCTGGACGAGGGCGCGCGCGTCAACGTGCAGCACACCGTCCTGGGTGCCGGTGCCAGCGCCACCGGCCTTGCCGGCGACCTGCTGGGCGACACCGCCAAGGTGACGATCGATACCGATTACCTGGGTGCCCGCGAACAGGTGCGCGACTTTAACTACGAGCTGCGCCACCGCGGTCGCAAGACCGAGTGCGAGATCGACGCCAATGGCGTGCTGACCGGCACGTCCAAGAAGGTCTACCGCGGCACCATCGACCTCGTGCACGGCTGCAAGGGCGCCGTCGGCACCGAGCGCGAGACCGTACTGCTCGCCAACAAGGGCGTCGACAACAAGACCGTCCCCGTCATCCTCTGCGACGAGGACGACGTCGCCGGCAACCACGGCGCCACCATCGGCCACGTCCGCGACGAGCAGCTGTTCTACCTCGCCTGCCGCGGCCTTGACCAAAACGCTGCCGAGGACCTGTTCATCCGCGCCAAGCTTGAGGACGCTGCGCTTTCCGCCACTGACGAGCGCACCCGCGCCACCGTCGTCCGCTTGGGCAACAACCTGATCGACAACTTTGAAGAGGAGCTCGCATGATCGACACCGAGCACGTTAAATGCGACACCTGTACCGCACCGGAGCCTATGGAGCTCGACGCCAGCGACGAGGCCTCGCGCGGCTGGCCTACCGTCGACATCGAGACCAACCCCTACAAGGGCCAGTTCCCGCTGTTCCAGCAGCACCCCGAGATCGTCTTCCTCGATAGCGCCGCCACCGCACAGCGCCCTGCCTGTGTGCTCGACGCCGAGCGTGACTTCTATCAGCGCATGAACGCCAACCCCCTGCGCGGCCTGTACTCGCTGTCCGTCGAGGCCACCGAGGCTATCGCGAAGGTGCGCCAGCAGATCGCCGACCTCATCGGAGCCTCCCAGGCCAACGAGGTCGTCTTCACCCGCAACACGAGCGAGTCGCTCAACCTGGTCGCCAAGAGCTTTGCGCCCACAGTGCTCGAACCGGGCGACGAGGTCGTCATCACCATCATGGAGCACCACTCCAACCTGATTCCGTGGCAGCAGGTCTGCCGCGAGACCGGCGCCAAGCTCGTCTACCTCTACCCCACCAAGACCGGCCAGCTCACCACCGAGGAGGTTCTTGCCAAGGTTGGTCCCAAGACCAAGATTCTGGCCGTGGGTCAGGTTTCTAACGTGCTGGGCGTCGAGAACCCGGTCAAGAACCTCGGCAAGCTCGTCCACAAGTACGGCGGCTATCTGGTCGTCGACGGCGCGCAGTCGCTGCCGCACATGCCGGTCGATGTGGCCGACCTGGGAGCCGACTTCTTTGCCTTTAGCGCACACAAGGCCATGGGCCCCATGGGCATCGGCGTGCTGTGGGGCAAGATGGACCTGCTGAACGCCATGCCGCCCATGCTCACCGGTGGCGAGATGATCGACTCTGTCACCGAGCAGGACGCCGTCTGGGCGCCCGTCCCCGAGAAGTTCGAGGCCGGCACGCAGGACGCCGCCGGCATCTTCGCCACGGGCGCCGCCCTTGATTACCTGGTCAACACGGTGGGTTACGAGAACATCCAGGCCCGCGAGCAGGCGCTCGTCCACTATCTGATGGGCGAACTCATGCAGCTCGACTTTGTCCAAATCATCGGTTCCATCTACTGGGACAACCACCACGGCGTTGTGAGCTTTAACGTCAAGGGCATCCATCCGCACGACGTCGCGAGCATCATGGACATGGACGGCGTCTGCATCCGCGCCGGCCACCACTGCGCGCAGCCGCTGCTTACCTGGCTGGGCATCGAGAACCTTGCTTGCTGCCGCGCCAGCGTGGCCTTCTACAACGACAAGGCCGACATCGACAAGTTCATCGCCGGCCTGCATCACGTTTGGAGCACGTTCAATGGGTAATCTATACACCTCCACCACGTTTATGGAGCACAACTCGCACCCCGACTATAAGTACGAGATGGATGCCCCCACGCACGAGCACGACGGCATCAACCCCAGCTGTGGCGACGAGCTCACCTTGCAGCTGCGTGTCGAGAAGGGCGTAATCGAGGAGGCCTCCTTTACCGGTCATGGCTGCGCCATCAGCCAGGCCAGCGCCGACATCATGGCCGACCTCATCACCGGCGAGACCGTCGAGGAAGCTCGCCGCCTAGCAGAGCTCTTCCTTGCCATGATCCGCGGCGAGCTTCCTCGACGGTCTCGCCGGTGATGAGG
>DXLY01000096.1:0-2622 GCA_019414465.1 Collinsella sp.
CAGGTCTGGGACAGGGGTCCGAAGTGGCCCTTACACCAACATTTCCGACACTACCTCCTTTCACCGATTGGCAAAACGATTTACACCTAATTTCGGGGCTCGATCGCTGGTTTTTTATCGTCCCTTGCTTGATCTCGCTACACTAATAACTGCTGTTACCAGGTAGTTTTCTGGAGCAACTTCCATTGGCTCTAGCGAAGATCGGAGCGGTTATGTTTGCTGCCGCGTTCCACACTAGTCGTCACTACATCCTGCTTACTGTCATGGCCTGCCTATGCGTTTTGCTGGGCGGGCCTTCTTATGCCGCGGGCGCGGACAGCCTGTTCATTGCGGGCGCCACGTACTACGAGCCGGGCGCGTCGGGCCCCGGGTGGGCCTGGACCGATGCCGACCACCTGGAGCTTAACGACTACACGGGAGAGGCCATCGGCGCCGACGGCGACCTGGTGGTGACGCTGACCGGCCAGAACACTGTTGTCGAGACGAGCGCGCCCGACGTGGACATCTCGCGTTGCGGCATGGAGGTGTGGGGCGATCTGACGCTCCGCGGCACCGGGTCGCTGGTGGCCACGGGCTCGCAGTGCGGGATCTACGTTTCGGGGACGCTCGCGGTGGACGGCTGCAAGGTTGACGCGCGGTCCGACGGCGCCGGCATCGCGGATGCGCGGGTGGCCGGCGTGATCGCGGACGGTCTTGCCGTTCGCGGCGGTGGGCGCGTTGTCGCCGCGGGCGCGGGCTCCGGGGCTGGCGTGCGCGCCTATGGTGTGTGTCTGCTGGGCGGGGCTGCCGGCGGTGGCGCGGCCGGGCAGCTTACCGTCGATGCGTCCTGGCTGGATGCGTCGGGCGCCGACGGCGGCGTCGCCTGTCTGGGCGGGTCGCTTGCATCCGCGCGCTTTGTGGCGCCTGCGGGCGGGGCCTTTGGCGCAGGCGGCGTGGTGGATGCCGACGGGTCCGCGGTAGCGCATGTGACGATCGAGCCCGTGGATACCGCGGCATCGGCGGGGGAGACCGGTGGGCCCGATGTACCGGGCAATGGTCCGTCCGCCCCTGGCGCTGACCCCGCTACCGGCGAGCCAGCTACGGATCCGTCGACGAATCCCACACTGAAGCCCGCGACCGCAACTAAGACGGTGACCACGACCACAGTGACCAACACCACGGCCGCCAAGGCCTTTAGGCCCAAGGCCGCCAGCGCGACGACCGCCTCGCTCCCCAAGACAGGTGATAACTGCTGGATCGCCGCATCCCTAACGCTTTTCTTACTCGGGATAGCGCTCCTATGCGCCGCGATTCGCTGCTAAAACGCTCGATTTCCAGAAGCGAAGAGAGAATCGAACCGTCAAGCCCAAACCGATCTCTAGCAACAAATCCTCAGCTAGATATAGTTTAGGCCGATATCCCGTATCCAACTTAGCTCACTTCCCCTATGTCCCCTTTGGGGGCAGTCACTGTTGCTATGCCTTGGTGCTATACTCGGAGGCCTAAGGAAGTGGTTCGTATGTACTTGAGCGATACTAAGATTCAGGAGCTAATCGACAGCAAGGTGCTTCTCAATGCCGATGCTTCGAACATCGGACAGGTTACGTATGACTTGCGCACCGAGGGGTTCTACATCAACGAAAGCAAGCAATCCGAGGTAGAGCTTGGCCCCGGAGATTCGGCATTCGTCTCTTGCGTTGAATGTGTTGCGTTGCCAAACGATTTGACCGCGAGCGTGCTTCTGCGTAATTCGCGCATTCGTCAGGGGCTCTCTTTGGATGCGCCGCTATATTTCCCCGGGCATGGAACACGGCTGTTCTACCGTGTTACAAACGTAAGCGGCAACACTATTACGCTCGATAAGTCTAAGGGTATAGCGCAGGTTGCATTCCAGCACGTTGACGGCATGGTGGCCCATCCTTACCATGGCGCTTTCTCTGATGAGCTCAACTTTAACGGACTTGCAGATTATTCCGACGTCTATGCCGGGGAACTTAAAAAGGTCGAGGACAAAAAGAAAGAAATCGCCAATATCGAGTCCCGTATCTATGGCAACGTCCTGGCCCTCTTCGCCATTTTCGCCGCGATCTTTACGCTCGTAAACGTCAACGCCGGAGGTCTGTCCTCCAATATAACAACCGTCAACTTTGTTGCACTCGACCTGCTGATTATTGGCGGTTTTCTGGTTCTTGCATCCGCAATCGAGACCTTCCTTGTTAAAGACAGGGAAAAGAAGGCGTGGCTTCCACTCGGGATAGGTGTCGCGTGCATTGTCGTTGCTGTTATCCTTGCATTTCAGTAAGTAGGGTGGCTTAAGTCGTGGGAGACTTGACCTGAGGTACGATCAATTGCTCATGATTGAGGGTATTGGCTTACGCCATTACCCTCACTTTCTTTGAATAGGACAAAAGACAGGGCCAGCTGTCAGAGTTCGTGTCTTATAGGAATAATTCAATTCACGCCGCGTTACATCTAGTCTGCTCTTTATACTTGGATATCAACACTAAGGAGGCAGCCGTGCTTTGGAGCTACGCTCAGCTTGATGATGGCACCCAGTTTGCCTACTCAGAGACAAGAGAAGACGGAACCGTTCGCGTGGCCGCCGAGCGCCCGGTTGACTTTGGCTTTGACCATGCGGAATGC
>DXLY01000096.1:2632-7507 GCA_019414465.1 Collinsella sp.
GCTTCTTGCCTGCGGTCAAATGGTTCAACGTCGAAGGATTTACTGCTGATGATCTCAATTTCTTGACAGAATTTGTTAGATCAAACGCCCCGTTTTTCTTCGAGCTCGCCGAACGCCAAAAAGCCGGATCGGCGGTTTCGCCGCTGGCCCTATGACGTTCTGCTGTTGAACGACAAATAACCCATGATCTCACCTACCGACATATCCGCTGCCGCCTCCCGCGTGCTGGTTCAATACGACGTCAGCGAAGCATATTTATTTGGCTCGTTTGCGCGGGGCGAACAAACGCCCGATAGCGATATTGACTTGCGTCTAGTCTGCGGCAACACCATGACTTTCGGCGCGCTATACGAACTCTCCCATGAGCTCGAGAATGAACTTGGGCGAAAAGTTGATATCGTCACCAACCCACCAGAGCGCATGCGCCCGCCCTTCCGCAAAAGCATCGAGCAGGATGAGGTTCGCGTCTATGAAGCGCTGTAAACAGGACGAGGAGCTTGCGAATACCAACCCTCAACCCTTTCCTTCCAATGAGCCCAGCCCGGAGACCCTCGAGGCCATCCGTGAAGGTGATGCATTCTTTGCGACGGGGGAGTGCGGTCGCTTCGACAACGGTGCTGATCTTATCAAAGCAGCTCTAAAGGCCCCTCACTCACGGCCAGCCAACGAGTGATGACTGTTTATCGTGCGGGTTTAATTGGCGCTCGCAAATACCCTGGACTGCACTATCGAATACCTCGTCTGGCAACCGATTGCTCTGGAGTATGACTCCTAGTGCCACTTTGTTGTGCGCCCCGGTATTGCATCGCACGTATAGAATCTAAGCATCCGCACGCCTGCCATTATCTTGATTGGAAGCCATATGGAAATCCCCAGCACCCTGTGCAGCAATGTGTACGATTTCGCGTTTTGCTCCGAGCCCTGCTACGACCGCCTGGCCGACCTCGCCGATCCCGAGGACTGGGGTTCCGGCAACCGCATCCTCAAAAACTACCTGTCGTTTTCGTTTAGCCGCGCGGTGTTTTTGACCGAGCGCGACGTGGACCAGACCGCCCCGTCCAACCTGCCGCTGGTGTTCGACGACGACCGCTGCCTGTTCAACACCGGCCTGTACACGCGCCGTTACGAGACCATCTACGGCCTGTTTGAGCCCAATACCAAGCCAGACGCGCGCCAGCGCTGGTTTTTGAAGGGCTTCTTTAAGGAAAGCGACCCCATGCTGGTCTCATTTGAGTACCTGCCGTGCCGTGTACGCTTTGCCGAGGACCCTTCCGAGCTAGTCTTTGACTACCGCCTTCCCATCCGCTCCAACATCGACCATATTCTGGGCGACGAGGAGAACCTGACGCGCATTCCCGCCAGCCTGATGGGGGAGGGCAACTCGCTGCTGCTGCGCCGTGCCTTTGAGGGAGCCGTCGTCGAGGCCGCCCGCCGCGCCGCAGCCAACTACACGCTCGCGGTGCCGCAGTTCTACGGCGCCCGGATCCAGCTGCTCTTGCCGCTGTGCCTGACCGGCGACAAGCCCGAACTGGCGCTGACCATCCAGCGCGAGGACGGCTTCTACGCAGCGCGCACCTGCCTCACGCTCGACATGGCCTACAACAACGCACGACTTATCTGCCGCCCCGAGACCTCGTGGATTAAACGATAAAGGGCGGTTTAACTGCGGGTTTGCCGATTGCTTTGGTTGCTTTGGCTTGGCTAGCACCCACGAATTTAAAATCGGGGGCAAAAAGTTCTTGGTAAACCAGGCGCGGCTATGATAGTATCTCTTTTGCCGAAAGGCGACGGGCGATTGGCTCAGGGGTAGAGCATATCCTTCACACGGATGGGGTCACAAGTTCGAATCTTGTATCGCCCACCATCTAAAGCACAGGTCAGAGGTGTTGTGCCTCTGACCTTTTTCTTTTTGACACCAAGGCCGACACCAAAATCGAATCGAAGTCGTATAAGGCGTCATTTTTTTCGCGCCCTTTTTGATGACGCCATTGCATGTTTTGTATAAAACACATCCGTATTTTCATTGAACTCCCCATGTGATTCGAGCGCAAATGTGGAGACAGGGACCGCATGCCCAGAGCGCCTTCCAGCGGATTTCTATCACACGACGGTTTTTCGGCAGAACTCGTCAAGCTTTTGGTCAGCGTTTGGTCAGCTTCCGGTACTTACCCGCATGATGCCCCGGTAGATAATCGTCCACGACCACAACCGCACGGTCTACGGCCGATACCAGGGGAGGCGCAAATGGACGAAATCGTCTGCGCAAACACCGCATTCCGCTATTGGCGCTGCCCACCGCAGGTGCGCGACCTCTACCCGCGCCTACCCAACTCCGAAGAAGGCTGGCGAGCTCTATCCCAAGCCCCTTTCGTAACCGACGTCCTCAAGACCCCAGTCATCACAGCAGCATCAACTCGAAGCAACCTACATTCCGAGACAAGACGGACCATCCGATGGAACAGCGCCTATACAGAGAAGGTCTCGATCGACACGGGCATGGGCTTTAGCGTCACAGACCCTCTTCATACGCTATTTACCATGACTCGAAGCGTTTCTTCATGCGACCTGGTTCTGGCCATGTACGAGCTCTGCGGATGGTTTTCGGTTTTTAAACCATCGCCCGCGGTCGACATGGCACTTGAGCAAGCAAAATCAGAAGAAGAGCAGTACACCACAGAAAGTCTTTTTGAACTAGATGAAACCCAAGACGAGGCCCCATGGAAGCGAGTCTATGCTCGGGCGAGCCAGAAGGACAGCGAGAATGATCAAAGTGGGCAGCAGAATGACGGATCCGGAAATAAAGCAAACGGAAAAGGCACATCGCTCTGGATGAGAAAGCCTCTTATTGAAATAGAAGAACTGCACAGATTTGCAGCGAAGGTTAAGGGCGAGATGTGGGGAAAACAATTCTACGAAGCCGCACGGCAGGTAATGGGTATTGCGGCATCCCCGCTAGAAGTTGCTGGAATCATGTTGCTAAGTCTTCCGAGGCGTACTGGCGGAGCGGAGTTTAAAAACATATACGTCAACGACTTAACACCGCTGTCGAATTCAGCTCGAAAAATCGCAGGTCAGAAAATCTGTTACGGCGATATCGTCATCGTAAACCCAATAATAATGAAAGCTGTGATTATCGAACTTCAGGGAGAGGTTATCCATGGTTCAGGCGCCGTGCTGGACCACGATGCCGCACGAATGACAGCATTACAAAGCATGGGATACGACGTATTTCTTGTAACCCATGACATGCTCAATGATCACGATCAGCTTGATGCCATCATTCACAGTGTGTGTGAGCGATTGGAGTTGCGCTACAAACCAAAAACCGAGGCGATGAGATGCGCTGAGACCAGATTGCGAGCCAACGTTCTGTGCAATTGGCTTGGTATTGGTAAGTAATAATGTTCAAGTGAGCATTATTACTACTTTATATGCTGCCAGTAATTAAGTGCCATTTTAAAACCACGCCGGTTTACTACGTTGGATTGGGGGTAGCTGAGCACACCGAATTCGTCGCTCGTAAAACCGCAGGTAGAATGCCTGCCCGTTTTGCGAATGTAGGCGTGTGGTCGGAAATCCGGGAATCCTCGTAGTAAACCGGTCTGTTTATGAAGCGACCAGCTGGCGCGAGCTGCGCACGGTTCAGTAAATTGACCCGAAGGCGCGGAGAGGGGCTCAGACGAAACCCTCCCGCGGAAGCACCGCGGATTGCTTTGTTCTGGCCGGCGGCACCTGGGGCGACATGCGCGCCCCGGGAAGGAGGGCGGCGGGCTTGCCGCTGCCCGCGGGGCGCGCCCCGCGGGCTATTTCGGGCATCGTGTGTCCCTTCGGCCCCGCGCCTTTCCACGCACCGTAAAATCTTTTCCAAAATTGTCCTTGCATCGGCGGGGGAGTTCCCGTATAGTACTTTCTCGCACGGGGGCGTAGCTCAGCTGGGAGAGCGCTTGACTGGCAGTCAAGAGGTCAGGGGTTCGATCCCCCTCGTCTCCACCCGAGCATTGAATGAGGCTCCAACGCAAGTTGGGGCCTTTTTTCATATAGGAACACAAGGTCAAAGGCGGCACCATGATCCTCCTGGTCGACAAGATCGAAAAAAGCTTCGGCGCACGCGTCCTCTTTAGCGGCGCGTCCTTCCAGATCAACCCCGGTGAGCGCTTCGCGCTCGTGGGCCCCAACGGCGCCGGCAAAACCACCATGCTCAAGATCATCATGGGCATCGACAGCCCCGACGCCGGCCAGGTCCAGTACGCCAAGGACTGCCAGGTGGGCTACCTAGAGCAGGAAACCAACCTGGAGCACAAAGACACCACCATCCTCGCCGAGGTCATGGCCGCTGCCAAGGAAATCCGCCGCATGGGCGAGCGCGCCAACGAGCTGCAGGCCCAGATCACCGAGCTCTCCGAACAAGGCAAGGACGTCGACGCGCTCCTCAACGAGTACGGCCAGGTCCAGGACCGCTTTGAGCACCTGGGCGGCTACGAGCTCGAGAGCAACGCGCGCAAAATCCTGTCCGGCCTGGGCTTTAAGGTCACCGATTTTGAGCGCCCGTGCTCCGAGTTCTCGGGCGGCTGGCAGATGCGCATCGCGCTTGCCAAGCTCTTCCTGCGCCACCCCGACCTGCTGCTTCTGGACGAGCCCACCAACCACCTGGACCTCGAAAGCGTCCAGTGGCTGCGCGGCTTTATCGCCAACTACGACGGCGCCGTCCTCATCGTCAGTCACGACCGTGCCTTCATGGACGCCTGCGTCGACCACGTCGCCGCTCTCGAAAACCGTCGCGTGACCACCTACACCGGCAACTACAGCAGCTACCTCAAGCAGCGCGAGGACAACCTGGAACAGATGCGCGCCAAGCGAGCCGCCCAGGAGCGTGAC
>DXLY01000097.1:0-1691 GCA_019414465.1 Collinsella sp.
CCTTGGAATCGTTGACGTAGCGCACGCCATCGATCTCGCCGCAGGGTTCCACGCGGTGTTCGAGTGGCTGGAACGATGCCAAACCGCGGCAAACGCCCTCGGGATCGGCACCGACGGCCAGAGCAGCCGTGGCGGCACATAGGGCATTAATGACATTGTGATGGCCCGAGATCTTGAGCTCGGACGTGGCGACAAACTGAGTCTCGACGCCCTTCAGGCGCACGACCATCTTGCCATCGCGCACAAAGGCGGCGTCTGCACCCTCGGGCTCGTCAAAAGCGACCTTGCAGATGCGGCGACCCGGTGTGTAGATGTACTCATCGAACTCATGGATGCCGGCATCCTCAACGTCGATAACCACGAGGTCGTCGTCGACCATATTCTCGAACAACTTGATCTTGGCAAGCGCATAGTTCTTGTGGCTCTTGTGCCAGCCCAGGTGGTCGGGCGTGATGTTGAGCAGCACCGCCACGCGAGGATGAAGCTCGGCTGTCGTAGCAATCTGATAACTCGACAGCTCGGCCACAAACCACTCATTGTGTGCGCGGCCGTTGATCTCGTTCACCGGCGGCTCACCGATATTGCCGACGGCCACGCTGGCTTCACCGGCGGCCTTGAGCAGATAATCGGTCAGCGACGTGGTAGTTGTCTTGCCGTTGGTGCCCGTGATGGCGATCCAATTTTGGGGAGACAGGCGATAGGCAAACTCGGGCTCGCCCATAATCTGAGCGGCATGCTCACGCCCGGCCTTAAAGAAGGCCGAAAACTCCGAGATACCCGGGCATGTCACGCACACGTCATAGGCACCCTCGACCTGCTCGGTGCCGTAGACAAACGACGCGCCCTGCGCCTCGAGCGCACGTGTGGCGTCATTGGGCTCGGAGGTACCGCCGCCATACACGGTCGTGGCGCTCACGCGCTCGGGGTGAGCCAACGCCCAACGGGCGACATCGAGACCGGATTTACCCTGCCCCAAAACAAGTAGGCTAAAGACATCAGCAAGAGACATGAAAGACCACTATCCCAACTGGAAGAACAGGGCGAGGCCAACGGCGCCAAAGGCCGCGGCGATAATCCAAAAACGGATAACGACCTTGGTCTCGGCCCAGCCCTTCTTTTCGAAATGATGATGAATGGGCGCCATAAGGAAGACGCGCTTGTGCGTAAAGTGGAAATAGACGACCTGGATCATGACCGACAGGGTCTCGACGATAAACAGACCGCCGATGATGAGGGAAACGACCTCGGTGTTGGTCATGATGGAGGTGCAGGCAAAAGCGGCACCCAGGGCAAGCGAGCCGGTATCGCCCATAAAGATGCTCGCCGGGTAGCAATTGAACCACAAAAAGCCCAGGCAGGCACCGGCGCACGCCGTGCAGAAGATGGACAGGTTCACGTCACCGTGCAAAAACGCCATGGCGGCCATGGCGAGCATGGCGATCATGGAAGTGCCGCCGGCAAGGCCGTCCAGACCATCGGTCAGGTTCACGGCATTGGAAAGACCGGCGATCATCAGCCAGCAAAATACAATGTAGAGCCACGGAAACGAAAGGCCGCAGATGGTGGTCGAAAGAACACCGAGGTCAATCGTCAGGCCGCCGGGAAAACGAATCTCGGGGGCGACGCCGCACCAATTGACGGCGAGCACGGTAAAGGTGACGCAGATGATGGTCAGACCGATCATCTTGGCG
>DXLY01000097.1:1701-2775 GCA_019414465.1 Collinsella sp.
GCCGAGCGAACGACCATGCGTGACGGAGGTCAGATCGTCGATGAGACCCAGAACGCCGGTGGCCAGCGTTGCAAGCAGCACGAGCACAAGCTCGGTGGTGAGCTTGCCCATCAGCAGGCAGGTCAGCGAGATCGCGACAAGGATGATGACGCCACCCATGGTCGGCGTACCCTGTTTAATCAAATGACGCTTGGGGCCGTCGGCTCGAACCTGCTGGCCGATACCCTCGACCTTCAGCAGCTTGATCCACCACGGCATAAGCAGCAACGCAATGGCGGCAGCGATGCCAAGTCCCAAAAAGGCCTGATACGTAGGATACGAGGGATTGCCGAACATGGGCTAGCACACACCTTCCACAAAGCGGTCGAGCTCAACAAAACGGGAACCCTTGACCAGTACAACATCATGATTTTCAAGCGCGCCGCCTATGCGGTCGAGCACCTGCTGATAATCGGAGAACACCTGGATGCGGTCCTCATCCATACCCATCATGCGTGCGGCATCGGCCATGAGCTGAGCCAGCTCGCCGCCGACGCACGCGAGCATGTCGAGCTTCTTAGCGGCGGCATAGGCGCCCACGAGCTCATGCATGCGGGGGGCCTCGTCGCCCATCTCGCCCATCTCGCCCAGGATCGCCATGCGCGAACCGTCACAGATGAGCGAGCACAGCAAATCGAGGCCGGCAGCCATAGACTCGGCACTGGCGTTATAGGAGTCGTCGATGATGCGTGCTCCGCTCTTGGCGCGCTTGATCTCCTGACGGTGACCGGTGATCGTAAGGCCCCTAAAGGCGGCATCGATCTGCTCGGGCGTCACGCCCAGACGATAGGCGACCGCGGCGGCCTTAACGGCATTGGGCACGGACTGCACGCCGGGAATGGCCAGCATGGTATCGACCGTGTCGCCCTGACCAAAGTCGAGCGTAAAGACCGGATGGCCCTCGTCGTCGACGCGAATGTCGCGTGCGCGGACCTCGTCGTCGTCCGAGACGCCGGCCAGCATCACGTCAATGCCCGCAGGCTGGGCGAACGTATCGCGAATGAACGGCGTAAAGTCGTCCTCGCCACCCAAAAC
>DXLY01000097.1:2785-7480 GCA_019414465.1 Collinsella sp.
ATGCCCTGGACGATCTCGGACTTGGCGCGGGCGATGTTCTCGCGGCTGCCCAGGATACCGATGTGGGAGGTTCCAATCTTGCTCACGATGGCAAGATTGGGGTTGGCAGACTGGGACAGGCGCTCAATCTCATGAAAATGGTTCATGCCCATCTCGAGCACCAGAACCTCGGTATCGGCCGGAGCGGAAAGTACCGTGAGCGGCATGCCGATCAGGTTGTTGAAATTGCCCTTCGTGGCCCAGACGCGATAACGTTTGGCGAGTACGGCGGCGAGCACGTCCTTGGTCGTCGTCTTGCCAATCGAACCGGTAATGCCGACGACCAGGCAGCCAAGCTCCAAGCGATATACGTGCGCCAGGCGCAGCAAGAACTCCACGGGGTCGTCGGTCAGCAAGACGGCGCATCCCTTATCCTGCGCCAACGAAACCAGCTCGGCATCGGGCTCGCGCGTCATCACGACGGCACCGGCACCCGACTCGATGGCACGGGAGGCAAAATCATTGCCGTCGACCTTTTCGCCGGGGAAGGCGACAAAGATCGTCCCCTCCTCGACCTGACGCGAGTCGATAACGCACCCGCGGCATACCCGGTCGACTTCTTCCGTCACGGTTCGGGCCCCCGTTGAGGCCGCGAGGTTGTTGACGGCGATCTCTATCATTGCAGCTCCCCTGTAAACCTAATAATGCTATCGGCGTATTGTATCCCAGTGCCATGCGCGCGTGGTGCAGGGCATGTGAACACCCTTCAGATCAAACGGCAGACCACGCTCAAGATTGCAACCCCCTACTTCGTCCGCGGGATTCCCAGCACGTCGAGCGCGTTGGCCATAATGGACTGGAATGGCACCGCGGCGGCATCCGAGCCGCTCGGCGTTCCATCGAGTGTGATATAGCACAGCACCTTGGGCGATTGTGCCGGCGCAAAGCCCATAAAGGACGACATGTAGTTCTCCTTGAGGTAACCGCCGTTCTCGTCAGCACGCTCGGCCGTACCGGTCTTGCCCGCCACGTCATAGCCATCGACCGCACCGCCAACGCCCGTGCCTTCGGACACGACCGTCTGCATGCACGATGTCACCTGGGCGGCAGCGTCCTCCGAAATCGCACGCTCGCCTTCGCCCCAGTCCTTCTCATCGCCCTTGCTGGACTTATAGAAGTGCGGCGTCATCATCACGCCGCCGTTCGCGATGCCGCCCACGGCACGTGCGACCTCAATCGGCGAGACGGACAGCGCCTGGCCAAAGCTCATCGAGCCCAGCGTGGCGCCGTCGTACTGGTCGCGCTCCTTGACGATGCCCAGGCTCTCACCCGGAAAATCAACACCGGAGCTATGACCGATACCCCACTTGTCCACATAGGTGGCAAAATCATCGGCACCGATCTTGCGTCCCACCAGGACAAAGCCCACATTGGACGAACGGCGCATCATCTCGCGCACGTCCATGGTCATGGTGTAGTCGCGCTTATCGGCGTCGGTAACGGTGTCGTCGCCAACCTTAATGCTCGCCGGCACCTCAAACGACGTGCTCGAACGCACGGCGCCCAAATCGAAGCCGGCACCGGCCACGAGCGTCTTAAAGACCGAGCCGGGCTCGTAGGCATCGGTAACCAGGCGCAAGTTCATGTCTTCGGTCTTGGCGTTTTCCAGATCGGTCTGGTCATATGTCGGATACGAGCATGCCGCCAGAATCTCGCCCGTCGTGGGATCGGTGACCAGGGCCGAGCCATTCTTGGCCTTGGTCTTTTCGACCGCCTCGGCCAGGGCGTCCTCGGCGGCACGCTGGATATTGACATCGAGCGTCGTCACGATGTCCACGCCGTCCACCGCGGCAACCTTCTTATAGGCGCCGCCCGCGATATAGCTACCGTCCCTCGCCCGCTCGCGCACCAGCGAACCGTTGGTTCCGGTCAAAAGCTTGTTGTACTGTTTTTCGAGGCCCGTCAGACCGTCGTTGTCCACGTTTACCACGCCAAGCACCTGCGATGCCAGGTTGCCGTAGGGGTACACGCGCTTCATGGCCTGCTCAAAGAGCACGCCTGGCAGGTTCTTCTTCTCCAGCGCCGCGACATCATCCTCGTCCACCTGACGTTTGATATACACCCAGGTGCCATCCGACTCAACGAGCTCGCGACAGGTCTTTTTATCGATGCCCGTAGCTTTGACCAGTGCCGATACCGTCTTGTCAACGTCCTCGATAAGCTGAGGATTCACGGCGATGTTGCGGCATTCGACCGACGACGTCAGCACGTTGCCGTTACGGTCGTAGATGGTACCGCGCTTGGCATATAGCGTCTGCGCGAGCAAGCGACGTGCATCGGCGCGGTCGCGTAACTTATCGGCTTCCACGATTTGATAGTCGGCAAGGCGAAGGACGCCTAAACCCAAGCCAAGCCCGATAAAGCCCATGACGGCTTTGCGACGGGGCAGCGGCGTGCCCGTGAGCCATTCGGTCGACGAGCTCTTGCGCGGTCTGGTGTTATGCATTTGAGGACCACTCGAGCCACGGAGACGCGACGCAGGGTCGTTGCCATAGGACGGCCTCGCGTTGTAAGATGGCCGACCCGTTCCTTGATAACCAGAACGTCCCCGCGATGAGGGACGTCCAGAACCGCGACCCCCGTCGGAGCCGCGGCGATAGTCATTTGTCATACTCAGCTACCGTCTTGTTACTGAGCGGTCGCGGTCGAGCTAGCGCCCGCGGCTGCATCCTGCGAAAAATCAAGTGTAACGCTCTCGCTGGGCTCCACCATGCCATAAGCGCCCGCAAGGTCGCGAATGCGCGTGTCGGCACCATAGACCGAATGCATGACCTCCAGGTCGGAGCTCTCATCGGTCGCCTTCTCGAGCGTGTTGGTAAGCGCGGCGTTGCTGTTGAGCACCTGGGCCGTAACGCCGGCGAGCGCCACACGGGCGACACCGATCGTCATGAAGATGGCCGCAATGATGCAAAACGTTTTAAGAACGCTCATGAAAACCGGGCTTACCGCCTGGTTTGCCTGACGGCCCGCGCCGGTGTAGACATCAAAGCGCGGCATGCGCTGCTCGCGGGGAGCAACGGGAGCCTGCGGTGCCTCACGATAGGCGGGCATGGCGTTCATATCATAGGCGAGTGCTGCGTTTGAGGTGTTGTAGCCCATGATATGCCGCCTCCCATCCCGAGTACGTTGGTAGTGTGTTTAAGCTTCGTTTGTGGTACGAGCGGGAGGTCCAATATCGCGCGGTCGCGTCTACAGACGCTGCGCCACGCGGATCTTGGCTGATCTCGCCCGAGGGTTGCGCGCAACCTCATCGGGTTGGGCAACCAAGGGTTTGCGGGTGATGACCTTGAGTATCGGCACGTTGCCGCACACGCACACCGGAATCTCCGGCGGACACGTGCACCCCTGGCTCATCTCCTTAAAGTGGTTCTTTACGATACGGTCCTCGAGCGAGTGATACGAGATGACGCAGATGCGTCCACCCGGGTTGAGCCACCTTGTGGCGGCGTCAAGCCCTCGCTCGAGCACATCGAGTTCGTGATTGACCTCGATGCGAATGGCCTGGAAACTTTTCTTGGCTGGGTGTCCGCCATGCCGACGAGCGGCAGCGGGGATACCAGCCTTGATGATCTCGACAAACTGACCGGTGGTTTCGATCGGCTCATGCTCGCGGCGGCGCACGATCTCACGCGCGATCTGCGAGGCGAACTTCTCTTCGCCATAGACGCGTAGAATCCGGGCGAGGTCGTGTTCGTTATAGGTGTTGATGACCTCAGCTGCGTTTAAGGTGTTGTTACCCGGATCCATCCGCATGTCCAATGGGGCGTCCTCGTTGTACGAAAAGCCCCTGCCAGGGATATCGAGTTGCGGCGACGAAACGCCCAAGTCGAACAGGAAGCCATCGACCCCGGGCACCTCGGCCGAGCAAAGCAGCTCGTCCAAGTCGCCGAAGTTGCCCTTCAGCAGCTGGTGCGGTACGCCGGGAACCTCGCGGTCCAGACGGGCGCCAGCGGCCTCGAGGGCCATGTCGTCCTGATCGACGCCGAGCAAAAGGCCGGTCTCCCCCACCTGCGCGGCCATCTTTACCGAATGGCCGGCACCGCCAAGGGTGCAGTCGCAGACGACGGAACCGCTCTTTAGCTGCAGCGACTCAAGCACTTCGCCGAGCATGACAGGTTCATGCCGATATTCTTGTGTCAAGATCCCACGCTCCATCCGTTACTCGTGCCTTGCCCTTACGAGAAGAAGAGGTCCAGCAGGGCCTCGTCATCATCGTCCTCATCGGCCGTAGCGCGGTCCCAAACCTCAAGGTGGTCGTAGTTGCCCACAACCGTGACCTCGCGGTCGAGGTTCGCCTGCTTGCGGAGAGACTCAGAAAGACCGATACGACCCGCGCTGTCCACATCCATCGACGTGGTGCGCTTGTTGATCGCCCTCATGAGCTTCTGGTCGTTGATGTCACGCGGGTTAAAACCCTCGTGGCCCTCACGACCCGCGAAGAGTCCTTCGACCCACTTATCGAAGGCCTCGGCAGAGAACACGTACAGAGCATCGACATCCAGGGCTTTGAACACGCGAACGTGCTCTCCAAGCTCCTCACGAAGGGGTGCAGGCAGGGATAGACGACCTTTTGCATCGAGATTGCGCTCGTATGCACCCGTCATTCCCATGTGCGCCCTCCCCTCGGTTACTCAGATGGCACGTACGCGGGGAACC
>DXLY01000098.1 GCA_019414465.1 Collinsella sp.
TTCTTGGCGCCCTTGGCGTGCAGCTCGGCCATAGCGCCCTTGACGGACTCGTCGTCGCCACCGCTCACCTTGATGCCAAAGATGTCAAGCAGCTCGTCGTCATTGGGCTTGATCAGCAGTGGCTCCAGAGCAATGAGGTCTGCCAGCTGATGGCTCGAGATGTCGAGGACGAACTCGGCCCCCTTGGCCTTGACACGGCGCAGGACCTCGGCCAAGAAGCCCTCGGAAGTGTTGGGAGGCAGCGAGCCGCTGATGACCAGGCAGGTCATGTCATCGAGCGAATCGATAAGTTCAAACATCTCCTGCTCGTTGGCCTCATTGATGGCGGCACCGGCATTGACCATGTTGTACTCGGTGTCGGGACCGGCGTTGAGGAACACATTGACGCGCGTAATACCGTCGGTCCACACGGGCTTGACGGGCACGCCCAGGGCCTCGGCGCCCTTAACGATAAACTCACCCGAGAAGCCGGCGAAGAAACCCAGGATCGTGGTGTCGACACCATAGTGGTCAAGCGTAAACGAGACGTTGAGGCCTTTGCCGTTGGGCGTGTAGACGGCATTGCGGGTACGCGTGACGGTATTGGCAGTAAGGCCGTCGCAGGCGATGTTGTAATCAATGGCGGGATTAGCAGTGAGCGTGTAAATCATGAATGTTCCTTTCACGAAGCAACGTGTTAATGAAAGTATATTCCACGCATCGGTAAAAGGCTAGGACAACTCGGTGAACGGTGTGGAAGCGATGAAGTACGGCAGGACACCTCTCCCCCATGGCGGAACAAAAAAGGCGCCCCGGCCGAAACCGGGGCGCCGCATGCGCACGAATATGTCGCGTTTCGATTACTGACGATCGAGCTTGCGGACAGCAACGCGCTTGCTGTACTCGTCGACGTGACCGAAGTCACCGATGCCGACGGACTCGGCAACGTTGGCGCCGGTGGCCATAGCGAGCTTCATGGCCTCCTCGACGTTGTCGCGATCCCTGTACCACTTGTGCAGGAACGCAGCGAGGGTGCAGTCGCCGGCGCAGACGGAAGAGACCAGCTTGATGTTGAACTCACGCTTGGCGTACCAGATGTCCTCGCCGTTGGAGAAGTAAGCGTCGCCGCGGCTACCACGGGTGAGCAGCACGTTCTGAACGCCAGCGTCGTGAGCCATCTTCATGGCGACACGAACCTCGTCGTCGGTGTCGACCGGCACGCCGAAGATGGCCTTCATCTCGTGATGGTTCGGCTTGATGAGCAGCGGCTTCTTGTGAGCGAGCTCCTTGAGCTTGTCGGAGGACAGGTCCAGGACGACGTCAGCGCCACGAGCCTGAGCGTGCTCCATGACCTGAGCCAGGAAGTCGGGCGTAGCTTTGGGAGGCACGGAGCCGGAGACGATCAGGCACTCGAGATCGCCCGCGGTGTCCAGGATGTTGTAGAGCTCCTCCTGATGCTGCGGCGTGATCGGGGCGCCGGGGTTCAGGATGCCGTACTCGTGCTGGCCATCGTTGACGTAGGTGTTAATGCGCGTGATACCGTCGGTCCAGACCGGGCGGCAGAGGCAACCCAGGTTCATGACCTCCTCGACGATGAACTTGCCCGTGAAGCCAGCGAAGAAGCCGAGCGCGACGGTGTCGACGCCCATCTTCTTAAAGGCGAAGGACACGTCGAGGCCCTTGCCGTTAGCCGTGTAGCTGGCCGAACCGGTGCGGACGTTCTCGTCGGGCTCGAGCGGAGAGCTCGAAACCGTCATGTCGACAGCCGGGTTAGCGGTTAGCGTGTAGAACATTTACAGTACCCCCTGTATATGTGAGGGCCGCGTGGCCGGCCCATTCCAACCACGCGGTTACCTCTGATACCAAATTAGCGAGCTGCGGACTCGAGCAGTGCCTTGACCTCGGCGGCGGTGTTGCAGGCGAGCGCCTTCTCGGCGAGCTCGTCGCACTCGGCCTTGGTCCACTGGCTGATGGTCTTACGGGCGCGCAGGATCGACGGAGCACTCATCGAGAACTCCTCCAGGCCCCAGCTGATCAGCAGCGGCTCGAGCAGCGGATCGGCAGCGGCCTCGCCGCACATACCGACCATGATGCCGGCCTTCACGCCGCTCTCGATGATGTTCTTGAGCGAGCGGAGCACGGCGGGATAGTAAACCTGGTACAGGTTGGAGATGGTGTCGTTGCCACGGTCGGCGCACATGGTGTAGCCGATCAGGTCGTTGGTGCCGATGGAGAAGAAGTCGGCGACCTCGGCAAGACGGTCTGCGAGCAGCGAAGCGGCAGGCGTCTCGACCATGATGCCGACCTCGATGTTCTCGTTGAACTTGCGCCCCTCTTCGGTCAGCTCGGCCTTGCACTGCTCGACGAGCTCCTTGACAGCCAAGACCTCCTCGACGCAGGTGACGAGCGGGATCATGATCTTGACGTCACCGAAGGCGCTAGCGCGCAGCAGAGCGCGGAGCTGGACCTTGTACTGGTCGGGATTGGCCAAGCAGTAACGCACGGCGCGGAAGCCCATGAAGGGGTTGTCTTCCTTGACCATATGCAGATACGGAATCTCCTTGTCGCCACCCACATCGAGCGTGCGGATGATGACCGGAGCACCCTTGAGCGCGCTGGCGACCTTACGGTAGGCGTTGAACTGCTCCTCCTCGGAAGGAAGCTCAGCAGAGTCCATGAACAGGAACTCGGAGCGGAACAGACCGATAGCCTCGGCGTCGTGATCGAGCGCGTTGGGCACGTCATCGGGGTTACCGATGTTGCAGGCGATGATCTTCTTGATGCCATCAGCAGTCACGGACGGCTTGCCACGGAAGGCCTCGAGGGCTGCCTTCTCGGCAGCGAAGGCCTCGGCCTTGGCGGTGTAGGCAGCGAGCGTCTCCTCGTCGGGATCGGCCTCGACGATACCCTTGCCGCCGTCGACGACAACGGTCATGCCGTTGCGCAGTGCGGTGCAGCTGTTGGAGACCGAAAGGACAGCCGGGATCTCGAGGGCGCGCGCAATGATCGCGGAGTGCGACGTGCGGCCACCGGTCTCGGTGACGATACCGGCAACGTGGGCCTTATCGATCGTGGCGGTCATGGACGGCGGGAGGTCGTGCACGACAACGACAGTGTTCTCGGGCAGGACGGAGAGGTCGACGACCTCCTTGCCCAGCAGCTCGGCCAGAATACCGGTGCGGATGTCGGCGATGTCAGCCGCGCGAAGACGGAACATCTCGTCGTCCATGGACAGGAACATGTTCTCGAACATGGTCGAGGTGTCCATGAGCGCCTGCTCGGCGCAGGTACCGCCGTCAATGGCGGCGTTGATGGCGTCGGTCATACCCGGATCCTGAGCCAGAACAATGTGTCCGCTCATGATCTCGGCCTCGGCCTCGCCCACCGTCTCCTTCATGTGGTCGGCCTGAGCCTGGGTCTTCTCGCAGAAGACCGAAAGAGCGGACTGATAGCGCTCCTTCTCTGCTGCCGAATCAGCAACCTCGTGCGGCTCAAACGTCAAGTCGGGATCGACGGCGACCATGACGGTGCCGATACCGATGCCCTCGGAAGCGTTGACTCCCTGATACATTCCCATTCCTCTCTCCGTGTCATGTGATAAAGCGTTTTGCCATATCCATGACAAAAGAGCGCAGTTACCTTACAACAGGTCACTGCGCCCCCAAATATGAACTTAGTTGTTCAACATGCGACCCGTTTGAGTTCTACTCGCCAAGACCGCTCTTGATAAGCTCGATGGCAGCAGCCAGAGCCTCGGCCTCGTCAGCGCCGTCGCACTTGACCTCGACCTCGGTGCCGCAGGGGATACCAGCAGCCATGAGGGCCATCGGGGACTTGCCGTTGACCTCCTTCTCGGGGGTGACGACCGTCACGTCACAGGCGTACTTGCCCATGGTGGAGGCGAACAGACCAGCCGGACGCATGTGCAGACCCTGAGGATTAACGAGGGTAGCCTTCTCAGAAACCATAGTTGACTCCTTTTTTTGTTTAACCCCTGTCATGCATGTGGCAGGAGTCAGATTCACGACGTTGTTTATATTAACTCACATCAAACGGTTTTTCATTATGTTTCGGGCGAATTGTTGGACAGATGTGTTTGTCGTCCGCTTGCTCGCCCACAGGGGGCCGGGCGCGGCCAGTGAGATTTCCTGCTCTACAGTCCTGCTCGCACGAAGAGCACATTAAGTGCTCTTCGGCTCGTGCGGAACTCGCGATAAATCTCACTGGCCGCGCCCGGCCCCCTGTGGGCGAGCAAGCTGCGGAAACTCGGTCGGTCCAAAGTGATATCGTGCGAACGGAATTCTGGCTGATGATCTGTTCGCGACAAAGACTCGATAGGTAGCCCCCTCTATGCCCTTTTATAAGTTGCGGTGAAATAGAGACTGAATTTAGGGTTGAATCGTTTAAACAGTCCCTATTTCACCGCAACTTATGGGAGGGATAGAAAAAAGGCGGAGGCCCTGGGGAGGGACTCCGCCTTATATACAGGGGGCGATGTTATTCGCGGGCTGGGGGATTAGACCAGGCGGGCGTTGATCGTCTTGGCGATCTCGGCGGCGTCGGTGGAACCCTTGACGGTGGCACGGAAGTCCTCGTCCATGAGCGCCTCGGCGACCTTGGACAGGATCTTAAGGTGCGTGGTGCCGGCCTGGGCACCCGGGATGAGCAGGGCGATAGCCACGTTGACGGGAGCGCCGTCCATGGTGTCCCAACCGGTCACACCGGACTCGTCCTTGACGACGATGACGGCAGCCTCGGTAATGGCGTCGGACTTGGCATGCGGGATGGCGAAGCCCTCCATCATGCCCGTGGTGCCCTCGGCCTCGCGGGCCAGGAAGGCGTTCATCACGGCGTCGGCGTCGCTGGCGATACCGGCCTTGACAGCCTGGTTGGAAACGAAGCTCAGAGCCTCGTCACGAGAAGCGAAGTCCTCGGCGACAAAGACATTCTCGACCTTCACGAAGTCGGCAGCCTCGGCCTTGGGGGCCTCGACGGCAGCGGCCTTGGGGGCCTCAACGGACTTGGCTACAGGAGCGGCCTTCTGATTCTTCTCGAAGTCGTACTTCTTGAAGGCCACGAACAGGATACCACCGACCACAGCGCCGATGAGGATCGCGAGGACCCACAGCGGACCGTTCTCGACAACGGGCAGGACCAGGAAGCCGCCGTGAGGCGCCGGATCGTGAACGTTGAAGAAGATGGTCAAGATGGAAGCGATGGAAGAACCGAGCATCATGATGGGCATGACGGGCCAGATGTTCTTGGTCATGAACGGAATGGCGCCCTCGGTGATGTGGGTGCAACCAAGGATGAGGTTGACGATACCGGCGTCATGATCCTCCTGGCTGAAGTACTTCTTGCCGACAACGACGGCGAAGGTGGTGATCAGCGGCGGAACGATGCAAGCGGCGGAGACGGCAGCCATGAAGTTGGTGCCGAAGTTGTAGGTCTCGGTGCCGACGCCAGCTTCGAGAGCGGTACCGAGCAGGAAGGTGCCAGTAGCGTAAGCAGCCTTGTTGACCGGGCCGCCCATATCAAAGGCGCACATGCAGCCGATGGCCAGGCCAAGGATCACCGGACCGGAGTTACCGAGGCTCTGCAGGAAATCCATCATGCCCTGGTTAATGGCAGCCATGGGGCCGGAAATACCGAGCATGACCAGGCCGACGATGGCGGTAGAGCACAGCGGATACAGGAAGATTGCCTTCAGGCCATTAAGGCTCGCAGGAATTTTAGAGAAAACCTTCTCGAGCAGCAGGATGACATAGCCAGCGAGGAAGCCGCCGACGATGCCGCCTAGGAAGCCAAAGCCCACACCTGCGCCACCGGCGTCGATCATGCCGGTATCGGCGTTAACAGGCAAGCCCTGGATGGCAATCATACCGGCGACGAAACCGGGGACGAGCGCCGGGCGCTTGCCGATGGACTCGGCGATGTAAGCGGAGAGCACCGGAACCATGAGGTTCATTGCGATACCGCCGATAATCTTGAGCATCGCGGCAAAGCTGTTGTAGTCGGCAGCCGTCGAATCAAAGGACGTGATGCCCCACAGGAACGAAATGGCGGTCAGAACACCACCGGCAACGACGAAGACCAGCATGTGGCTGACGCCGTTCATGAGGTGCTTGTAGATGACGTGACCGATGGACTCCTTCTCCTCGACCTCGTCCTCGACATCGGCGGCAGCGGCAACCGTGTCGTCGCCCTTGGCGGCGAGCGCGCGGTCGATCAGCTTACCGGCGGCCTCAACAGACAGGGCCTTGGAAACACCAACGGAAACCATGGGCTTACCGGCGAAACGCTCAGCCTGGACATCCTTATCGGCTGCGACGACGACGGCCTTGGCACCGGCGATCTCGCTCTTGGTGAGCTCGTTCTCGACACCGACCTGGCCATGAGTCTCGACCTTAATGGTCAGACCTCGCTCGGCAGCAGCCTTCTCCAGCGCCTCCTTCGCCATGAAGGTGTGCGCAATGCCGGTCGGGCAACCGGTCGCGGCGATGATGTCAAACTTAGCCATGTGTCCCTCCTTCTTGAGTACAGCGCCCGCGGGCGCTCCCCTACACGCGCTTCGATGCGCGTTTTTCCACACTTGAAAGATACCAACCTACCGTCCGCGTGAGAAGAGACAAGGCGCAATTCTCCGGTGAAAGGTTCTTTCATAACCGTAAACGGCAAGTGAAAGTTTACCATCAACACTTGAAACGGCAAGGTGTATCTTGTAATTGAAAATGCCCGTATACTATGGCATTGCAAATCAAGCTAGATTTTCATGCCAACCAGGAGCCATCCATGACCGATAGTAGCAAGAGCGCACTTTCCCTCATTAGTACCCATCAGGGATACAGCGAGTCCGAGCAGCGCATTGTCGACTATATATTGGAACACCAGTCCGAAGCGCCACGCCTCACGGCCGCTCAGCTCTCGCGCGCTGCCGCCACGTCCGAGGCGACCGTTTCGCGCTTCTGCCGAAAGCTGGGCTTTGGCAGCTTCCGCAGCTTTCAGTTTTCGTTGGCGAGGGATTTGGAAAGCCAGCGCAACGAGGGCCTGACCGACGAGGTCTCGCTCGATAATATGGAGCAGAGCCTAAAAAATATCCTCGCCGCCAAGGTGAGTGAGCTTAATGCGACCATCGACGGCATAGATCACGACACGTTGGCCGCAGTTGTACACGCGCTTAAGAATGCCGGTGTTATTGAGTTCGCCGCCGTGGGCAATACGAACGCGGTCGCGCTCGATGCGACATTTAAGTTTTCGCAGCTGGGCCTTCGCTGCATGGCAAGCACCATCAGCGAGACATCAATCGGCTTTGCGCTCACGTTGCGCCCCGGCGACGTTATCGTGCTGATCTCGAACTCCGGCAAGTCGCGTCGACTGAATCGCATGGCAAAA
>DXLY01000099.1 GCA_019414465.1 Collinsella sp.
GATCGGACGGCGCGCCCGGGTCGGTAAGGTTAAGTCGGATCGCCTCCCATCTTGCATGCGGCTGCGGCGTATGCCGCCGGTGTGCATAGGGCTCTGGAGGGAAGGGGGACCCCGATGGGGGAACTCGAGCGCAACATGCGCGATGACGTGGGGCAACCTCAAGGCAACGCTCCAAGTACAGACAATGGGAGGCAAATGGATATGTTTGTGGACGAGCGCCAGCGCGTCTCGCATCGCCGTGGCGCAATTGCGCGCGGCGTAGCCAAGCGCGGCCTGGTGGCATTCCTGGCCTTCGCGATGGCCTTTGGCACCACGCCGGCTCAGCTGTGGGCCGAGGGCGCCGAGGGCATTGCCGAGGCTGTGGCTCAGGCTGCGACACCGAGTGAGGGCACGGGGGCCGCGGACGGTGCTGCCGACCAGGGTAAGGCCGAGGTTTCGGATTCCGAGGGCGCGCCTGCAGCTAGTGCCGCCACAACAGAGGCGGCAACTGGCGACGAGGGCTCGGCGACGGGGGAGAACCCTACCGCGAGCGAGCGGTCTTCGACGGCATCCGCTGGCCAAGCAGGATCTGCCGCCGCGACTGCCGTC
Source organism: Collinsella sp. (assembly GCA_019414465.1). GTDB lineage: Bacteria > Actinomycetota > Coriobacteriia > Coriobacteriales > Coriobacteriaceae > Collinsella. The sequence continues at coordinate 589 of DXLY01000099.1, forward strand.
CAGACAGAGAACCCGACAGAAACCGGCGATGTCGCCAAGAAGCAAGTCGAGGTCTCGTTCTCGATTATCGGCATCGATGCCGACGGCAAGGCTCAGACCTGGGTGGCACCTACGCAACTCAAGCTCGACGAGGGCGCGACGGCTGCGGACGCCTTCGTTAAGCTGCAGCAGAAGGTGGGCTTCAAGGCGAAATACGATCCGAACACGGCATACGGTTTTTACCTCGAAAGCATCACGTCCCCGAGCGATGGCCGCACGCTTGCCTTCGATCCGGCGACTTATGCCTACTGGCAGCTGTTTGTTGACGGCGCGTCTTCCTCGGTTGGCGCGAGCGGCGTCAAGCTCACCCAGGGGCAGAAGATTGAGTTTGCCTATACGGCTGGTAGCTCGTCCCCTGTCGTTAAGGACCAGGTTGCCGCAAATGTGACCGTCATTGGTCGCGATGCCCAGGGCAAGACTCAGACTTGGGTCGATAACGCGCAGTATGTGGTGACGTCCGGCTCGAACGCACTTGACCTTACGAAGGTCGCGCTCGAGGCGAATGACATCGATGCCGTTGTTGCGGGCTCCTTCATTCTGAGCCTTAAGTACAACGGCGTTGAGCTGGGTAAGCCGCTCGATTATTCGACCTATTGGCAGCTGTTCATCAACGGCAAGTCGAGCGACTGCACGGCAGACAATGTCACCATTCATGCTGGCGATACCGTTACGTGGTTCTACGGTGGCTGGGGCGACCAGTTGCCCTCCGATTCTGTCCATGCTTCCGTTCAGGTCCTCGGTAAGGACAAGGACGGCAAGCAGCAGGTTTGGGCTTCGACGGGTCAGATGAGTCTCAAGGCGGGCTCTACTGCCAAGGATCTGCTGGAGCAGACTGGTCTTGATCTCGTTGCTAGTGAAGAGTCTTGGGGCTGGTACCTCAGCGGCATTAAATCGCCGCTTGACGGTAAGACCTATAAGTATGATCCTGCGACCCGCAGTTATTGGCAATTCTATGTAAATGGCAAGTCCGCCACGGTCGGTGCCGGCAACTACGAGCTCCAAGAGGGCGACGCCGTCACCTTTATGTATGGTGCTGACGCCGATGCCCTCCCCGGTCAGGTTCTTGGGTCTGTCGATGTTGTCGGCCCCGATGTCAACGGCAACAATACTTGCTGGGGCTCGGCAAGCAGTGTTTCTTTGCCCGAAGGCTCTACTGCCCAGAACCTTATTGAGACGGTCCTGAAGGCCAAGGGCGTTACGTACAACGGCTCCCAGAGTGGTGAGTACTGGTTCCTCAATTCCATCAACTCGCCGTTCGATCACAAGCCGTATGCCTGGGATGCTGCGACCAATAAATCTTGGCACCTGTATATCAATGGAGAGCCCTCCTTACTCTGCGCCAACCAGATTACGCTCAAGAGCGGCGATAAGGTTACGCTTGCCTATACCACCGACGATTCGCCCATGCCCGATCCCGACAAGATTGTCGTGGACCCGAGTGCGACGACTCCTGATTGGGATGCCGAGTGGGCCGGCTACGGCAACAGTGGCAACGGTTCGACCGTAACGGATGCCAAGACGCCTGCGCAGGCCGCCGGTCTTAAGTGGGCCTTCGATTGGAAGGCCGAGTCTGGCCAGCAGTATGCCAACTGCAGCGAGCCTGTCATTGCTAACGGTTTTGTGTACATCGCGACCGAGAACGAGCTCATTAAGATCGACTCGTCCACGGGCAAAAAGGTTGCCTCTGCGCCGCTTGCCTCCAAGGTGAGCTACACCTCTCGTCCGATCTATACCAACGGCCTTATCATCGTTCCGCTCAACGGCGGTGCGGTCCAGGCGATTACTGCGGACAAGCTGATCTGCAAGTGGCTGACGCCTGGTTTGACGGACTTGACGCAGAGCTCCTGCACCGTGATTTCGGACGGCGAGTACGTCTATGTTGGTACGGTCGATATTTCGTATGACGAGAACTACAACGCGACCTACGGCAACGGCTCCCTGAAGCGTATCAAGATTGCCACGGGCGAAGTTTCTTGGCAGAACATTGACCCCTCCGAGGGCTATTATTGGACTGGCGCTGCGCTGACGGATAAGTACGCCATTGTTCCTACGAGCGCGGGCACGCTTAAGTGCATTGATAAGACGACGGGCGATGTCGTTTCGACCATGAAGCTCGGCGCTGTCGCAAATGCCGATTGCATTGCCGATCCGTCCAATGGTTCGACCTTCTATCAGATGACGCACGACGGAAAGCTCCATGTGATTTCGCTTTCGGCAAAGGGCGTGCTGAGTGAACAGAAGACGGTTGATCTGGGCCTTACGAATAACATGAGCGCCCCGGCGGTGGCTGGCGAAAACTTGATTGTCGGCGGACAGACGGCTACTGGCTCTGCTCTGGTTCTCTATAACCTGAAGACGGGTAAGACCACGATGGTCGCTGCTGCCGATGGCAAGGCGCTGCCGGCTGGCCTCAACGGTATTGCTGCTACTCCGCTGGTGAGTGTTCAGGACGGCAAGACCTATGTGTACTTCACTGTTAACAGCGCGGATAGCAAGGATTACGTCAACTACTCTGCTGGTGGTGGCGTGTATCGCTATACGCTCGGCGATGCAGAGGCGACGCAGATTTATGATGCGGCTGGCCATTACCAGTACTGTGACTCTCCGGTCATTGCCGATGCATCTGGCAACCTGTACTACATCAATGACTCGGGCACGCTGTTCAAGCTCGGGGCCGTTGAGTCTTGGACGGTTGCCTTTAATTCCAACGGCGGGTCTGCTTGCGACACTAAGTTTGTTGCTACGGCCGATGGCAAGCTGGTCAAGCCGGCCGATCCGACGCGCGATGGCTACACTTTCGGCGGTTGGTATACCGATGAGGCTTGCACGCAGGCGTATGACTTTAGCACGCCGGTGACGGCCGATCTGACGCTGTATGCCAAGTGGACCAAGAATGTCGTTAACCCTGGCGGTAATGGCGGCGCTGGTTCGAATGGCGGCGGCGGTTCTGGTACCGGTACTGGTTCCGGCACTGGCGCTGGCACGGGTTCCGGCTCCGGCTCGAAGGGCGGCGCTGTCGCCCCGGGTCATAAGCCGACGACCAAGACGACGGTGTCGACCAAGACCGAGACCAAGGACAACAAGTCCGACCAGAAGGACTCCGATAAGTCCGATAAGAAGGACGAGAAGAAGTCTGACAAGAAGGACAGCAAGTCCGACAAGAAGTCCGACAAGAAGTCCGATTCCAAGTCCGATACGGGTGCTGCTTCCACGACCGCTGCTAAGAAGTCCTCTAGTGCTGCCGAGCAGGAGGCTGGCACCAATCCGCTCGCCATCGTTGGCATCGCCGCCGGCGTGATTGGCCTCGCGCTCATCGCCGTCTTCGTGCTGACCAAGCGCGGCAAGGGTGACGGTAATGCCCGATAAGCCCAAGGAGACCAGCGGGCAACAGCCCGACTCCTCGTTTATCCAGCTCGATGATCCAAAGCAAAAGGGCGCCGCTTCGGCGGCGCCCGCCCCACGGCACAAAGCGCTCCTTGGCGTTCTGACTGCCGCGTGCACCATTCTGATCGTCGTCTCGCTGGGCTTTGTCCATCCCTCCGAGAGCGGCGCCTGGTCCGTTGATTGGATTTTTCAGTCCGTGACGGGGGAGAGCGTCGTTTCCAAGGATGACAATGGGTCTGGCTCGTCTACCGCTTCGGGCGAGGCCAGTTCCAAGGATTCCAAATCTTCGGATGCTGCAAAAGATGAGTCCAAGGGCTCGAACGACGCCAAGGATGATTCCGAGTCTTCGCACAAGGAATCGGACAAAAGCTCGGATAGCAAGAAGTCCGATGGTCAGGACAGCAAGAGGTCTGGCGATAAATCCGCTGCCCAAAATACGGGAGCCGGTGATACTTCCAATGCGTCTGGCGGTGCTTCTTCGGGCGGTGGCCAGTCGTCTGATGGAGCCTCATCCTCTAATGGTGGAAACGCCTCCTCGGGCAGCCAAAGCGGCTCACAGGAGTCCAACTACGTTACGGTGACGGTTTCGGTCACATCGAGCGCTGTGGGCAATCCCGTGTCCTCTGGCGGCACCTTTACCTTTAACGAAGGCGCCACCGTTTACGATGCCCTGTGCGCGCTGGGCCTTTCTGTCAACGCACACGGCTCATCGTACGGCACGTATGTTTCTGCGATTGGTGGTTTGGCCGAGAAACAGTACGGCGGCACGAGCGGCTGGATGTACTCCGTCAACGGCACAACGCCCATGACGGCCTGCAGTAACTACGTTCTCTCCAATGGCGACAACGTCGTTTGGTATTACGTAACGGGCTAGAGGCCTCGACATAGCGCGCCAGACGGGCGGTTCGGACAAACATCCGGGCCGCCCGTTTTTCGTGCGAATGGGACTGGGTCGCCGGGTCTCTCGGCAAACAAAAAACCGGTTGGAATGGGAATTCCAACCGGTTATACATTCAAGCAAATAGGGAATCGACTATGACCGTGCGCCCTCGAGGAAGAAGCGGCGGCTGAAGTAGTTGTACCAGGTGACGAGGAACGTGGCGATGGCCTTCATGGCTTGGTAGCCGATGCTCAAAAACGTGACGCCCACAAACATATACAGGTCGTTGAGGCCCAGGCCGATCACCGACAGGATGGTGAAGATCGTGAACTCACGCTTGCGGCTCATGCCTTCGCGGTGGTCGAACACGTACTTCATGCTGAGCCAGTAGTTGACCACGACGGACGTGATAAACGAAACCGTGGTGCTCATCAAAAAGTCGAGGTGGAACAGCTCGACGAGCGCAATGAGCATGCCCCAGTCGATGCCAAAGGAGATAAGACCCACGACAGCAAACTTGAGGAACTGCTTGGTATGAGGTTGTGCCAGCGCCTTGCGCACGTAATCACATCCAATGCGTTGATGAATCGAGCAGAGGATACTTTAGAGCTTTTACAAGGGAAACGTAAGGTCTTTGCCAATAACTATATGAACTCGCCAAATTTTCAAGAGCTAATCCGCAAACGTAAAATATTTGCCCGTAAACGAGCGACACCCACGGACGATACTGCGCTGAGTGCGCGTCGTCCGTGGGCGCCGTAATGCTGCAGGGGTTTCGAGCTATTTTGTCTCGTCGCCCTCCAGGAAGATTTTTCGAGTCACAAAGTTGTAGACCATGACAAGCGCGGTGGCGCAGATCTTGGCGATATTGGCCTCGAGTCCCAGGCCGGCGTTGAGCGCCAGCACGATGCCGTCGTTGAGCACCAAACCGATCACGGACAGCACGACAAAGATGATGAACTCGCGGCGGCGGCTCATGCCTTCCTTGTGCGCAAACACGTACTTCATGCTTGCGAGGTAGTTAAAGATGAGTGAGATGATAAAGCCGCTGGTGTTGGCGATTAGGATGTTGAGGCCCAGACCGTAGTGGAGCAGATTCATAATGCCAAAGTCGATGACCGTGGCAATGACGCCGACGACGCCAAACTTCATGATCTGCGCAAGGAGCTTTTGCATGGTACCTGCCTTAAGCTGGCGCCGAAGCGCCGCGGGGATGACAAACTCAGCAAGTTTAGCCAATCCCCGCGGGTGGTGCTAGGCGCGCTCCTCGATAGCACCGTTTCTATATGCATCGAGCAGCTGACGCAGGTCTTGGATTTGGCTGCGGATCTTGGCGCCAGTATCGGTGTCGCTCACCATGCGGCGACGGTCCGCTTGGTCAAAACGGTTGGTCTCGCTTTCGATGTCCACGTTGCGCGTGAGTGCCTCGGCAACCGTCGTAAAGGCCCGGTGCGACTTGAGGCGGCAGCCGCGCGAGCTCGAGATGAGCGTATAGCCGGCGATGCCCGTCTTGGGATGGTAAGCGCGGCAGAAGCCGCCATCGATGACCAGCAGCTTGCCCTCGGCGCGGATGGGCTGCTCGCCCTTGGTGGTTTTAACGGGCGTGTGGCTGTTGATGATGTGGCCGGTCGGCGAGCATGCCATGGGCGCGACGCCAAACTCGCGCATGATATCATCGCAGACCGAGGGCGACTTGGTAAGCGTAAAGTACGGGTCCATCGGCTCGACCCAGGTGCTCTTATCGGCGATATAGGCGCGCTCAAAGGTACGCACCAGGCGTCCGCTGGCGGGTGAATTGAAGCCAATCCACAGGTACCACATCCAGTCGAGGGCATCGCGGTCGCCCACGCGCCACGCGCGGCGGGCGATGTGGTCGCAAAAATCGAGATAATCGCGGCCAGCGTGCCAGGTGCCCAGGCAGTTCATGCTGCTAAAGGTGCCGTCTTCGTTGAGCGGAACGCAGCCGTGGAAGAGCAGGTTGCCGTTGGCGACCTTGTAAATCGAGCCGTGGGAATAGAGGAAATCGATATGGCGATGCAGGTGATCGGCGGTGACAAACTCTGACACGAGCTTGTCGATGATGTGCTGCTCCTGAGACGTGAGCGTGTAGGGGTCCGCC